>JBBRWQ010000098.1:0-11681 GCA_038249115.1 Actinomycetales bacterium
CTCACGCAGACTCGTCGTGATCGTCGTCCGGCCTGAGCCGCGCGAGCTCCTCATCGACCACCGACGGGTCGAGCTTGGTGAAGATCGGAGACGGCTTGAGGATCGAGGTGCCCACAGGAATCGGCCGTGACTCCCACCGCGGTGTCGCCGTGTAGTCACCGGTGATGATCGGGTAGGCCTGGCCACCGTCGAGGTCGTCGACCTCGTCCATGCGAGGCATCGGGGCGATCTCGCCCTGGCCGCCCATCGCCGCATGAACCTGGTTGCAGCTGTGCGGCAGGAAGGGGCTGAGCATCGTCGTACAGTCGCTGACCGCCTGGGCGATCACGTGCAGGATCGTCCCGAGCCGCTCACGCTCGTCATCGGCCTTGAGCTTGAAGGGCGCCTGGTCGGTCACGTACTTGTTGACGTCGGCCACCACCCGCATGATCTCGCCGAGCGCCTGCTTCTGCCGGTGACGCTCGATCAGGGCGCCCACGGTCGCAAAGCCCTCGCTGACCGTCGCCAGGAGAACCTTGTCGTCGGCGTTCAGCTCACCGGCGGGCGGGATCTGGCCAAAGCTGCGGTGGATCATCGTGGCCGTGCGGTTGACCAGGTTGCCCCAGCCGCCAACGAGCTCACCATTGGTCCTCTTGACGAACTCGGCCCAGGTGAAGTCACTGTCCTGGTTCTCCGGCCCGGCCGCCGCGATGAAATAGCGCAGCGCGTCGGGCTGATAGCGCTCGAGGAAGTCGTGGACGTAGATCACGACGCCGCGACTTGAGGAGAACTGCTTGCCCTCCATCGTGAGGAACTCGGAGCTGACCACCTCGGTCGGAAGCTGCAGCACGCCATACGGTCCGGGCTTGCCGCCCTTGTCACCCAGGCCGTCGTAGGCGAGCAGCTCGGCCGGCCAGATCTGGGAGTGGAAGGTGATGTTGTCCTTGCCCATGAAGTAGTAGGACAGTGCCTCGGGGTCGTTCCACCACTCGCACCAGGCCTCGGGGTTGCCGGTCCGGCGGGCCCACTCGATGGACGCCGACAGGTAGCCGATAACGGCGTCGAACCAGACATACAACCGCTTGGGCTGATCACGCCACCCGTCCAGCGGGATCGGGATGCCCCAGTCGATGTCACGGGTCATCGCGCGCGGTCGGATGTCCTTGAGGATGTTCTGGCTGAACTTGATGACGTTCGGGCGCCAGGTGCCCGAGGCCTCACGCTTGTCGAGCCACTCGACCAACCCTTCGGCGAGCGCCGGCAGGTCAAGGAAGAAGTGCTGGGTCTCGATGAACTCGGGGGTCTCACCGTTGATCTTGCTGTGCGGGTTCACCAGATCCGTCGGTGCCAGCTGGTTGCCGCAGTTGTCGCACTGGTCGCCGCGCGCCTCGTCGTAGCCACAGATCGGGCAGGTGCCCTCGATGTACCGGTCCGGCAGCGTTCGGCCGGTCGACGGGCTGATCGCGCCGTGAGTGGTCTGCTCGACCATGTAGCCGTTGGCGTGGACCGTGGTGAACATCTCCTGCACGACGGCGTAGTGGTTGCGGGTCGTGGTGCGGGTGAACAGGTCATAGGACAGGCCGAGCGCGACGAACTCCTCCACGATATGGCGGTTGTTCCGGTCCGCCAGCTCCTTGGCGCTGATCCCCTCCTGGTCGGCGGCCACCAGGATCGGGGTCCCGTGCTCGTCGGTGCCGCTCACCATCAGGACGTCATGGCCAGCCATCCGCATGTAACGACTGAAGACGTCGGACGGGACGCCGAATCCGGCGATGTGGCCGATGTGGCGTGGGCCGTTTGCGTACGGCCAGGCGACTGCAGACAGAACCTTGCTCATGCCCCTGAGCCTAAGGGTCTGGCGCAACGCCGTTTTCACCGTGGGAGGATTGCGCCATGCCCGACGTCCGCGAGTCCCTTGCCGTTGCCGCAACCGCGGATGCTGTCTATGACCTGGTGGCCGACCTTCCCCGTATGGGCGAGTGGTCGCCAGAGTGCGAACGGGTCACGTGGCGCGGCGGCGCCACCGGCGCGACGAAGGGCGCCCACTTCGTCGGTCACAACAGGGTGGGATTTTTCCGATGGATGACCCAGGGTGAGATCGTCACCGCCGAGAGCGGTCGGCACCTGGCCTTCGAGATCTTCTTCGGGCCGCTGAAAGTCGCTCGCTGGGAGTACTTCATCGTTCCCGATGACGCCGATCCCGGCTCCTGCACCGTCGTTGAGGAATGGACCGACCGGCGTCCGGGCTGGTATCGCGCACCGGCCGACATGGCGTTCGGCTCGCGGGCGGAGACCAACCGGCGCGGTATGGAAACAACCCTTGCCAAGCTCAAGCTCGCTGCCGAAGCCGGGGCGAGCAGCTGACGCCTGCTTCGCCCAGGTCGCACCTGACTGGTCCGATCAGGTTGTGTAGCTCGAGTTCAGTCGCACATAACCCTCGGTGAGGTCGCAGCCGAACACGGTCCAGGCCCCGTCTGCGATGCCGAGCTCGACCCCGATGCAGACCTCATCCGAGCGCAGATGGGACACCACTGCCTCCAGGGCGCCACTGTCCGGCTCGTGGGGGTAGACCTCGATCCCGCCAAAGGCGATGCGCACAAGGTCGGCCTCGATGTCGCGGTCGTCGTGGCACTTGCCGATCGCCATCGTGACCCGCCCCCAGTTCGGGTCGCTGCCGTGCACCATGGTCTTGACCAGCGGTGAGTTGACGATCGACTTGCCCACCCGCTTGGCCTGCGAGTCGTCTCGCGCACCGCCCACCTCGACGACGATCAGCCGGCCAGCGCCCTCGCCGTCGGACGCGATGTCCCGGACCAGGCCGAGACACACCTGGAACAGCGCCTCCTCGAACGCCACTGCGTCGACGGGGCCGGCGAGCCCGTTGGCGAAGATCGCTGCCGTGTCGCTGGTCGAGGTATCGGTGTCGATGCTCACCGAGTTGAACGTCCGTTCCACCACTGCTCGGAACGTCTTGTCCAGCTGTTCGGGGCTCATCGCGGCATCGGTGCACAGGAACGCAAGCATGGTGGCCATGTCAGGCTCTATCATCCCGACACCCTTGGCGATGCCCACGATTCGGGCGTCGCCCACGCGAGCGGTGTGCAGCTTGGGGTGAGTGTCTGTGGTCATGATGGCCCTGGCCGCCGCCGCGAAGTCGGACTCTGCGCTGGGCCACTGCACGCCATCGAGATACGTACGCAGGGCGGGCATCGGGTAGCGGCGACCGATGACACCGGTCGAGGCGATCAGCAGCTGATCCGCCGGTATTCCGACGATCGAGGCCACTCGGTCGCGGATCTCCACGGCGTCTGCGGTCCCGGCCGCCCCGGTTGCCACGTTGGCGTTGCGCGCCAGGACCACGACCCCGCGGGCGTTCTCGCCTCGGGAGGCCTCACGGCTCAGCTCAATGCTCGGGCCGGCGAACAGGGAACGGGTGAAGACCGCCGATGACATCGCCGGCCCTTCAGAGACGATGATCGCCACGTCCTCGCGGCCGTCGTCCAGAAGACCCGCGTGGCCGGTGAGGACCAGGAAGCCTCTGGGCCAAGACGTTGAAGCCACGGGACTCTCCGCTCATCGGGTTCCAGGATTCCGATCCGGCGCGTTTGCGCGGGCGAACTTGAGAATAGACGGACCCGCGCCCTCCCTCCCGAGCGCGGGTCCGGCGTACTCGTGCCAGTGGGTCAGCCCCTCAGACGTTTTACCCCAGAGAGTTGGAGCAGAGCCACCCTCGGAGGCATGCTGGTAGGTAATGCCCCGATTCGAACGAGATCAAAACCAGCCCGCCGACTCCCCTGACGACGCGACCCCCGACGCGCCGGCACCCGCGGAGCGGCTCTCCGACGCAGACGAGTCCGTCGCGCACATCGCCGCTCTGGTGCGTCGGACCACCGAGCGTCAGGGTGCGCCGCGTGTTGCGCCCGCGCCTGGCCCTGACGCCGCGGTTGCTCAGCCGCCTCCCATGACTGCCACTCAGGTCGCGCCGCCGGTCCCCTCGCCGGTCACGCGTACTGCCACCCCGCCGGCCTCACCCCCGGTCCCACCTGAGTACGCGCCGGAGTCTCGCCGCACCATGTGGCCACCGTCCCGGCGGAATCTGGTCATCGCGGGCGGCTTGGTGCTTCTGCTCATCGCTGGCGGCACTGCCCTGGCGAACTCGTTCGGGTCGAACGCCCCGTCACCCACTGCCTCGATCCTCAAGGCCAATGCCCCCACCGGTTATGCCGTCAAGGTCACGGACGTCATCACGGACTGCGCCGAACACTCGCGCGGCAAGGCGAAGGCCTCCTTCAAAGCTGAGAACTGCTTGACGGCAACGAGATTGCTGGCGACCGGAGTGGTCGGCGGGCGGCCGGTGCTCTACGTCGTGTCACAGATCGAGATGGCAACCAGCGACGCCGCGGCCTCGGTCAAGCAGGTGTTGGACGGCGACGGAACCGGCAACCTGAACGACCTGCTGCGTGATGGCAAGACCTACCCGGGTGCCCCTCACGAGATGCCGATCTCCGGCTACGCATCGGTCCAGAACAGCACGATGGTGACCGTTGCCGAGGCGGGCTTCGTCGACGACGGACGGTCATCGAGCGACGACCCAGCGCTCCGCGCCTCAGCCGCACAAGTTGCGGCCATGGCCCCCACCAAGGGATAGCAGTCGCCTCCGCCGAGGTGGAGTCGTCGTCAGGTCAGCGCCGCGCTGCCAGCGCCGCGTTGTAGAGATCCTTTCGGCTCAGGCCAGTCGCTGCAGCCACCTCCGCACTGACGTCTTTGAGCCTTTCACCTGCAGCAACCCGTGCCTGGATTCCGGCCACGGCTGTCTCAGGGTCGGTCACGGTAGCCGGCGCGCCGCCCACCACGACGGTGATCTCGCCCTTGACGCCCCCTGACGCCCACGCCGCCAGGTCAGCCAGACCTCCGCGTTTGACCTCCTCGTAGGTCTTGGTCAGCTCCCGGCACACGGCTGCGGGGCGATCCGCGCCGAACACCTCAGCCATTGCCGCCAGCGCCGCGTCGAGCCGGTGCGGCGCCTCGAAGAAGACCATCGTCCGCCTCTCCTGCGCAAGTGCCCGGAGCGAACGCAGCCTCTCCCCTGCCTTGCGCGACGGGAACCCTTCAAAACAAAAGCGATCCACCGGCAGCCCGGACACTGCAAGCGCCATCAGAACCGCGCTCGGGCCGGGCACGCAGGTGACCTTGACGCCGGCCTCGACTGAGGCAACCACCAGTCGATAGCCCGGGTCGGACACGGACGGCATACCGGCGTCAGTCACCACCACCACGCGCGCCCCGCCCACCAGACGGGCCAACAGGTCTGCGGTGCGCGTGCTCTCGTTGTGCTCGTGATAGCTGACAACTGACCCGGCCGGCCTGACCTCCAGTGCGCTGCACAGGCGTTTGAAGCGCCTGGTGTCCTCAGCCGCCACGACATCGGCACTGGCGATCTCCAGCGCGAGACGCGGCGCCGCGTCCCGTGGGTCGCCGATCGGAGTGGCTGCGAGGACGAGGACACCAGCACCGGATTTGGTCACGCGTTCGATCCTCTCAGGTGGCAGCTAACGCGGATGACTTCGGACACACCCAACCGATGCATGCGGTGCGTGCCCGGCCATCGAGCCAGGGAGCAGATGTGCTGATCCCCGGCTGCGCTACATACGATGTGCGCCATGACTTCGACCGAACAGCTGCGCGCCCGGCTGCTCGGTTTCCGGCCCACCGACGTCATGTGGGGGTGGGTGGCACCGCTGATCGTCGCGGCAGTGGGCGGTTTCCTGCGTTTCTGGCAGCTCGGCCGGCCACACCAGCTCATCTTCGACGAGACGTACTACGTCAAGCAGGGCTATTCGTTTCTCGAGTATGGCTACGAGCGTCGAGTCGCCTCGAGCCTGAAGAGTCCCGACGTCATGTTCACCCAGGGCACCCCGAACGTCTTCGGGTCCGACGGCGACCTCGTGGTCCACCCACCTGTCGGCAAGTGGGTCATCGCCCTTGGTGAGCACATCTTCGGCGCGACCAGCTCGTTCGGCTGGCGATTCGGGGTCGCTGTGCTTGGCACCCTCTCCATCCTGATGATCGGTCGCGCAGCCCGCCGGATGTTCGGTTCAACCCTGCTCGGCACGATCGCTGCCATCCTCCTGGCCTTCGACGGCCACCACTTCGTCCACTCGCGGACCGGTCTGCTGGACCTCACGCTCATGTTCTGGGCGCTCGCCGCGTTCTGCGCCCTGCTCATCGACCGGGACCATTCGCGGGAGGTGTTGGCTCGCAAGGTCGGTGCGCTGACAGGCGTCGGCGCACACCGCAGCGGCGCGGTCGCGACGACGCGGCATACGTCCATGATCTTCGGTCCCTGGCTCGGCTGGCGCCCATGGCGCTGGGTCGCAGGCATCTGTCTCGGGTTGGCCGTTGGCAGCAAGTGGTCGGGCCTGTTCTTCGTCGTCGCCTTCGGCCTGATGACGGTTCTGTGGGACATGGGTGCGCGACGGGCCGCTGGCGTGCGCCGCTGGTGGTGGGGCGCCCTCGTGCTGGACGGACTGTACGCCGGGCTGCTCACGGTGGGCCTGACGGTCCTGGTCTATGTCGGGTCCTGGGCCGGATGGTTCGCCTCCAAGAACGCCTACGACCGGCAGTGGGCTGTCAGCCACCCCGCAACGACCCTCACGTGGGTGCCGGACTCCATCCGCTCGTTCTGGCAGTACCACCAGGAGATCTACTCCTTCCACGTCAACCTGACCTCGGACCATCCGTACAAAACCAACCCGTGGTCGTGGCTGATCCAGGGCAGGCCCACCTCCTTCTTCTACGAGGGCCCGAAAAAGGGTCACGACGGCTGTGTGGTCGACCTGTGCAGCAAGGCGATCACGTCGCTCGGCACGCCAACGGTGTGGTGGGGCGGGACCCTGGCGATCGTCGTCCTGCTGTTCATGTGGGCTCTGCGCCGCGACTGGCGAGCGGGCGCCATCCTGGCGGGTCTCGCAGGCGGATACCTTCCGTGGTTCAACTTCCAGCACCGCACTATCTACAGCTTTTATGAGGTCGCGTTCGTGCCGTTCGTGGTACTCGCCGTGACCTACGTGCTCGGTCTGGGCATCGGCGGTCCCGGGACGTCACCGGGTCGACGCCGGATCGGGCTGCTGGTGGCCGGGATCTTCGTGGTCACCACCGTCGCGCTCTTCACGTTCTTCTACCCGATCTACACCGCGCAGGTCATCCCGTTCTCGCAGTGGCAGATGCGGATGTGGCTGCCCAGCTGGATCTAGGTTCTCTGCTCAGGGGCCGCATGCAACCCCACCGGGTGTGGGTCTGACGAATATCCGGTCAGCAACGTAATCGATGGACAGCCACCGATCAGGAGCACATGTGCCACGTGAGGATGCCGGACGAATGTCCGGTCGCACCACCCGCCAGACTCGACGCCTAAGGTGACCGACGGGCATACCGGGTGATCGCCTTCGCAGCCCGACGGTGAGCAACCAGCTCACCCCACAACAGAGGACCCGATGACATTCTTCGACACCGTGCTCGCCCCGCTGGAGTGGGTCGTCGCCTGGTTGATGGTTGGCTTTCACACAGTCTTTGAGGCGATCGGTCTGCCAGCTGAGTCTGGCTTCACCTGGGCCCTGTCGATCGTGGGCCTGGTCATCGTCATCCGGATCATCCTGATCCCCTTGTTTGTCAAACAGATTCACGCTTCCCGGCGGATGCAGCTGATCCAGCCGGAGATGCAGAAGATCCAGAAGAAGTACAAGGGCAAGACCGATCCTGAGTCCCGGCAGGCGATGACCCAGGAGACGATGGGTCTGTACAAGCGCACTGGCACCAACCCGTTCTCGTCCTGCCTGCCGCTCCTGCTGCAGTCCCCCATCTTCTTCGCGCTCTTCCGGGTGCTGAACAACCTCGCCAAGATTGCTGCAGGTACGGTGGACTCGATCGGGCCATTGACCCCAGAGGTGGCCAAACAGGCGAACGCGTCCACGATCTTCGGCGCCCCCCTGTCCGCCACCTTCCGCACCACGCCCACCATCGTGGACGGGGTCGCGAGCCTTGGGACGTCCAGCGTCAACACGAAGATCGTCTGCGTCGTGATGATCGTGCTGATGTCGGCCTCGCAGTTCACCAGCATGCGTCAGCTGATGATGAAGAACATGCCGGCCAGCGCGCTGGACAACCCGTTCGCCAAGCAGCAGAAGTACCTGATGTACCTGATGCCGCTGATGTTCGTGTTCTCGGGTGTCACCTTCGCCATCGGTGTGCTGCTCTACTGGCTGACCACCAACCTCTGGTCGATGGGTCAGCAGTTCTACACGATTCGGCGGATGCCGGCGCCTGGGTCACTGGCGGAGAAGGATCTTGAAGAGCGCAGGCTCAAGAGCGGCAAGGCACATACGAAGTTCACCATCCCCGGCCTGAACAACGAGCCTGAGGACGAAGTGGCCCCAGAGAGCCCCCCTGAGGTCGTCAAGCCGGTATCGGGTCAGCGTCAGCAGCCCAAGCGCAAGAAGCGGGTCAAGCCCACGGGACCAGCGGATGGCGGGAACGGCCCGGCCAACAAGCCAGGCCCGGTGCAGAAGCCGGGCACCAAGCCACTTCCAGCTGCAGAGGACGACACCTGACTGCAAGAAGGCCCTCAACCCGGATCAGGAGGCCTTTGACCTGCGGTTATATCGGTGGAGCTGAGGGGACTCGAACCCCTGACCCCCTCGTTGCGAACTCCAGGCATGGCGATCGCTCCGGCTCGTCTGAGCACGAATCGGTGCGCTCAAAGGCATGGAAGCCCGGTGAAAGCCGATGGCGTTGCTGTATTTGCTGCTGTACTTCTCAGCGATGCAGGTTCGGCCAGAGGGGCAGACCGCTCCCGATGGCGGGACCATTCCCGGTCGCCGATCCGCTACTGGGTCACCGACTTGGAGCTGGGCGGGGCACACCGGCGGCCCGCCGGGCCGCGGTGGCCGTCAGAGCGCCGGAGGCGGCTCCGACAGCGCCCCATGCAAACAGGACACCTCGGTCCCAGTACGGTTTGGCAGCCGCTTGGCACGGCGCGTCGACGCTGTGTCTTGCCGCAGCCGACATTTCGCCCGAACTGGCTGGAGTCCCATGTCCCGGGCGAAAGCTGTAGACCCGGGCCCCACACAACTCACCCGTTGACGTCGGGCCGATGTGGCTGCCCCACGCCCATATCGTCAGCACGGTGAAAATGACAGCCAAGATCAGGCTGACCTTCCCCAGCCACGGACCTACCGATTCCATGCGGCCATCATGCCTTGCAAAAAGTCACGCGCCTGGCGCGATGCGCGCGCCGCGATACGCGATCCTTGGTTTCTATCGGTGATTCTCGCGTCCCGACTCGCTATTCACCGACCGTGCCGTCGATCGCTTCGCGGAGAAAGTCTGCGTGGCCGGCGTGGCGGGCGGTCTCCTCGATGAGGTGCAGCAGCACCCACCGCAGCGAGAAGTGGCGCTCGTCGCGCAGCGCCCTGCCCGACCGTTCATCCAAGCCTGTCACGTTGGACACGACGTTCCGGCTCCGGTCGCAGGCTTCGCGATAGCGACTCTGCAGCTGCTCGGGCTCGAGGTGAGCCGCAGCGCGGAACTCCCAGTTCGGATCGGAGTCCCAGTCGACGCTGGCCCACGGCTCGCGATCGGGCAGGCCAGCGAAGCGCGCCTCCATCCAGTCCTCTTCCACCAATGACAGGTGGTAGAGCAGGCCGCCGAGTGTGAGCTCCGACGGGGGGTGCTTCTGCGCCAGCTGCGCTCTGGTCAGGCCGTCGGTCTTCCTCAACATCGTCTCGCGTTGGTAATCGAGGTACTGCTCGAGCATGCCGAACTCAGAACCACCGGGATCAGGATCGATTCGCATCGGCTCATCCTGGCAGTCTGGCGGAACCCGTGCCGGTGAACGATCCATCACCGGTCACGGATCGACGTTGGCGCGTCGATCGCCGACGGGGTGGCTGGGCGAGGGGTGTGTGACGGCTGCGCCCACCAGGGGTCCTTAGCTCCTCGTCAGGACGACGCCGCACCTGGCCGGCTGCCGACGCCCTGCAGCCTTTACAGCTAGCCTGCGATACGTCGACGAGGAATTGAGGACTGCCGTGCGAGTACTGGTGAGCACCACTGGCGGGGTGGGGCACATCTTTCCAGTGATTCCGCTCGCACTCGAGCTGCAGCGTCAAGGTCACGACGTCCTTTGGGCGACGGCACCGGGATCATGTTCGATTGTCGAAGCAGTGGGGATTGCTACCAGTCCGGCAGGCCTAATGCCAGCGGAACGTGCACAGCGCTTCTTCCAGAACAGCCCGAACGCCTTCGCCGTCCCACCGCGTGAGCGTCGACCGGTGGCCTTCGCCGGCTTCTTCGCAACGACGGCGGGTCCAGTCATGATGGAAGCCCTCGTGCCCCTGTTCGACGAGTTCAGGCCCGACCTGGTCGTGCACGAGACCTCAGAACTTGCGTCTTCGCCTATTGCGACGTCGAAAGATATTCCTAGCGTGACGGTCGCTTTCAGCGGCGAATTGCCAGGCCCGGTCCTTGCGGCGGGTGTGGTGGCGGCTGCGCCACTGTGGTCACGCTTCGGACTGGATGTCCCTCGTGACCTAGGTATGTACGATGCCGCCTACCTTCATCCGTTCGCCCCTCCGCTCGGCCAACGACCGCTGGGCGCGACCATCCACGACATGCAGCCACTTACGGTCGCTGGCCAGTCGAGTGATCTTCCGGATTGGCTGGAGTCAATCGGGACTGAGCGCCCCTTCGTCTACGCGACGTACGGCACGGAGGATGGTCCGCGAGGCCCCTGGAGGGCGATCGTCGGCGGACTCGCTTCAGTGGATGTGGATGCAGTCGTCACGGTCGGTCGCGGTGTCGATCTCGATCCACTGCGTGCGATGCTCGCAGATCTAACACCAGGCCGTATCAGAATTGAGCACTATGTCCCTCAGGCCATTCTGATGGAGCGGGCAGCCGTCGTGATCTCCCACGGAGGCGCCGGAACCATGCTTGCTGCCGGAGTCTCTGGCGTGCCACAGATCGCAATGCCCGTTGCCGCGGATCAGTTCGAAAACACGGACGCGTTTGTCGGTGCCGGGGTAGCGGTGGCGATCGGAGATGGTGAGGTAGACCCGACCACGATCGCCGATCGACTGAGGTTGCTGCTGGAGGACGGTGCCTTTGGAGATCGTGGCGGAGCGCTTGCTCGCGCCTTTGGAGAGATGCCCAGCCCTGAGTCGATTGCGAACCGTCTCGCCGAGCTCGTCTAAGAGTAGGTACTCACCTCCGTCGGTCGTGAGCACCGTTTCTCACTGCAGCGAGTCGCACGATAGGTTTTTGCCAGGACGCGATAGACGAACCGGCCACGGACGGTTCAGGTGACGTTCTATCCGACCGACTTTGGCTGGTCTGGCTCGCCGACCTCCACGAAGCCGGACCGCCCACACTGTGGAGCCACAACAACTCGAGCCCCGATCGCGTGCTCTGGGCGCGCGAGACCGTCGAGAACTGATGACGGATCGCATGAGACCTCAGCCAGGGAACGCAACGACCGTCACGTCGAGTTCGTCACCTTGGCCGATGACGACGCGGCCGTTTCCTGTGGATCCCTCGTTCGCGCTCGCATTCCCGGCCCGGGCGCGGCAGGATCGCAGTCATGTCCGACGCCACGCGTGAGCTAGCGATGTTCCCGCTCGGCTCGGTGCTGTTCCCGGGCATGCCGC
>JBBRWQ010000099.1:0-11668 GCA_038249115.1 Actinomycetales bacterium
GAGTTCACACCAGTGAGCACGTCGCGTCCGTCACCGCAGCAGTTCCTCGAGGTCTACGAGGCCGCGGCAGCTGGCGGCGCCGACTCCGTGGTCTCGGTGCACATCTCCGCGGACATGTCGGGGACGGCGGAGTCCGCGACGATCGCGGCCAGCATGTCGACGATCACCGTGGAGGTCGTCGACTCCCGCTCCATCGGGATGGCGATGGGTTACGCGGTGCTCTCCGCAGCGGAGGCCTCCCGACAGGGAGAGAGCGCCAAAGCCGTTGCAGCCATTGCGATCTCGCGCGCCAAAGCAGCCACGGTCATCTTCTACGTCGACACTCTTGAGCATCTGCGCCGAGGTGGGCGCATCGGAGCAGCCTCGGCCCTGCTTGGCTCAGCTTTGGCGATCAAGCCGTTGCTGACGCTGGCCGATGGGCGGATCATGCCGATCGAGAAGGTTCGGACGTCAGCCCGCGCCTTGAGCAGGCTGGAGGAGCTGGCGCTGCGGGCAGCCAGCGCTGCAGGGGAGTCGGGAGTCGACATCGCCGTCCATCATCTGGACTCGCCTTCCCGGGCCGGCGACTTGGTTGAGCGGCTGCGGGCAAGGGCCCCTTCCACGGCGAAGGTGGTTCTGGTCGAGCTCGGGGCGGTTGTGGGTGCACACGTCGGTCCGGGCACGATCGCGGTGGCCATCTCACCGAGGCCCACAGCCGGCAAGGACTGACCATGCCAGGATCGTGGATCGTGGTCGGGGTGGCGGCCGTGCTCGGCTTCTTCGTCGGGTCGGTCAACCCCGCGACGATCATCGCCACCGTCCTGCACATGGACCTGCACCAGGGCTCGGGCAACCCGGGCGCGACCAATGCCGGTCGGGTGCTGGGCGTCAAGTGGGGCGTCGTGGTGGGCGTGCTCGATGTCCTGAAGGGTCTGGTCCCGACGCTCCTGGCGCTCTGGCTGGCGGACCGCTTCACGGCATACGTGGTCGGATTGGCCTGTGTCCTGGGTCATGTGCTGACCCCCTTCCTTCGCGGGCGCGGGGGCAAAGGGGTCGCCACCTCGCTGGGCGCCGTCATCGTCGTCTTCCCCTGGTTCGCCCTGGTGATGCTCGCGGTCTTCGGGCTGATGCTGTGGCTCACGCGGTGGGTGGCTGGCTCCTCGCTGGTGGCCGCGGCAATGCTCGGGCTGTATGCCGGGTTCGCCCCGCTGCCCGAGCCGGTCGCCGCCGGCAGGCTGTGGGGGATCTGCCTTGCCCTGCTCGTCATCGGCCGGCACCACCGCAACATTCGCGGATGGGTCCAGCGCCGCCTGGCCTGAGCTCCGCACAAGGCCGGGCTGGCTTAGGCCGTACCTGAGCGATCAGTAGGTGGTTGTGTCCGTTTGGCTGAGCGCCCTGCCGCCCTAATGGCCTCGTCTGGGTTGACACTAGCGTCGGCCACTGGCAAGAGCTTTCACTTGTCTGGGGAGTGCCAGAACCAAACAAATTGCACGTTCAAACAATGTGTCTCCTTGTCATTTGTCTAACGTAAAAGCCTGTCCATCATTTGGCGTAGGACCCGTTCAACCAACAGACTGATCTTTACCAAACAAGACCGGAACCTTTACTGACTTCTTGTCCCGGCCTATACCTCAGACGTACGTTTCTTATGTAGGCGATCCTACAGGGTGGGGTCGCCACGGAACATAAGAACAGGAGTTGGGTCATGAACCTTCTCAGTGTTTTGCACGGAGGGCACGGTCGGCGGCTTCGCGTACGGCGCGGCGCTGCGATGGTGGCGGAGGACGGGATGTCACGATTGCGCGTTGCCATCAAGCCGCGCTTCCGAAAGCACTTGGCGATGCTCGGCATCGCCGCGATGACCAGCGTTGGGCTGGTGGGCGGCGTGGCCGGTAGTGCCAATGCCGTCAGCGGGTCTGGCGGCATGATCATTGTCTCCAGCCCGAGTGATGTGCCCGCAGGTGCTGTGGAGGATTCACCTTCGCAGTACCAGACGGACAACGAGTGCGACGACACCCGTTCCTGGACCCTGACGGTTCCCGGCACCGAGGCCGTGACGCACATCGAGAAGAAGTACAAGAAGACGGTCACGATCCCCGGCAAGGATGCTGTGACCCACAAGGAATACAAGTACCAGCGCGTCACAGAGAAGACGAAGACCCAGTGGTACTTCGCCAAGTACACAGAGACGCGCAGTGGCGTGAAGGTCGAGGGCGAAGTCCAGTGGGGTGCCTATGGCCCCTGGGTCAAGTGGAGTCCAGAGACCCACACGTCGTGGCAGGACAGCGACACGCCACTCGGCAGTCCTGCATACCACGCTGATTGGAAGGAGGGCAACACCTACTACTACCGCCTTTGGCAGGCCCGGCCCACCGGCCTGACCCGGACGGTCCCGGACGGTACCTTGACCGAGACCACCAGCGATTGGGTCCTGACCATGCCTGCTGGTAGCGGCTGGGTGCAGACCGACGTCAAGACCGTCACCGACGAGGTTGCGGTTCCGCCCAGTTCCAAGACGGTCTACTACGACGGCACCGCTGATGGGTCCGTGAACGAGGCAGACGCCACGTGGGTCAAGACGAGCCCTGGCGGTTCTTGGGCGATCTTTGACCAGCAGACCGTGACCGATCACGAGTCCACACCAGCGGTCGTCACCCACTACGGGTGGAGCAACGGCGTCCAATGCTCGACCAAGGTCGAGGTCCCCAAGCCTGAGACCAACGTCATCTGCGGTCCTGATGGCAACGACACCTGGGTCATCCCGACCAACAACGACACCTTCTCCTGGACGCTCAACGACAACGGCGATCTAATCGTGTCGATCGTCAGGGCGAACACCACGTTCAACAACGGCACCACGGCCATCAACCTCGGGCAGGCACCGGACGCAAACCTCCCGTGCAACACCGAGGTTGTGACTGTGCAGCCCGCCGAGGTGCCCACGCAGGTGGACAAGGGTGCCGTCGTGACTGAGGCCACGGTAGTAGCCCCGGCTAAGGTGACACAGCTTGCCTTCACCGGTGCTGAGACCGTCCCGCTGGGTCTGTCCGGCCTGTTCGCGCTGCTTCTGGGCGCAGGTCTGGTGGCAACGGCTCGTCGTCAAGGGCGTCGGGCAAACAGCTAAGCTCTAAGGATCCGGGCCCGATCGAGACTCTCTCGATCGGGCCCGGATTCGTCTGTCCACAACGGTATTCCGGTTCGTCCGATCGTCCACAGTCTCGCAACCAGGACTGTCAGCGTGGGTCCGCCCACTCCTAACCTGCCCGTATGCCGCGCCGTCGCCTCGAACCGCTTCCAGCCGATCGTGTGGCCGCCATACTCGGTATTCCGCCTGCCCCCTCGCCCGCCACGGCAGCACCGCAGCTGGCCGGCTGGGTCCCGCAACGAACAGCGGTGGACCCGCTCCCTGCGGCAACGCTCGAGGACAACGGTCGTCATCGACGTCCGGCTCCGCCCCTGCCCGCCATCCTGACCGTGCCGGTTGCTTTGCGTGGGGTGCGCGCCAAGCCCCGACGCCTTGCCGTGCTGGGCGTCCTGGTGCTGCTGCTGAGCTCCGCCGTGGTCCTCGGGATTCGCGTCGTATGGGCCCGCTCGGCGGCCCAGCCCCAGCCGGTCGCGGCCACAGCGCACGGTCCACCTGGTGGTCTGGTGTCCCGGAGTGTTCCGATGGCGTTCGCTTCGGCCGGAGCCACGGGCTTGCCGACCGCGGCGGGCGTGCTGCTGGTCCACGTCGTGGGCCAGGTGCGCCATCCGGGAGTCGTTCGCCTTCCACCTGGCGCACGAGTCCTGGATGCCGTCAAAGCGGCTGGTGGCGCTACATCTTCGGCAGACCTGACCCATCTCAACCTGGCCCGTGTGGTCGCCGACGGTGAGCAGATCGTGGTGCCCAAACCAGGGGAGAGCCTGACGGGCCGGTTACCTGGTGTCGGGGGAGCCGGGTCGGGCTCCACGGGTCAGGGGTCAACGGGAGGGGGTTCCGTCGGCGGCCTCATCGATCTCAACACCGCTGACGCAGCTGCGCTGGACACGCTGCCCGGCGTGGGTCCTGTTCTCGCACAACGGATCCTGGACTGGCGTACCCAACACGGCCGGTTCACGTCGGTCACTGAGCTGGGCGAGGTCACCGGAATCGGCGACAAGATCCTGGCCCAGATCAGTCCGAAGGTTACGGTCTGAGATGACCGCCGCTACGTCGGACAAGGTCAAGAGGTCGGGTGAGACGGCGTTACGGGCCGGGATCGATGCCCGGCTCCTGGTTCCGGCGCTGTTCGCCTGGGTAGGCGTGGCCACCATGCTGTCTCTGCGACCCATGGTGATTGCCTTGACTGCCGCGGCCTTCGGTGGTGTTGGCGCGGCGTTGATGCACCGTCGCTGGCGTGGACGATCCTGGGTCACCAGCACCGCTGTCACTTTCTTGGCCACCGCGCTCTGCCTGGTCGCCACCGCCGCTCACTCGAGTGTGCGCGAAGCGGGTCTGGTCCCCGGTCTTGCGGCCGAGCGAGCCTCTGCGACGGTCGAGGCCGTGATCCTGTCGGACCCGCGGACGATCCAGACCAAAGGCATTCGCCCGACCGAGCTCGTCCTGGTCAAGGTGTCGGTCCGCACAGTCGTGGGCCGAGGTCAACGAAGCGAGTCATCAACGCCGGTGCTGGTATTCGGCGACAAGACCTGGGCGCAGGTGCGATGGCGAGAGGCGATCCGGGTCAGTGGACGGTTCGACGTCGCCGATCCCGGTGACGATGTGGTCGCGGTCTTCAACCCCTCTGGGCCACCCACCTCAGTCGGCGAACCGGGGCGGATCGCCGACGTGGCCGAACATGTGCGTTCGGGGCTGCGTGATGCTGTCTCGGGGCTGCCGGTTGATGCGCGAGGACTGCTGCCCGGACTGGTCATCGGCGACACCAGCCAGACCCCGCAGTCACTGACGGACGCGATGCTGAAGACCGGCATGACGCACCTCTCAGCCGTCTCCGGGAGCAACGTCGCTGTGGTGCTGGCGGCAGGCATGGGTCTGTGTCGTGTGATCGGTGTGCGCCGTCGCTGGCGCCCGCCGGTCGCCCTGATACTCCTGGCCGGCTTCGTCATCCTTGCCAGGCCCGAGCCGAGCGTCCTGCGGGCCGCGGTCATGGGTGTCATCGGGCTGCTGGGCCTAACCGCATCCCGGCGCCGGATGGGCATCCCGGCTCTGTCCGCTGCGGTCCTTGTCCTGCTCTGCGTAGACCCGTGGCTCTCCCGATCGTTCGGGTTCGCCCTGTCGACGCTGGCGACCCTCGGTCTGCTGCTCTTTGCCCGACCGTGGGGTGAGTGGTTCGGACGGTTTCTGCCGTCGCGGATCAAGGGATGGGGCGTCGCGATCGCCATTCCCGTTGCGGCGCAGGCGATGTGCGGCCCTGTCGTTGTTCTGCTGCAGGGCTCGGTCACCCTGATCGGAGTGGTCGCCAACCTGATCGCAGCGCCCCTCGTGGCGCCGGCCACGGTCCTCGGGGTGTCGGTGGCTCTGATCGCGCTGGTCTCTCAACCGCTCGCGGTGCTGGTCGGCTGGCTCGCCGCTCTTCCCACTCTCGGGATCGCCTGGGTCGCGCGCGCCTGCGCCGACGTGCCGATGGGAACGATGCCCTGGCCGGACGGCGCACCTGGCGCGATGCTGTTGGCGCTCTTGTCAATCGGCCTGCTCTTCACCGGCCCATGGCTCATGGCCATGATTCGCGTCCGCCCCTACATCGTCGGCGCTCTCACCCTTCTTGTGCTCGCGGCCGCATGGCCGACCAGCGGCTTCGTGTGGCCATCGCCGAACTGGCGGATGGTGGCCTGTGACGTCGGTCAGGGCGACGGACTGGTCCTTGCCAGTTCGCCCGGCCACGCTGTCGTCGTGGACGTGGGGACCGATCCCGCCGCTATCGACGGCTGCCTGTCACGACTGCACGTCGAGGTGGTGGATGCCGTTGTCCTCACTCACTTTCACGCTGACCACGTCGACGGGCTGCGTGGCGTCCTTCACGGTCGCATCGTCCGTCAGATCCTCACCTCGCCCGTGCCCGACCCTCCCTTCCAGGTGCGCGAGGTCCAGGGCTGGGCGGCTACGGCAGGGATCCCCATCCGCGAGCTGTATGCCGGAGACCAGCTCCGTTGGGGTGCGGTCCAGGCTGCTGTGCTGTGGCCGGTGCGGGTAATCCGAGAGGGTTCGGTGCCCAACAACGCCAGCGTTGTTCTCTCGGTGGACGTCGGTGGGTTGCGCGCCCTGATGCTTGGCGATGTCGAGACCCCTGCTGCGCATGAGGTCCTCCTGGCGCTCAGGCGCGACCCTGAGTTCACAGACGGCGATGAGTATGACGTGCTCAAAGTCGCCCACCACGGATCCCGGTTACAGGACCCGATCCTGCTGTCAGAGGTAGGAGCACCGGTGGCACTGATCAGCGTGGGAGCCGACAACACCTATGGGCATCCGGCGCCCGGCACCGTGAGCCTGTTGAAGGCCGCGGGTTCTCAGGTGTTCAGGACAGACCAGCGTGGTGACATCGCGGTCGCGCGGACCAGCGACGGGACTGTCTTCGTCTCCGGCCGAGGGCCGTGACTGCGCCCAGTAGAGGTCACGCGAGCAGGGCTGTGATCGTTAGCAGCACCGGCACAGACAGAATCGTCGTGACGAAGATCGAGTCACGGGCAAGAGTCGTCGAGCGGTCATACCGCGTGGCATAGACGAAGATGTTCTGCGCCGTGGGCAAGGCTGCAACAACGGTGACAGCCAACAGCGCGCGACCGTCGAGGTCGAAGAGCCAGCGTGCGGCGGCATACGCGAGCACGGGCTGCACCAACAGCTTGAGCATGCACACGACTGCCAGCTCCACGCGTGACCCGCCGGCGATCGGGCGAGGGCCCAGCCGCAGCGAAATGCCATATGCCAGCGTCACACCCGGCACCGCCATTCCCGCGATCAAGGCGACCGGGGATGCGATGGCGCCGGGCACGTGCCAACCGGCCAGCGACCAGAGCAGGCCGAGGAAGGACCCGACCGTGATCGGGTTGCGCAGTGGTCGGGTGATGGTGCCCAACAGGGACGCGCGCTGGTCGGATCCGACAGCGTCAAGGATCGCGAGCGCCGGCGGCGTGATCAGCACGAGCTGCATCAGCAGGACGGGAGCGATGAAGGATGCGCTGCCAAGGACGTACACCGTGATCGGGATGCCCAGGTTTGCCGCGTTGAGATAGGCCGACGACATGGCGCCCACCACCGTGTCGCCGGTCGATCGGCGCCACACAGTTCGCGCGAGCAGTACGTAAACCGCAGCAGTACCAACGAAACTCAGTGCAGCGGCAGCCAGCCCGGACGTGAAGATCTGACCGACCGGAGCTGTCGAGAGCGTCTGGAAAAGCAGCGCCGGCGTCGCGACGAAGAAGACCAGTCGGGTGAGAAGCGCTTGGCTGTCGGCACCCAGCACGCGGAACTGGGCAAGGAAGAACCCCAGGGCGATGATGGCCCCGAGGGTGGCGAACCCCGCCAGCACTCCTTGCACGTCGTCGAGCTCAGCCGCGAGCTATGACGCGAGGCGTCGACTTCGCCGCTTCGCACAGTGCGTCCAAAGTGGCCTTGACCGCCGGAACCCGTTGCAGGTCAGCGGTGGTGACCACGTGGACGGACCGGCGCGAGGCCGGAGAGATCGGCAGGGTGACGACGTCGGGATGGTTGGCGCTAGCCAGGATCAGGTCCGGGATCAGCGCCACGCCGAGCCCCGCGGCGACCAGGCCCAGGACGGCGACGTAGTCCTCCGTCTCGAACGACACGTTGGGCATGAACCCGGCCGTTCGGCATACGGCCAGGAGGTGGCCACGACAGCGCGGACAGCCGGCGATCCAGGACTCGTCGCCGAGCAGGGACAGGTCGGCGACCTTGGCGCCGGCCATCGGGTGGTCCTTGGGAAGTGCGAGGCGGACCTCGTCGTCGAGCAGCTTGATGGTGACGAACATGTCGAGGTCCTCTTCGCCGCGCCCCAGGTCCGTGCCCTCATAGGCGAAGGCCACCGCCAGGTCGCATTCGCCGGCTCGCAACGCAGCAAGGGACTCCGGCGGCTCGGCCTCGGTGAAGGACACCTTGATGTCCGGGTAACGCTGTTTGACCAGGGCCAGGGCGCGGGGGACCAGTGTCGCCGAGGACGAGGGGAAGGCCATCAGCCGGACCCGACCGGCGCGCAGCCCGGCGATCGCGGCGACCTCTTCCTCTGCCGCATCCAGCGCTGCCAGCACTCCCACGGCATGTCGCGCCAGCACCTGGCCCGCCTCGGTCAGGCGCACCTTGCGCCCGACCCGCTCGACCAGCACGGTGCCGATGCGCTGCTCGAGGCGGCGCACCATCTGCGAGATGGCGGGTTGCGAGTAGCCCATCGCGATGGCCGCGCCGGTGAAGCTTCCTTCGTCGGCGATCGCGCGCATCACGCGTAGCCCGGCAGCATCGATCATGCCCACAAGGGTATAACGACACGTTATCGACGGGCCAGGTTTCGTGCCCTCGTGTGATCTGAGGGCCGAACCCCCGACGTGGCCAAGGATGGGTCCACCTGGCACACGACCCACGCTGTGCCAAGACCACCCAGCGTTGGCCAAGTGGCAGGGCAACAAAGCGAATGCATACTGGCTGAGGTGGAGACAGTGGTGACGACGGCTCCGGACCGGGCGGCATACGAGCGGCTGGTCGACCTCCTGCGCGGCGGCAACATCGCGGTCCTCACTGGCGCCGGCCTGTCGACGGAGTCGGGCATCCCGGACTACCGGGGGTCAGGCAGCACGGCGCGGGTGACGCCCATGACGTATGGCGAGTTCGTTGCCTCGCCGGCGAATCGGCAGCACTACTGGGCGCGCAGCCATGTCGGATGGCGACGGTTCTCGGGAGCCGGCCCCAACGACGGACACCGTGCCGTCGCGGACCTTCAACGCCTGGGGCTGGTCCGGGCGATCATCACCCAGAACGTTGACGGACTGCACCAGGTCGCCGGCGCTCGCGACGTGATCGAGCTGCACGGCAACCTCGGCCGGGCTCGGTGCCTCGACTGTGGCGAGACCACGACGAGGGCCGAGCTCGATACGCGGCTGCGCGAGGCCAACCCGACCTTTGAGAAGGACGCGGGACTGGACGCGGGGCAGGTCCGTCCTGATGGCGACGTGGTGCTGCCGGAGGGGGCGGTGGCCGGCTTTCACCCGCCGAGGTGTCTGGTCTGCAGGTCGGATCTGGTCAAGCCCGATGTCGTCTTCTTCGGTGAGTCGGTGCCCAAAACCCTTGTCGATCAGAGCTTTTCGCACGTCGAGGCCTCAGCCGGGCTCGTGGTGCTGGGCTCGTCGCTGCAGGTGATGAGTGGATACCGGTTCGTGCGACGGGCGGCGGCGAACGGCATAGCGGTGGCGATCGTGACGCGGGGACGGAGCCGGGGCGACGAACAGGCAACGATCCGGCTCGACGCGCCACTCGGGGTCACGTTGAGCCGGCTCGTCCAGGATCTGCAGGCGTAAGGGGCGTCAGATCTTGCGCAGAACCGCGGTGACCTTGCCCAGGATGGTCGCGTGGTCGCCGTCGATGGGGGAGTAGGCCTCGTTGTGCGGCAAGAGCCACACGTGTCCGGCCTTGCGCTTGAATGTCTTGACGGTGGCCTCGTTGTCGAGCATCGCCGCGACGATGTCGCCGTTGTCGGCTGTCGGCTGCTGACGCACGACGACCCAGTCACCGTCGCAGATGGCCGCGTCGATCATCGAGTCACCGACGACCTTGAGCAGGAAGAGCTGGCCCTCACCGACGATCTGGCGGGGCAGCGCGAAGACGTCGTCGACGACCTCCTCGGCGGTGATCGGGACACCCGCGGCGATCTGGCCGATCACGGGGACGTATGCGGGGGTGGGGTGGGAGTCGCCGATGCCGGTCTCGTCGATCGAGTCATCGTGCGACTGGCGGTAGCCGCGCGAGTCCGTCCCACTGTCGGGGGAGAGGACCTCGATGGCGCGCGGACGGTTGGGGTCCTTGCGCAGGAAGCCCTTGCGTTCGAGTGCCGAGACCTGGTGGGAGACGCTGCTGGGGCTGGCCAGCCCGACCGCCTCGCCGATCTCGCGCAGGCTCGGCGGGTATCCGCGGCGGTCCACTGAGTTGCGGATCACCTCGAGCACCCGGCGCTGGCGTGTGGTCAGCCCGTCGCCAGGATCGCGGTCAGGCAGCTCGTGGATCTTAGCCATGGTGACGCCCCTCTGATCGTGCCGCGGGACACCCGATGTCAGAGGTGCCTGTTTGGCTGTTCGACATGCAGACAGCCTATGCAGATCGGACACAAGTTTCAAACACCTGTTCGACCCGTGTCTCGACATTGTCGGCCGCTCGTGCTAAACATCGTACAAGCGTTCTATCGGACACACGTTCGGTCGGCGCCACGATCCGCACCACGAAGGAGGACCCCATGTCAGCTGCAGTCGCCTGGGAGCTCGACCCCACACCCGTTCGTATGCCGCAACGCGCCGCCCGCCCGCAGCTGCGCCTGGTCGGCCCCGGCGAACGCGCTTTCGTGCCCGCACTCCGGGTCGCTCGCCGTGGCCGGCTGATGATCACGCTGATGATCTCGGCCACCGCCCTGGCGATGGCGGTGGGTTTCGCGAGCTCCGTCAGCGCGGCCGGTCCGCAGATCGACCACGCCACGACAGTTGTCGCCGGCCAGACCCTTTCAGAGGTGGCCGCCGCCCAGCTGCCGGGGCTGTCGATCAACGAGGCCGTGGCCCAGATCCAGCTCGCCAACAACCTGAGCACCTCGCAGGTGCATGCAGGTCAGTCGCTGCTGATCCCGTCGATCCCCTGATCTGTCCGTTGGCTGGTTGGTTGCATCGATGCCTCGAACTCCACTGCTATTGCTGATACAAACCTGCTAGCGGGTCGGGATCGGGCCAAGGCCGTGGGCACGCGGCCCATCTAACGGTCAGCGGGTGACGAGACGTGCGCGCGCAGTCTTGACGGTGATGGGCTGGAGACTTCCGGTGACGGTGACGGTGTCGGGAATGGGGATCCAGACGCCGCCGGCGATGCTGAACTCGCCGCCGTAGGTGATGTCGATGTGGGTGTCGTACCTGCCGGCTGTTGGGTACTTGTGAGTGATGTCGCCGCTGGGGTACGGGCCGCCGGGTGATGCGGTCGGGCCGAAGCTGGTGCCGTCGCCGAAGACGTACGTGTAGCCCTGGACGGTCGGGCGGATCCGGACCGGGGTGCCGAGCAGGGTGATGGTGTCGATCTCTCCGGGCTGGAACCCTGTCGCCGGCCAGTTCACCTCGAAGTAGGTGGCCAGGGTGACGAGGGTGACGTTGCCTTCGGGCTGGATGTGCGCCGTCGGCTTGGCCCAGGGGGTGTTGTGGAACTCGGCCAGGATCTGTCCCAGTCCGAGAACCGGTTTGCCTGGCGCGAACTGCGGGAAGCAGGTCGTGCCGATGGAGGTCCAGTCGCCGATGGGGCTGCCGGCAGCGTTGAGCTCGCGGCGGTATATCCGGACCATCGGGCCCTGTCCCCGTTCGGGCGTGTTGCCCGCGCAGCCCTGGATTGCGACCGTGCAAGGCACGTCCGCAGCGCCGGGGACGTTGTTCGGGCACGCGTAGACGTTGGTGTACGCGAACGATCGCTTTTCAGCGGCACCCGTAGTGACGTCCAAACCGTTCTTGGCCCGGTCAAGCCCAGTTTTTGTCA
>JBBRWQ010000100.1:0-11635 GCA_038249115.1 Actinomycetales bacterium
CTGTGGAACGGGAAGGTCGGGGTCTTGACTGCGAGTCCGAGCAGCAGCGCTGCCAGCACCAGGCCACCCGCGAGACCGTGACCTTGGAGCGGCGGGTGGGTGGCGAGCTCGACCATGTCGAAGGTGTGCGGGTCGGAGGCGACGTACAGGCCCACGAAGCCGAGCAACAGGGCCAGCGAGCCGAGGAAGGTGTAGAGGAAGAACTTCAGCGCCGACCGGGCGGCGTTCCCGTGTCCCCACCCGCTGATGGAGAAGTACATGGCCACGATCGAGAGGTCGAAGAAGACGAAGAACAAGATCAGGTCCGCGGACACGAACAGGCCTAGGCTTGCCGCCTCCAGGAACAGGAACAGGGCAGCCTGTAGCCGCGGCCGTCGCTGCTCGCGGATCGCGAAGACCGCGCTGGCAAGGAAGATGAGCGTGGTCATCATCACCAACGGCAGGGACAGCCCATCGACCCCGACGTGGTAGCTCGACCCGACGCCCGGGATCCATTGGGCCCGCTCCTCCAACGCCAACGCGCCGTACGCGGGGGTCTCGTACCGCGCCCATGCCAGCGCGGCGACTGCGACCTCGACTGCCGCGACCGCGACGAATGCCCGGCGCGCGAGCCGGTCACCGATCCGCGGGACCAGCAGCCCCGCGGCTGCCACGAGCGGAAGGAACACCAGGACAGAGAGCACGTTCACCTCACGAGGACGAGGACGACGAGGACGACGGCCAGCACGGCCAGCGCTTGGAGGTAGTACTGATGGAGCTGCCCGGTCTGCGGTCTCCGGGCCAGTCCGCCGAGGCGTCGTACGCCGGCTGCGACCGCACCGACGGAGCCGTCGATGGCGCGGTCGTCGACGAGCGCCACGCCGCGGGCCAGGCTCACCATCCCACGCGCGGACGCCTCGACGCCCCGGTCCAGCACGGCGTCGTCGAGGTGGGCAAGCCGGTGCGCCACCCGCTCGACGGGCCGCACGACGGCGCGGTGCGCGAAGGGCTCGAGAAGCAACCAGTCCGTGAGCGCCCGGGGCCAGGCGAACCGCCAGCTTCGGGCGTTCTGCATCGTCACCACCGTCAGGGCGATGACAGCGACCGCGATCAGCGCCGAGGCCAGCAGCTCGAGAGTGCTGGGCTCCGGGGCGGCGCCGCCCACGAGCTCGTCCACACGCCCGAACAGCGGCGGGAGCGCAAGCACACCGAGGACGACGGCTCCTGCCGCCAGCGGCACGAGTGGGAGCCACGCGGTCGTCGGCGGTTTCCGGGTGCCCTCGCGCTCGTCGTCCCAACGCGACTCCGCGTCCCCGGGCAGGCGGCGGGTCAGCACGACCAGCGCCTTGGTGGCGTACGCGGCCGACAGTGCCGCCCCGAGCAGCCCGGTGACGTAGAGGGCGGGTGACTGCTCGGCCGCTGCGGCGAGCACGGCGTCCTTGGTCGCCCACAGGGCCAGCGGTGGCAGTCCCGCCAGGGAGAGCAGGCCCGCCGTGGCGCACGCACCGACCACGGGCCAGAGCCGTGCGGCGCCGGTCAGGGAAGCCAGCCGTTTCGTGCCGAGCGCCTCCAGCCAGACCCCGGCGGCGAGGAACAGCCCGGCCTTGACCGCCGCGTGCGCGACCAGGTGCGTAGCGCCGCCCGCGGTCGCACCGACCCCGGCCGCCAGCACGACGAAACCGAGCTGGGCGGCGGTCGAGGCGGCCAGGAGCTGCTTGAGATCACTCTGGGCCAGGGCGACCAGACCCAGCAGCACCGCGGTGGCGGCGCCAACCCAGGCCGCCGCCATGTCGGCCCAGCCCGTCGCCGCCAGCGTCGGGGCCACCCGAAGCAGCAGGTAGCCACCCATCGCGACCATCGCGGCCGAGTGCAAGAGCGCGCTCACCGGGCTGGGACCGTGCATGGCCCGCGACAACCAGAACGAGAACGGCAGCTGGGCTGCTTTCCCCAGCCCGGCCACCAACAGTCCAGCGGCCACGACGTCGCGCCAGCCGCCGGACGCGTGCGGAAGGGAGTGGAGCTCGAGGCCTGCTCCCCCGGCCAGTGCGGCACCTGCCGCCACGTAGAGACCGAGGTCCGCCCCCCGGGTAGTCAGGAACGCCGTCGTACCCGAGCTGACCGTCTCCTGCTCGCGCCAGTGGTAGCCGATGAGCGCGAACGACGTCGCCCCCATCACCTCCCACGACATCAACAGGGTGGGCAAAGTGGTGGCCACCACCGTCATCAGTACCGCCGCCACGAACAGGAGCATGAGCCCGTGGAACCGCGCCGTGCGAAGCGCGGGAGTGCCAGTTGACCCCAGCAGCACCAACGCCGACACGACAGCGACCGCCGGCAGCACCATGGCGGCCAAGCCGTCCACCCCCAGACCCAGCTCGGCACCGGCCATGAACGGCGCGGCCACCGAGGGCCGCGAATCCGCAGGAAAAGAGACCAGGAGCGCCGCAACCGCTAGCAGCGCGGTCGAACCGACCCCGACCGGGGCGGCGATCTGGTCGGCCGCGGGGCCGACCAGCAGGAGCACCGCGCCAAGGACCGCGGGCACCACGACGAGGGCGACGAGAGTGAGGTCGAGCATCAGCCGTGCAGCTCCGCTGCCATGTCAGTCATGTCGTGCCCGGCCTGTCGATGGAGCAGTGTCGCGACGGCGAAGCCCATCGCCATCTCCACCGTCATCGCGGCGATGACCACCAACAACAGGACCTGGCCGGACGGGTCGGGGGCGAGGAACCACCACATCCCGGCGGCGGCCAGGATGACGCCGTTGA
Organism: Actinomycetales bacterium; assembly: GCA_038249115.1. Taxonomy (GTDB): domain Bacteria; phylum Actinomycetota; class Actinomycetes; order Actinomycetales; family Dermatophilaceae; genus UBA4719. Next base: position 2,748 of record JBBRWQ010000100.1, read on the forward strand.
TCATCACTTCCAGGCCCATCATCACCATCACGACCACCTGCTGCGACAGGGCGCCGTAGACCCCCACCGCGATCAGCGCAGCGGCCACGAGCAGCACGGTCTCCAGAGTCATCGACCCGCACCCCCCGGCTGGGGGTCGTGGGCCGGTCTCCGGTCCAGGTCGTCGCCGAGCCGGTCGTAGCGGGTGCGGTGCGAGGACAGGACGACGCCGGCCACGATCGTGGCGACCATCACCGGACCCATCGCGATCATCACGATCATGTGCGACTCCATGATCGCCTTCCCCAGCGCCGCCGTGACGTCGCCAGCGGGTGCCCCGCGCCGGGCGGGCCACGGCACGAGCACCGCACCGGCGCCCAAAAACAGGAAGGTGCCGACCGCGGCCGCGATCGACGATCGGTGCGAGTGGACCATGCTCATCGGCATCAGCGCTGGGTTCATGCCCATGAACATGACCATGTAGACCGCCATCACGGCCATCTCCATGACCATCATCAAGATCACGATCACCCCCATGTAGGCCTGGCCCAGGAGCAACAGCGCCACCCCGACCGCGACGAAGGACACCGCCAGCGCATAGGTGGCCCGCGCCATCGAGTCGACGTAGAACACCAAGGCACCTGCCACCACGGACACGACAGCGCACACCCAGAACCCAACGTCGGTGAGAGCCAGGGTCATCGGATCTCCTTTCGGACGGAAGCAGATTTCAGTTGGTGGCCACAGCGATGACAGAGACGACCAGGTCCTGCGCGACCACGAGCGGGAGCACCACCACCCAGCCGAGCTCAAGGAGCTTGTCGGGACGAAGAGTCGGCACCCGGCGACCAACGAGCACGAGCAGGACGCTCAGGACAAGGGTCTTGACCAGCACCCACACCCAGCCGGGGAGCAGCGGGCCGTCGCCCCCACCCAGGAACAGCGGGACCGCAGCCGCCGAACCCGCGACCAGCAGGGCATAGCGGCCCGACAGCACCAGCAGACGGTCCACCCCGGCGAGCTCCGTGAGGATCCCGCCGTTGATGTCGGTGCCGACGCCAGGGTCCATCGGTGGCCGCACCGAGAAACCGAGGACGCCCCAGCAGTACGCCGCGAAGGCCACCGGCGCCCACAGGACGAACCACAACCCGTCCTGGGCGGCGGAGATCTCCGCCAGGTCCAGGCTGCCTGCCGCGATCGCCGGGGCGGTGAGGGCGAACATCAGCGGAAGCTCGTAACCCAGGGCCAGCGCGAGGAACCGGTAGCCGCCCACGAGCCCCGTGACGGAGTTCGCTCCCCACCCGAGGAGCCACATCACGGCCCAGGCCACCACGTCGAGCGCATTGATCCAGACCACCCCCAACGGGTGGTCCACCAGGGCATGGCCGCCCAGAGGCACGAACGCCACGATCAGGACCGCCAACGGGATCACCGCGGAGGAGGCGGACCGCCACAGCAGCCGGTCGGCCGAGACGGTGCGGCGCGGGCGCTGGCGCAACAGACGTGCCGTCTCCCGGAACGGGACCCAGAGACCCGACCGAACCGGGCGCCCCCGGTCGCGGGCGTCGAGAGCCGCCGACACGCCGGCCACCGACAACGAGAGTGCCGCGAGACCTGCCATCACAGGTACCACGTAGGCCAGGGACAGCGAGTCAGCCATTCGCGGCCCCCGAAAGCTCGTGCTGGGCGAGGTCCGGCATCATCGCCGCCAGCCATAGCCTGACCGTTGCGAGCTCGCGGCCACGGACGAGCTCGAGCAGCGCCTGAGTCCCGGACACCACCTGACGCGGGGCCTCCCCGTCGAGCTCGGCCCGTGCCCTGTCGAACAAGTCCATGAGACGGTCGTGGAGCTGCTCGGAACCGCCACTGCTTTCGGTGACCGTGAGTCCGCCCAGCGACCAATGCAGCACTCGCTGGCGACCGACACTTCCGCCGAACCTAGCCACCTCACTGCTGTCGCCCAGCTCACCGTCGAGGCAGCGGTCACGCAACCTGCGCGTTCGCGCGGACTCGGCTGGGAGACCGGCGAGCGCCAGCACCGAGGCGGCTGCGTCGAGAAGGCGCGCAGCACGTGTGGTCGCATCGTCCTGGGCCGAGCTGGCTCCCGGCCCGGCGGCAAGCTGCTCGATCTCAGCATCGACAACGACGTCGCCGTGCAGCGTGACGCGCAGGACAACACCCGCGGGCCAGTGCGCGAGCACCGGACCCAATGGCAAGTGGAGCTCGTCCATCTCCAGTCCGTCACGATCCTCGGCACCCTCGGCGAGCGGAATCCCGTCCGGCATCATCGCGGAGTGGTCATGCCCGCCACCACCGCCGTGGTCGCCATTCTCCTCGTGGTCGTCATGCTCGCTGTGACCCGCGTGTCCGTCGTGGGCGTCGCTGTCGTAGTCACCGTGGCCGTGCGCCACGTCGTCGGCAGGCGGGGGGAAGCCGCGCCGCAGGACGGTCTCGGTGAGATGTTTCGGACCGCTGCGGAGTTGCTCGCGAGCCTCGCTGAGCAGCGCCTCCGCGTCAGTCTCGTCGCGCAGCTGGAACCGCACCCGTGGCTCCGACATCTGGGCCCACACGTGCTCGACCACGGCGGCGAAAGCCTCGCCGGGCTCACCTACCACCGCCAGCACGTCGGCGTCCGCAACGGACTCGGCGATGCACCAGCACATGCGGTCAAGAGCACGCTCGAGGGCCACCCGCTCCCGAAACGCGCCCGGAACCTCAGCGACGAGGACATGAGCACCGGAGCCTGCGGCCCTGGTCAAGAGGTCGATCAGGCCCACCGGAACACCCCCTCGCGGCGCGCCCAGCCCACGGCCAGCAACAGGATCATCAAGAAGCCGAACATCTCGACCACAGCCCCAGATCCGAGGTATCCCACGACGACCGCCCAGGGATACATGAACAGCATCTCGACGTCGAAGGCGAGGAACACCACGCTGGCCGTGTACCAGCGGGCGTGGTATCTCGACAGTGCGTGTTCGGTCGGGGGATGTCCCGACAGCCACGGCTCGACGTCGAAGGGACTCACCGACACTGCGGTCCAGCGGGCCAGCAACCGGAGGGCCAGCACTGCGCCGAGCGACGCGACAAGGAGGAGCAACAACGTAGCCACCGGCAACCTCCTTCGCTGGGGACATTGGCTGGGCTCCGGTCAGCGCCCTAGGCTACATACTCGACGCACATGCCGTCATGCGGGTGTTTCTGGAAGAACAATCCCCTTTCGAGCCAGTCCTCGCGCGGTGCCCGGCCCGCGAGGTGCATCGCCGGACAGGCAGCAAACAACGCTTCGGAGAGCTCTGCAGGGACGGCTTGCCGCTTGTCAGGCCCAGAAGGCATCGACCTCGGCTTGCTCGGCGTGGGTCGCCCAGACCTCCTGAATTCGGCCCCCAGCCACGAGAAACACATGGCAGCTCGTCGAGTCCCTCGTCAGACCGTTTTGCTCACCCGATGCGCGATGGACGCCAGCGACATACTTCTCGCCAACGGTGATGTCCAATAGTTCGGCGCGGAACGTGCCGTGCGACAACGGCCCCAGGAGTGCGAGTAACTCATCTCGGATCTCCGGCCAGCCCACCAGCTCTCCGGAATAGATGTTGTTACCCGGCTCATGCCAGACCGCATCCCGGGCGAAGCACGGTTCCAGTTCATACATGTCACCCGCCGCCAACGCGGCGTATGCACGCCGAACAACTTCGACATCAGATACCCCTACCCCAGCCATGCCCTCTCCAACTCATCTCTCGGACCCAAGGACGTCAGGCGGCCCCGGGCATTGCCTGCGCACCCACCAAAGAGCCTGCACCGATCCGCCCAGCCAGTTCGGCGTTTCGATCCCGAGCGCAATCCTGGTACGAACCCCCGGACCTCGGCATGACTAAAGAGAGCCCCCTCACTGCGATGATGGTGGCACCCAAAGTGACCACCCAGTCTCGCCTGAGTGCGTGGTTCAGCGGTGAAACGCTTTCCACCTTCAGCCAGGACTACGCGACGGGGTTGAGGTGCTGCGGCTGAGCGTCTTCGCGGCGGCGCTGCTCGGCTGTAAGCAGCTGCAGCTCACTGGCGAGCAGCTCAGCTCGCTTCGTCTGGTTGTCGATGAGGGCGCTCAGGTCGCGCTCCGTCAGGTGCTCCAGGTCGAGGGAGCAACCGTTGATGACGTAGTGCACCATTCGCCTCCGAGGTCCTCACGACGTTCGTCAAGCAGTTTCAGCGCCAGCCCTGAACAGGCATTCGGACCTGGCCAGCCAATGCCGAACTTCGGTGACGGCACCATGGCGGACTGACCAGACCAGGGAGGGGAGCCAGCAACCAGTCGGAGCACTTTCACCGCCAGCTCTCGGCGATCCTGCCGTCCCTCATGGTTGACCAGATCAAGGCCCACGTCTGGTGTCACCGCCGCAGTCGGTCAGCTGTCGAGGGATGGGGATCTGCGCTAGGTCACCGTCAGCCGGGTGTACATCCCGGCGCTGTAGTGACCGGGGAGGTTGCAGACCAGTTCGTATTGCCCGGGCGTCGAGGTAACCGTCGTCCAGCTGGAAGCACCGGGCGCGACTCCTTCACATCACTTCCGCCTGACCACCCACACGATCAGCCCGAGCAGGAGGAGCAAGAGCACGCCCATGCCAAGCCATCCGAGCGAACCTATTCCGTTTCCATACGAACCCATCATCGTGAACTCCTCCATGATCTGCCCGGTTGTTCGTACCCGGGTGTTGCGGTCCGGGTAGGAACCATGAAGGAACGATATCGACACCGACACCTGTCGCCTAGACTAGGTCCTGAACCAGGACGGACCTCAGCGAGACGGACGCCACGCTGCGCCAGCTCGGACTCGTCCTGATCGTGGCGACCGGTGCCGGGGCTCTCCTCGCCAGCATCGTCGGTCTCTTCGTCGCGCAGGCCGGGCTGCGGCCCATCGACGACCTGACGCGAGCGGCGGAACACATCGCAGCGACGCAGGACCTCACGGTGCCCATCGACGTGCGCGGGGATGACGAGGTCGCACGGCTCGCCCTCGCGTTCAATGCCATGACGTCCGCGCTCGCCCGGGCCGGGGAGCGTCAGCAGCAGATGGTCGCGAACGCCAGCCACGAGCTGCGGACCCCGCTGACCAGCCTGCGCACCAACATCGAGCTGCTGGTGCGCAGCGAGCAGTCCGGCCGAGCACTCCCGCCCGCGGATCGGCTCGCGCTCCTGGAGAGCGTCACGGCCCAGCTGGCCGAGCTTTGCGAGCTCGTGAGCGAGCTGACCGTTCTGTCGCACCCGGACCCATCCCCGACCGCGGTGCCGGTACGCCTCGACGAGGCCCGTGTCGCAGCAGCCGTCACGATAGAATCCAGTCACTGGGTCCGTGGTCTTTTCCAATGCGGAAGTACGTGGTGGAGTCGTACTCTCAGGGTGTCAGGCTCCGGACAAGACCTCGAGAAGGCGATCCGTGTGACGGCACTGCTCATGACCGGTTTCCCGGGGTTTCTCGGTTCTGCCCTGCTCCCTCGCCTGCTGGCGCGTCGCGAGGGAGTCCGGGCCATCTGCCTGGTCCAGTCCCAGCACCTGCCGACGGCGCAGCGCCGAGTCCGCGAGATCCAGTCCGCTCACCCACACACACTCCACCGGGTGCAGCTGATCGAGGGCGACATCACCGCCCCGGGCCTGGGGATCCATCAGACCGCTCGCGATGGACTCGAGGAGGTGAACGAGGTCTGGCACCTGGCTGCGATCTACGACCTTGCCGTCGCCGCGGGGATCGCCCGCCGGGTGAACGTCGATGGGACAGCGCGGATCCTGGAATTCTGCCAGTCGCGCCCGCAGTTCAGCAGATTGCAGTACGTCAGCACGTGTTACGTCAGCGGGCGGTACGAGGGCGAGTTCACCGAGGACGCACTCGATGTGGGGCAGACCTTCCTCAACCACTACGAGTCCACGAAGTTCGAAGCCGAGATGCTGATCCGCGGGGCCATGGCGGAAGGTTTGCCGGCAACGGTCTACCGACCCGGAATTGTCGTCGGCGACTCACGCACCGGCGAGACCCAGAAGTATGACGGACCCTACTTTCTGGCCGCATTCATGCAGAGGCAACTGCCCGTCGCCGTGGTCCCGGCGCTTGGCAACATCAACCGCGTCAAGGTGTCCCTGGTCCCCCGGGACTTCGTCATCGAGGCGATGGACCAGCTGTCCGTGCTCGACGAGTCAATCGGGCGCACCTTCGCCCTCACCGACCCGAACCCGCCGACTGTCCGAGAGCTGGTCGACTTCTTCGCCAGCCACCTGGGCAAGACCGTGATCTGGGTGCCGCTGCCGCTGGGCATCACGCATGCGGCCGTCGGATCGGTGCCCGGGCTCGAGCGCCTGCTCGGCCTGCCGGCCGAGGCGCTGGACTACTTCGCCTCGCCGACCACGTACTCCACGGTGAACACGATGGCTGTGTTGGCCGGAAGCGGGCTGGAGTGCCCGCCGTTCACCAGCTACGCCGATAGATTGCTGGACTTCATGGTCGCCCACCCGGAAATCGGTTCCGCGGCGATGGCCTGAGCGCCCAACGCCCGAGTCCGACAACAACAGAAATGGGAAAGATGCCACGGGCCAATCCCACACTCATCGTCCAGGTCAGCCTGACCGGATCGGACCGGGACTACGACGAGCACGTGACCTTCCTTGAGCACGACTTCAGGATCGTCCGGATGGGGACCAACGGTGACGTCGATGCCGCGGAGGCGCTTGTTCGGAAGTGGGCCGACAAGGCTGCCGCGATCGCCGTCACCGGCATCCGGGAAGCCCGGGCTGCCGGGCTGTACGACGGGGAGCTGGCTGAAATCGAGCGGGTCAGGCGCGCCACCACGGCTGTGCCGGTGACCAACGGACATGCGCTGCGCGATGTCCTTCAGGAGTGGGCAATCCGGCACGTCCACAACGAGCTGCCCGGGTTCTTCAACAACGCCCGGATCGTGGTCCTTGGCGGGCTCAACCACGACCGGACCACCCGGATCCTTCGCGAGTTCACATCGAACCTGCAGTTCGCCGACCCGCTGCTGCGACTGAACCTACCGGCCAAGCTCGACTCCAACCCGGTCCTAGGACTGGCGGCGAACATCGGGCTGTGGCCCATGCGGAGGCTGCCGGGTCAGGTGCAGTCGATGATCAAGACACCCGGCCACCGAATCAGCAACGCCATGGCGCGCATCGCCGCCCGCGACTGCGACATCGTGGTTGCCACCTACGACGAGCTGACCGGCTTCGGGCTGGAGGCTCTGGCCGGCAAGACCATCGTCACCTCGGCCATCTCCGATGACCGGCTCGCCGACCTGGCCGGCCGCGGCGTCGACATGGTGCTCGACGCCACACCTCAGCCGTTCCACGTCACCGTTGTGACGGCTGTGCTCGAGGCCATGATGCTAGCCACCGCGTCCGGCTCCGGGACCCTTACCAATGACGATCTGCTCGACATGATCGTCTCGGCAGGCCTTGAGCCCCGACTGCTCTACCCGAACGGGTCCAGACGAAAGAGCCGGTTCGCCTTCGTCATCCACCCGCTGTCGCAGAAGTTCTTCGAACACGTCGAACCACTCGGGATGATCGCCAGGGCCGCGCCCCCCGTGGTGGTCGACGCGATAGAGAAGGCGATGGCATACGCCCCGCCCTTCACCTACAGCCACATCACCGGCATCAAGTCCCCCACCGGTGCCGAGGCGGAGGGCTGGCTCATCTCGGTGGGCGGAACCCCCAAAGAGCTGATGGCCCACAGCCCCGAGTTCACCTACGCACGGCTCCTGTCGGCGGCCGAGACCGCCCGAAAGCTCGGCGCACAGGTCATGGGGCTCGGCGCGTTCACCAAGGTCGTCGGGGACGCAGGTGTGACAGTGGCCAAGCAGTCTCCCCTGCCGATCACGACGGGCAACAGCTACAGCGCCTCCGGCGCCCTGTGGGCAGCGCACGAGGCGCTGACCCAGCTCGGGATCACCGAGCTCGATGACAAGGGACGGATCAAGGGCAAGGCCATGGTCGTGGGCGCAACCGGGGCCATCGGGTCGGTATGCGCCAGGCTGCTGGCGCTCTCCACCGATGAGCTGTGGCTGGTGTCGCCCGAGTCGGCAAAGCTGCTGGCACTCAAGCACGACATCGAACGAGGGCACCCCCGGGCCAAGCTCCATGTGGCGGCCACCCCTAACGGGCACCTCCGGGACATGGATCTCATTGTCACCGCAACCTCGGGGGCCGGTAAGCGAGTCCTGGACATCATGGCGGTCAAGCCTGGGTGCGTGATCACGGATGTGGCGCGGCCGCTGGACCTGTCGGCCGAGGATGTGGCGAAACGTCCCGATGTGCTCGTGGTCGAGTCCGGCGAGATCCAGCTGCCCGGCGACGTGAAGATGAAGAACATCGGCTTGCCCAAAGGCGTGGCGTACGCCTGCCTGGCCGAGACTGTCGTACTGGCCCTCGAAGGGCGCTACGAGACCTTCACCGTGGGTCGAAATATCGAGTGGGAGAAGGTTAAGGAGATCTACCAGCTGGGCCTCAAGCACGGAATGAAGCTGGCGGCGATCTCCGGTGTCAACGGCGTCTTCACCACAGAGGATATCGCCCGGATCCGGGAGCTCGCGCTGGAGCGCCGGGCCTTGCGTGGAGGTGGAGCTGAACCAGCGGGCCGCGGTCCCCAGCACGCACACTTTTCGACAGATCTTTCAGCCACAGACACCTCCGGGTAGGTCGCCGCTCACTTTCATTCACGCTATTTGGCCGAAGCCTCGCTGCCCTGCCAGAGGTCTTCATCCGGTGCTATGGTTCAAATATGACTGATTCAAGCCCCGTTGAATTATCTGTCGGGTCCGTCGCTGTGCTCCAGGCTGTGGCTGACCCGGTTCGCTGGGCGGTGCTGTCCATGTTGGCCGGCGAGCCGCGGTGCGTGTGCAAGCTGCAGGAGC
>JBBRWQ010000101.1:0-11435 GCA_038249115.1 Actinomycetales bacterium
GGCTGAGCGGATCTACGTCGACCATGGCCTGACTGGCACCAACCGCGAACGACCCGGACTCCGCGCAGCGCTCGCTGCCTGCCGCGCCGGCGACACCCTGGTGGTCACCAAGCTCGACCGCCTGGCGCGGTCCCTGCCGGACGCCCGCGCCATCGCCGACGAACTCACCACCCGGCAGATCAGCTTGAGCCTGGGAGGGTCGGTCTATGACCCCACCGACGCCGTCGGGCGGCTGCCGTTCAACGTCCTGGCGATGGTCGCGGAGTTCGAGTCCGACCTGATCCGACTCCGCACCCGCGAGGGAATGAAGGTCGCGAAGGCCAAAGGTCGGCTACGCGGCAAGCAGCCCAAGCTCAACCGGAAACAGGAAGCCCACCTCGTGTCGCTGGTGCACAGCGGCGAGTACAGCACCTTTGAGGTCGCCGAACTCTTCGGCGTCGGCCGCTCCACCGTCTACCGCGCCATCGAACGCCAACGGATCGCCGCGAAGGCCGACATCGCGGAGTCGTCAGCAAGGCGCTGACCGTTCACGGCGCCGGTCGTTCCGAATCCGATACCCCCCGGAACGCCGGCGCCCCAGCCCTCCGCCTGGCCGGTCACCCCCGGTAACGGTTCCGGCTACTGGGACAGGTCTGAATGCTAAAGGAGCAGGAAGTCGGACCGGCGCCTGACTCCTGTTCTGTCAACCCAGGAAGATCAGGAGTCGCGAGGTGAACTGCGATGGTTTGCTCTCGTGCGCGAGGTGCCGGCTTCGATGTTGACCATGTGGCCGTCGGGAAGGTGATGAACGAGATCCGCGATCTGCTCCTGCGGCACCGGGCTGGTCGCGCCTCCGGCGATGACGAGCCTGGGGACCTCGATCCCCGCAACCACGTTGGCCCAGGCTGGAGCGAAGTTGTCGATCTCTGGGCGTACCTGTTCGACCACCTGCCAATCGAACGCCAGGACCCCACCTTGAGTATTCACGCCCATGTTCGGATCTCATGATCATCGAGGTTTTGGGGGTCGCTGGGCGTCGGGGCGGCTGTGGGCTCACTGCGGGCAGGGTGAGGCCCGGCCCGATGTGCTCGGGTGGGCGCCGGGTTCCACGTGCCGGCCGGTGTTGGGCTGCTGGTTGGGGCGGTGAGTAGCGTGCTCAGGCCGGGTGCAGGCCTTGGAGTCGGTCCCAGGCGGTGACCACGTCGGCGGACCGGGCCCAGCCGGGTGGGATTTTGAGGATCCGTTTGCGGGCGTGGGTGATGTGGCGGCCCGGGGCGCCGAGGAGCCGGTACCGCAGGGCCTTGGGTTCTGCTCGGGCGAGTCCCCCGTCCAGGGCTATGTGACGTAGCCAGGCGTTCAGTGAGGCGGCGAGCGCGGCCAGGTGCAGCCAGGCACTGTTGCGGTCCCAGTCTTTGGAGGTTATCTGGAGCTGGTCCGTCCTTGTCCATGACGTGCACGAGGGGGTGTGAGAGGCCAGCGGAGTACGTCGTGGATGCGATTACCTTGCGTCGTCCAACACGGAGATGGAGGCGCAGATGCGGGTACAGCGTGTGGTCATGCCGGGCTCGGGGTCGGAATCTTGGACGGTGCTCGGGGATGACCATGTCCCGGTTGAGCCCGTCGAGCGGTCCCTGGGCTACCTGGCCTGCACCGAGCGGTCACCGAACACGGTCAAGGCCTACGCACACGACCTGAAGGACTGGTTCACCTTCCTCGGCGTTCACCAGCGGGACTGGGCGGGGGTCACCCTGGAAGACGTCGCCGGGTTCGTGGCGTGGCTGCGGTTGCCGCCGGCCGCCCGGGATGGGCGGGTGGCGGTGTTGCCTACGGTGGACCACCACTGCGGCGGGGCGAGCGTGAACCGCAAGTTGGCGGCGTTGACGTCGTTCTGCGAGTTCCACGCCCGGCTGGGGGTTCCGTTGGCCGGGTTGCTGGTCACGATGGCCCCTGCCGGTCGCGGCAGATCCTCGGCGACGTCATACAGGCCGTTCCTGGCGCACATCACCAAGAGCTCCCCGCAGCGGCGACGGGCGGTCACGTTGCCGGCGCCGCCATCTCGGGCGCAGGTCCTCACCGCGCGGGAGGCCCAGGTGATCCTGGATGGCTGCGGGCACCTGCGGGATCGGCTGCTGTTCGGGACTTTGCTGGATACGGGGCTGCGGATTGGTGAGGCGTTGGGGCTTCGGCACGAGGACGTGGGCGTCGCCGAACGACAGGTCACCGTCGTGCCGCGCCACAACGACAACCGGGCTCGGGCGAAGTCGGGCCGGCCACGCACGGTCCCGGCTAGCGCGGAACTGGTGCGGCTGTATGCGGACTACCTCAACGAGGAGTACGGCGCGTTGGACTCCGACTACGTGTTCGTCAACCTGTGGGGCGTTCCGCGTGGGCATCCGCTGACCTACCCCGCGGTCTATGACCTGGTGAAACGGCTGCGCCGCGACACCGGAATCTCCTTTGGGCCACACTTTTTCCGGCACACCTACGCGACGTGGCTGCTGCGCAAGGGCGCCGGGATGGAAAGCGTCAAGGAGCTGCTGGGGCACGCCTCGATCACCACCACGATCGACACCTACGGCCACCTGACCGTGGAAGACGCCCGGGCCACCTTGGAGGCCGCGGGCTGGTTCACCGGTCGGGAGGTGCGGCTGTGAGCGGGCCGGCTCGGGCGCTGGCCCCCGCCCCGGGTGGGCTGCTGGAAAGGCTGCTGGGTGCGGTTCGCTCCGAGTTCCGGGTCGATGTCTACGTTCCGGACCCGGCGGATCCGGTGCTGGGCCGACCGGATTGTGTCGTTCCCGGCTGCGACCGCTCGGGGTGGGAGCACGGCCTGTGCGGCGGGCACGGCGGGCGCTGGCGTGCCCGGGGATGCCCCGACCTGGCCGGGTTCCTGGCCGACCCTGGACCGCCGCCGATCGGGCGAGGCGAGTTGTCGACCTGCACGGTTACGGGATGCCGGTTCGGGCGCAACGGTTTCGGTTTGTGCATGCGTCACCGCAGCAAATGGGCCCGTTCCGGGCAGCCGGATCCGCTCGCGTGGGCCGGCGCGCTCCCGCCCGTGGCGGCCCAGGGGCGCGGCGAGTGCCTGCTGCCGTTCTGCAGCCTGTGGCCCGAGAGCAACAATCACCCGTTCTGCAAGTCCCACGAGACCAGGTGGTTTCAGCTGGGTCGCCCCGACATCGAGGAGTACGTGGCGCACTGCCTGCTCCGCGGGAAGGCCCGGATCGACTTCCGCGGTCTCGGGCCGCAACTGAAGCTGGAACTGCAGTACGCCATCCAGCGCCGCCACGACGAAGCGAGCATCACCGCGCCACCGCCGGTGGTTACGTGGGCACTGCGCCTGGCCGCGGGTGCTGGGGTCACCTCCCTGCTCGACCACGACGAGCAGCAGTGGCGGGAGCGCAGCGCCACCAAACCCTCAGGCCAGTACATGGGTTTCCTGCTGCACGCACGCGAGGCGGCGGAGCGCCTGCGCGACGGCACCGGGTGGGAGGTCGAGTACCCACGTGACGTGTGGCGGCTGCACACCCTGCACGGGCTGACCAACAACCCCGGCAAGGCCCCCGAGGCCCGCACCCACCTACGTTTCGACCGGGTCACCCAACCCTGGCTACGCGCACTGGCCAAACGCTGGTGCCGACTGCGCCTGACCTGCGGGCTCTCGATCGGCACCGTCGTGTCCGACGTCGCGGCCCTGACCCGGTTCAGCGTCTTCCTCGCCCAGGCTCGCCCGGCAGTGGACGCACTGGCCGCGGTGGACCGTTCCCTGCTCGAGCGCTACCTGGCCTGGCTGAGCACCCAACCCTGGGGGCCCGAACTCAAGGAAGACTGCGTCACCACGGTGTGCACCTTCTTCCACGCGATCCGACAACACGGCTGGGATGACACCCTCCCGACGACCGCGGTGTTCTTCACCGGCGACACCCCCCCGGCGCCCACCACCACTGTCCCGCCAGCTCGCCGAGCACGTCATGGCCCAGGTCGAGGCGCCGGCCAACCTGGACCGCTGGCCCCACCCGCAAGGACGCCTGCTCACCCTGATCCTGATCAGGTGCGGGCTGCGGGCCTCCGACGCATGCACCCTGGGCTTGGACTGCCTGGTCCACGACGGTCAAGGCGCCCCCTACCTGCGCTACCTCAACCACAAGATGCGCCGCGAAGCCGCCGTCCCCATCGACGACGAACTAGAAACTGAGATCCGCGCCCAGCAGCAGCGCGTCGCCGCCCGCTGGCCCCAAGCCCACCCGCACCTGTTCCCCGCCCTCAGCCGCAACGCCAACGGGCAGCGCGCCCTGACCTACTTCAGCTACCGCACGATGCTCAACAGCTGGCTCGAAGACTGCGAGGTCCGCGACGAGCACGGGCAACCAACCCGGCTGACCCCACACCAGTGGCGCCACACCTTCGCCTGCCGGCTGATCAACCGTGACGTCCCCCAAGAAGTGGTCCGGGTCCTACTCGACCACGAGTCGACCCAGATGACCTCGCACTACGCCCGGATCACCGACCAGACCGTGCGACGCCGGTGGGAGCAGGCCACCAAGGTCAACATCAACGGTGAACGCGTCAGCCTCGACCCCGACGGGCCACTCGCCCAAGCCCAGTGGGCCAAGACCCGCTACGGCATCGCGACCCAAACCCTGCCCCACGGCTACTGCGGCCTACCCGTGCAGAAGAGCTGCCCGCACGCCAACGCCTGCCTGACCTGCCCGGTGTTCCTGACCGGGCCGGAGTTCCTGCCCGAGCTGCGTGAGCACCGCGGCCGGACCCTCACCCTGATCGAGGACGCAACGACCTGCGGTCACACCCGCGTCGCCCAGATGAACACACAGGTCCTGAACAACCTCGACCGCATGATCCGCGAAGTCCAGGCCGAAGACAGCGATGACCGCAGCGGAGCAAGCGATGCGGGCTGACAACTCCCGCCATGTCGTGGCCGCCGCGAAACAACGCGCCACACAGACCCGCCAGCGGGCCCTCGCCGCGCTGCGGCGCATGCACACCGAAGGCAAGCCGATCACCTTCGACAGCGTCGCACGCGAGGCCGGGGTGTCGCGCTCCTGGCTCTACGCCCAACACGAACTGCGGACCGAGATCGAACGAGCGCGGGCGCGCCACCAGCCGCCGTCCCCGACCGCCACACCCCCGCAACGCCAACGGGCCTCAGACACCTCGCTATTGCGCCGACTCGAAACCGCCTCCGAACGGATCCGACGACTCGAACAGGACAACCACGAACTTCGGGCAGCGCTGGCTCAGGCACTCGGCGAACACCGGATGGCCAACATTCTCGGCCAGTCCGGCCGCGCCGACACGCCCGAGAAGCGACCCGCCGAACTCATCGGCCCCTGCTGAACCGGCGCCGACGAAAGCCACGTCGAAGACACGTCCACGACGCATCCATGCAGCTCAGAGTCATGATCAACAAGATGACTCAAGATAATGGAGGGCAAATTCTCGGCGCCGACCGCCTTGAGTTCCTTCACCTTGTCCTCGACGTGGGCCTGGGTGCGGTGCCGCGCGTCGAGCCACTGGATCTGCCCGCGGGCGGTGTTGGTGGCGAACGCCCCGTAACGCCAGTTCGGGTCTTCCCCGAGTTTGGCTTGCTCGCCGGAGGGACGCGGCACGCGCCGCGCGATGACCCGCACATCCTTGGGCCAGCCCGACATGCGGTCCCCGACGTGGCTTTCACGCAGCAGCCCGGTCAGTTCCACCACGTCCGCGTCGTCCTCGGGGCCCCCGCCCGCGCCCAGGGCGGGGCTCCAGTCCCCCTCACGCACCGCCGCGAGCGCGTCTTGGGTGCGCTGGTCCACCGGCCAGCCGATCGAGTACTCCACCCGCCGGCCCCGTTTCCCATGTGTGGGATAGGTGTTCAGCTTGGTGAGGTAGTCGATGACCTGGTGGGAGGCGCCGGCCCCGTCGATGGTGACCAGCATGTCGTCGCGGTACCCGGCCGGGATCTGGGCCAGCGCCGCCTTCAGGGTCAGCAGATGGTCCGAGGCGGTGAACGAGCCGGCGTCCCCGGGGCGAAGCATCACCGCCAGGTTGTCCCCGACGTTGCTGCACCACGCGGTCATCGGGTGGAATCCGAATCCCCCCTGGTAGTTTCCGGCTGCCCCGTCCTTGTTGCTGTCGGCCTCGATCAGGGTCGCGTCCACCCGCACCACCACGATCGGGCGCTCCGGCTGCCCGCCCGCACCGGGGCGGGTGAGGTCCTTGCCGGCGACCCGCACCGCCGGCAACCCCCCGTGGCGGTCAACGATCCGCGACCACGCCTTCGCCCGCGCCGCCCCGCTCACCCGGGCCAGTCGCCGGCCCGGGAGCCCGTCGGCGTTCAGCCGCCCAGACAGCTCGTCCAGGACCCGGAACATGGTGGAGTCCGACGCTCCGCCTTCGGGGCCGAAGATCTCCTTCTGGCGGGTCATCGCCTCGATGTCGGTCAGGCACCGTGCCCCGGCCGCCAGCGAGCAGGCGGCGTCGACCAGTGCCCGGCCGCGATGGCGGATCGGGACGAACCCCGGCCGGGCCAGCGCCGCCGCGAGTCCGGTCGTGAGCCCGAGCTGGTCGCCCAGCAGCCGGGGCAGCACCACCCCCGCGTGGGCGACCGTGCCGGCCCCGCCCACCTTCACCGACAGGTTGTTCGACCACCCGAACGCGGGATCCACCAGCGGGCTGCGACCACGGCTACCAGGGTCGGGTAGCCCCGGCGCATTGCTGCGCCGGGGCCCCCTCAGAACCGGACGTGCGGCGTCAACCGCATCCGGCTTCAGCAAGCCCCTTCGGGCGTCTCAGGTTCTCGCCCTGCGACGCCGTGAAGATCCGCTGCCGCAGCCGCCGTACATCCTCCTCGGCGGCACGCCAAGTCCAGCGCGCCCCACCTGAAGAGATCGTCCTCCGGTCCGTTCACCACGCCGTCACAGCCATCGGCGGTGGCCGTCTGCTGTGTCGTCATGGCGTCCAACTTGCCCTTCGGTTCCGGTGCCGCGATCATCGTCTGCTTCACAGGCTCACCCGGCCCACGTCAGCACCCTTTCGGGTCGGGCAGCACACCCGTGTCCGGCCGGTTATGCGGGACGACCGGTGGAGGACCGATCATCACGTCCCGGTTTCCCGCTGCCTTTCAGCCGCCGGCATTCGCTTCTCGGGCCGTCCTGCGCCCGCTGGGGAGTTGGGCCTTCCTCACGGTCGGCTTACCGGGCTGCACCATCGCAGTCCGGACCCCAACGGGGTTGTCACGTTCCGCATGCGCGAGACACGACCGGGCAGGGTGCCCCCTCAACCCCGGGAACGGCGGTGTTCCCACGACCGGCCAGGTGCCACCGGTCGCCGCCTGCCGCTTCTCAGCGGCCAGTTCCTGCACCCCGGCACCACAATCCATCACCCGGAGCTCACTCTAACGAGGCGTCATCAGGGGTTCACTCACGTTCACCCGTCCGGTCTTCCCCTCACCTGTGGTCCCTGGATGGAACAGGGACCCTCGGGCTTGAACTCTGAGCTTCGCACCCCGCCGTTACCAGCAGCGCACGTCAGAGCGGGGACAGGACTCGAACACTGGCCTGGGACTACGTCATCGACATCACCGCCGACCCTCCAACCGACCAGCCCACTCGTCGCAAGCGACCTCGTGTCGCACCACCTGAAGGGTGTCCCATCCTCGGAGTTTGCGAATCTTGACAATCCACATTCTCCGAGGTCAGGGGCACCTTTCGCTGTCCCGACACCCCCAAAACCATAATCACCAAGACCGCCGTGAATACCCCAGGTCAACCCCGCCTAAGTACCGAGAGCCACTTTATGCAGAAACAGCTCCTGCCTCGTCAACAGCTGAGCCCTCGGCATGCACATGGTCAGCGCGCTTGCGCTTGCCCATGAACACGATGGCGACAACGCCCCCAATGACGGCGAGAATGCCCAATATCAACATGCTCGTTGCCAGTGCCGACGTGAAGGCGGCGTCAGCAACTGAATGCACCGAGTTGACGATGTCGCTTGACGAATTCTTCAACAGATCCTCGGCGGCGGAAGGACTCACCTGCTTCGTCGCTGCGTAGTTCTCGGCTAGAGTTGCATATGGCTTTCCGGCCACAGCCTCTGAGACATTGCTTTGGCTAAGTGCGCCGATTAGCGACGTCACCAGAGCGATACCGACTGCGTTGCACAACACGAATGCCATCTGCAGTACGCCAGCACCCATGCCTGCCTGCTTGTTGTCGACCGCAAGCATGCCAGCGGTGTTGCCGCCTGGCAGAACGAGCGATACTGCTATACCCATGATGACAAACGGAATGATCAATGCCGAGTACAACGTGGAGTCGGTGATTGTCGTCAGCCAGAACAACGACACTGCGGCGAGCATCATGCCGACGAATACTGGGCGACCAGGACCGAACTTGTCCATGATGCGACCACTGAATGGCTGCAAAATCGCAGCGAGGCCAGTTGTCGGCAAGATCAACCATCCAGCTTCAAGTGGACCCTTACCCAAGATCCCAATCAAGTAGAACGACCCAATGAACGTCAGCATTGGTAGGTAAACAAGACCGACGGAAAACTCGGCCGAGAATCCACCCGAGAACAAACGCTCACGGAAGAGCGTGAAATCAACGATCGGGAACTTCACGTGACGCTCGACGAAGTAGAAGACGACCAGAAGTACGAGGCCTCCGATGCTCCACCCTAGAGTCGAGGCAGCCGTCCAACCGTCCGTGCCACCTATTTGTAGGCCATAGGTGAAAGCGGTGATACCGATGCCGCCAACCACTAGGCCGATGATGTCGTAGCGACCCTTGACGGTGACGCTCTTGTAGCCGCGGGTAGCCCACAGCGTTACCAAAATGACGATGACCGTAAGTGGCACGGTGACCCAGAAGATGTAACGCCAATTCAACTCTTTGACAAGAACACCGCCAAGCAGGGGTCCAAAAGCGATACCGAATCCATGGGCTGCCCCCCAAGTACCAATCGCCAATCCGCGTCGCGCGATCGGGAAGGTGTTGATCACGATCGACAGCGTTGCTGGTGCCGAGATACCGATACCGAGACCCTGGACTGAGCGACTCAGAATCAGGATTGCGCCCTCATTTGCGAGTGCTGCGGTGATGAGCGCAACGCCGAAGACGGAGTATCCAATGACGATCATCTTTACTTCGCCGATTGCATCGCCCATCCGACCACCGGCGATAAGACCGACGGCGAAGGCTAGAAAGTAGCTGCTCGCAGCCCATGTTGCTGACGAGAGCGACAAGTCGAGATCGCTCTGAATCTTCGGCAACGCGTTGCCGATGACTGAACCGAACATCTGCGCGATGAAGGCACCAAAGCCCATCGCTGCCAAGATGGCCCATGCGCGGGCACGGACCTCCACCTTATCCACGGCTTGCTCCCGTCGACTGTCATGGTTTGAGTGTTTGAGTTACGCTGAAGCTACTGTGACAGAACTTGTAGGCCCGAGTCCAGAACTCCCGACATAGCTGCACAGTCGGAGTGTGCGCTAGCCGTGTGACCTGGAGATTCACCGATAATGAGATCTCCATGGTGGCCAGGGCGTGAGATACTTTCGTGAAAGGCGTATTCACCCTGCTGGTGACCTTGGAACCGCCTGCGACCAGGGTTTCGTGTTCAACGGGGCCATGAGATGGACAGGCTGAGCGACGATTCGAGTGTCATTCGTTGCATCAACTTATTGACCAGCGTCGCCGCCGTCGGGTTCCTCACGCCCACCGGGGCATAGGGTGTTGCTCGTGGCAGCGTTACAGCTGTCAGCTCGGCAGCAGGGTTGACTTCAGGTAGTTGAACAGGGCGACGCCGGAGTCTTCGCTGAACTTGTGCAATTGCTCCGGGGCGGAGGCCACTTGATCGCCCTCAAGGCGGTTCAGCAATGTGCAGCAGATCATCGCGAACTTTGAGAATCCCCAGTGGTTCAGGTAGCCGGCGAACATGGCTCCCTCC
Organism: Actinomycetales bacterium; assembly: GCA_038249115.1. Lineage (GTDB taxonomy): Bacteria > Actinomycetota > Actinomycetes > Actinomycetales > Dermatophilaceae > UBA4719. Next base: position 9,925 of record JBBRWQ010000101.1, read on the forward strand.
ATCTCGATGTTCCGTACACCGTTCTCGTTGAGCCACTGCAGCCAGTCCATCTTGGATTCTGGGGTTTCAAGACAGATCGCCCCGTCCAACCGGAATTGCTCGAGGAAGAACTCGTTGCCGGCAACCGTCTTGCCCGAGACGATGTTGAAGTACACACCCTCGTTGGCTGCGATGATTGCGTTGTAGACATCGGCCGGGAAGGTGCCGTCGAACCAGTATTCGCCGTGTCCGCCCTGCAGGAGCCGATAGGGACGCAGGTCCGCCATCAGCCCCTCGGACGTGACGACGACGGTCCCGCCGGGCAGCCCGACACCGCCGCTGGTCCCGACTCGGGCCCAGAACACCTCATCCATCGCGTCTTCATCGCCGTTCTTGAGGAAGAACACGATGCGCATCGCTTCCTGCAACGCGATTGACGCGCTCGGCATCCCCATGCCGTGCGAGGCGAAAAAGACCCCGGCGGTGTAGCGCGTGACGAATCGGTCTTCCTTCGGAAAGGCTACGATCTCCGCGCCGCCGTTGACGTCGCTCCACCGATCGGCGAACTCCTTGACCCTGCCGCCGGAACCGCACATGATGACAGCTTTGACGTCCCGCAACGACTCCAGGATGGGATCCTCGCTGGACACTCCAAAATGGTAGTACACATCAGCGCTGGTGCCGTCGAGTACTCCGTCGAGGAACGCGTGATTCATGTTGTTCGATTTCACATTGCGCCACCTTGCGAAAGTCCGATTGGTGCCACGAACCTAGCTGCCGGATACGGGCCAAGCAACCGAAGCCGACTATCGGCGACAGTCCCTGATTCCGCAGGCCGCCGGGACGCGCGTTGCTAGCCGGCGACGAGCCAGGCGACAATTCCGGTGAGGATCATGAAGCCGAGCCAGATGACGGAGCCCAGGATGTCCTGGCGCATTGAGATGTAACGCGACGGGACGAGCCAGAACCCGATTACCTTGACGAGCAGCGGCATCACGACCCACGTCAGGAACGCCACACCGGCGGCGTTGACCAGTAGCGCGACCGCCCAGAGGCTGGTGATGTTGGCGGCCGTCAGGAGCTTGCTGACGGTGTACCTCAGCAAAAGCGCCGTTGGATAAAGCGCGGTGAGCAATGCTGTCGCGCTCTTCCGTTGAGGCGCGTGGCCCTCGATAGTCGTCGGAATCCAACCGGCGAACGTGCCGACGTGCTTGTCGATGTGTCAAAGTCGGCGAACGGCGGCGCGGCGAATAGGAGTTTGTGGCGGATCGACGAGTCCCGCCATGCGTCGTGTTGCTCCAGCGCTCCAGCGAAGCGAACCTGAAGATCACCGTCCAGACCGGTTGGGCACCTGGGACGAGCGGCGCACGCTCGGCACCTAAGGAGCCCGGGAACTGTTGGACTTCTGCGAGCACCAGGAGGCTTATTCACAATGCCGAAAAATAGCATAAAAACCGTGACGCCGCTCGGCGTGCCTAACTGAGCGACGACCCGCTCATTGAGAGAATTGGGTTACCAGACTCAATACTCCA
>JBBRWQ010000102.1:0-11045 GCA_038249115.1 Actinomycetales bacterium
CCGGATCCGGGCGTCGGGTGACGGTCGGCTCTCGTCGAGGCTGTGCTGCAGGAGTCGCTCGATGAACGGTGACCGGCAGATGTTGCCGGTGCACACGATCAGGATCCTTGCCTCGTCGCCCACGGCCCGACCCTACGTCCTCTCGCTAGCATCGCCTCAGTGATACCACTGTGCGCACCACCTGGAGCAGACCAGGGCGCCCGCCGGCGCCATCGGTGCAGGCGGGACGGGTATCTAAACGCCGACACGTACCCGTCACCTCGCTCCCGCCGGCGACCGCGTCGCGGGCGAGCGCCCCGGTCAACCGGCGACCCCGGGACAGCGGGCTGCTGGTGCCCTTCGGGCACGGGAGGTGTCCGCTTCAGGTGAAAAACTCTCCGGACTCGTGACTGAATCCGTAGAACTGCGCGCACCGCCCGCACAACAGCGTCGACGCCTCATCCTGTTCGACGCTTGTTGTCCCCGCCTGGTCGCATCCGCACGCCTGGCGCTGTCCCGGCAGCTTCGCGAGCGGGTATTCGGCGTCAGCGATGGGTGCGGTCAGGGGTGCCACCCAGGCGCGGGAGTACAGGTGATCGTCGACGTTGGGGCCCTCGACGTAGCGCCACGCGGTGTCGTAGTCGACGAACGGGCCGACGATCAGCGGCAGTCCCTGCTGGGCTTCGTAGTGGGCGATATGCGGGCCGCCTTTCACGTTCTCGTCTCGCTGGCCGTGGCCAGGTTGTTCAGCGGGTGTGCCGGTCGGGACCAGCGTCCACGGCTCTGGAAGTACTCGAGCGCTTCGGGAGCGTCCGTGAACTCCAGGAGTCCGCCCACTTTCTCGGCGATCCTCGTTGTGCGACGCTCGGTCACCGCACACCCCGTGTTGTTCCACCCTGGTTCCCCTTTGGCTTGATCCGTTGGCCCCGGGTCTACCCGTCGGGTCAGAGAGCCCGCGCCTGAGGGTTGCACGTCGGCGTCTCTCAAGATCGATCGCCACTCCACTTGCTTGGCGAAACCCGATCGGGTGTCACCCCCCTGGACCCGAAGGGTCTCGAACCGCCTGCCGAGTCGTCGTCCACTGGCAGCCGGGGCACCCCGACGGGTTACGCGGCACTTCATGCAGCAGTTTGGGCAGCTCTTGGATGTTGATGGACCCTAAAGACAGTCTCCGTGGGGTCTGCCCATAACTGTCTTCACGCATCCACCTGCAGTCTTCGCCGTCAGTGTTGTCACGGACGTCCTCAATTCGACCGCCAAGGTGGCTCATCCAGCAGCAACTGGGCGGCCTCGGAGAGCAGCTCCCCCCGTTCTCCGAACAGGCACCGTGCCCAAGCCTTCGACCGAAGTCGGGAGTTCGATCCCCTCCGGCTCGGACGCCCCGTAGGTCGCCCCTGTCCCAGGATGTTCATCGCGCGGGTCCTGCGGGATGCCGAGTTGGTCTTGGTGGCGGGTCAGGCCTCGCTGGTGGCCAGCGTCAGCAGGCAGACCTGGGGGCGACGTGCGCCGGCGGGCCAGGCAGGGCAAGGTGATGCCATGCACTTCGTCGGCATCGACCTTGCGTGGGGAGAGAAGAAACCCTCCGGCCTTGCCGTTCTGGACACCAGCGGGCGCCTGCTCCACGTGTCCGCGCAGGGAACTGACGCCGACATAATGGCTGCTTTGACGCCGTACGTCGGCGGTGACTGTCTTGTGGCGATCGATGCCCCACTGGTGGTGGTGAATGCCACCGGCAACCGACCCTGCGAGGCCGCTCTCAACCGCGACTTCGCGCGCTTCGACGCCGGTGCGCATCCCTCCAACACCGGCAAGCCGGAGTTCGCGGCGATCCCTCGGGGGGCGCGGGTGGCGACCACACTCGGCCTCGACATGGACCCATGGTCGCGTTCGCCGCGGCGAGCGATCGAGGTCTACCCACATCCTGCGACCGTGGCGCTGTTCCGGCTCGGACGGACCCTGAAGTACAAGAACAAACCCGGACGGTCCCTGCCGCAGCTGCAAGACGAGCTGGTCCGGCTCATGGGGTTCCTCGAAGGACTTGCCGACTCACCCGTCCCTCTGCACCTCGGCGACCGCGAGGAATGGGTGGCGCTGGCCGCTCGGGTCGAGTCCGCTGAGCGCAAGATCGACCTGCGCCGGGCCGAGGACCAAGTCGATGCGGTGGTGTGTGCCTACGTCGGGATGTTCGCCGAACGCCGCCCCGACCTGACGACCACCTACGGCGACTTTCGATCCGGCTACATCGTGACGCCCACTCTCCCGGAGGGCCACCTGCCCTCACCGCGAGCGCCGCGGATCCTCACGCATGCTGACGCGCCGCCCTTGATCGACCAGGACCCCGTCCGCACAGCGGTCCAGACTTATGCCGCGATGCAGCCCGAGCTTCGTGACGCCACGGACCGGTTCGTCGCCCTGGTCACCACCCTTCTCGATGACGCGGGGATCAACTACCTGAGCGTCACCGGGCGAGCGAAAAGCGTGGCGTCGTTCGCAGCCAAGGCCGATCGCGCTGTCGCCGGCAAGCGAGTGTTCGCCAATGCCCTAGACGAGATCACGGACCAGATCGGCGTCCGAGTCATCGCCTACCTTCACAGCGACGTTGCAGCAGTCGCGGATCTTCTGTCCGACCAGCTGACGGTGATCGACGACCGGGACATGGGTCAGGAGACGGCTAGTGAGGGCCGGTTTGGCTACGCGAGCAGGCATCTGCTGGTTGCGCTCGATGCGGCGCCGGGCGTGGTAGCGGCGGCTGATCCGCTCCGCGAGCGGCGCGCTCAGGTGCAGATTCGCACCGTGCTCCAGCACGCGTGGGCGGAGTTCGAGCACGCGATCCGCTACAAGGGGACGATTCCTGAAGAGCACGGGCCTGACCTCGACCGGCGGTTCACTCTGGCCGCCGGACTCCTAGAACTCGCCGACCGCGAGTTCTCCATGATCCACGACCGCCTGCAGGCCACAGTCTCGGACAAGCGGCCTGAGCCCGACGCCAGCGATCCACGCATCAGCCCCCAGGACCTCGCGACGTTCCTCGCCAGCCAGTTCAACGACGCCGGCTGGTCCCGGACCGACCACTACGCCTGGATCTGCGGCTTGCTGCTCGAGCTCGGCATCACCTCACTGGACGAACTCGCAGGGCTGCTGACCTCGATCGACAGCGCGGCGATCAATGCCCGGATGAGCTACCGGTATCCCGCCGGCGCGGTCCGCCGTCTCGACGACGCCCTGCTGGCCGTCTTCGGTGCTCGCTACCTGAGCCTCCACGGAAATGCCCACCGCGAAGCCCTGCTACGCACCCGACTGGAGAGGTTGCGGACGCCAGCAGGGCATCCTGATCGATAGTCCCGGTCGGCTGCCCGGCAATAGCCTGCGCGCCAGTGGCGCCCCCTCAGCCAGAAGCCGCTCGCAAGGCCTTCGAGTTTCGCTCCAGCAAGCTCATCGTCCTTTGAGACGGTGCTTGCATGCTTGCCAGATTGACCACCGAACGGGAGAAGTCATGGACGACCAGCGCTGGACACTTGCCGAGTTGCACGTTGAACTGGAGCGGTTCGAACGCGAACTCCGTGGCGCAAGCCTTAGGGAGTCGTCGATCCGTACCTACGTCGATCGCAGCGCCACCTTTCTCCGATGGCTCGCCGGCGACTACCAATCGCGGGGACCGATCCAGCGCTAGGGGAACCCGGATCAGGTTGGTCATTCGGTGCCTGGCAGGCTTCAACGGTCCTCGGCCCGGTCCCAGGTCCGCTCATCGGGCCGACCAAGAGCTCCAGCCGGCGACGGCGATGACCACGACCGGCCCCGGCGGCGGCTCGGCCTGGTAGTGCGGGTACTTCGCGACCAGGGCAGCCACCCCCGCCGTACCCTCAGTCGACCCAACGGGCACGATCCTCGCGTTACCGTCGACTCGGACCCACCAAAGGGCGGTCCAGTCCTCCACGTAGTGGCAGGCGATAAAACACGCGTGGGCAAGTGCCCCCCAATTGGGGGGCACTTGCCCACGAACATGCGGGTGAGTGACGGGACTTGAACCCGCGACATCCGCCACCACAAGGCGGCGCTCTACCAGCTGAGCTACACCCACCATGCCGAGCGGCTGCCATTGACGACGGTCGCGCTCAGCGGCGCTCATCGTACCTGTTCCGATGAGGTGCTCGTGCCGAAATCACCCGGCGGCCGGTTCAGGCGGTGTCCGGCCCGATCTCGTGGCGGGCCGCGATCACCTTTGCGGCATCGGAGTCCGGACCGGGCGGTGGCACGAAGACTGCTTCCCTGTAGTAGCGGAGCTCGGCGATGCTCTCGCGGATGTCGGCCAGAGCCCGGTGCCCGCCGCATTTCTTGGGGGAGTTGTAGTAGGCCCGGGGGAACCAGCGGTGGGCCAGCTCCTTGATCGAGGAGACGTCGATGATCCGGTAGTGCAGGTGCGACTCGAGCTCGGGCATGTCGCGTGCCAGGAAACCGCGGTCGGTGGCCACGGTGTTGCCACCCAGAGGCGCCTTGGCAGCATCGGGTGCCCACTCGCGCACGTATGCCAGGACCTGCTGCTCGGCCTCGGCCATCGTGATGCCGTCGGCCAGCTCATCGAGCAGGCCGCTGGAGGTGTGCATATCGCGGACGAAGTCGTCCATCTGGTCGATCGCCTCGGCAGGGGGTTTGATGACCAGGTCGATGCCGTCGCCGAGCTGGTTCAGGTCGAAGTCGGTGACCAGGGCCGCGACCTCGATCAGCGCGTCGGTGGTCAGGCTGAGGCCGGTCATCTCGCAGTCGATCCAGACGATCCGGTCATTGGTCGAGCGCTGGTTCGTGTTCTGGGTCACGGGCTCCACCTTAGACGGCGCCGACGGCGCCCCCGGCAGGACTCGAACCTGCGACCTAGAGATTAGAAGGCTCTTGCTCTATCCGCTGAGCTACGGGGGCACGTCCCCCGCAGTGGGCGGAGGCGACGCCAGAAGTGTAGGGGAGCAAGCGCAATACAGGCGGTGGTGGAGTGCAGGCCACCCCGAGAAGCTGTCATATCCAAGGGTTTTCCCTGCCCCGGGTTGAGGATGGAGCGGTGAACAAGGCAGGCTTGCGGCTTGTGAAGGTTGGGGTTGATGACGCGGGGTTGCTGAGTGCCGTCCAGCAGCTTCGATCCGAGGTCGAAAACGCCGCGCTTCCTTTCGACATTCCCGGTGCAGCAGAGGCCCGTCTGACGCAGTCGGCGCTTCTCAAACAGCTCGACGACTACGTCATACCGCGCCTGACCTCGCTGGACGCGCCTCTGCTGGCAGTGGTCGGCGGATCGACCGGCGCCGGCAAGTCCACCTTGGTCAACTCGCTGGTTGGCTCCGTTGTCAGTCGCAGTGGCGTGCTCCGCCCGACCACGCGGTCGCCCGTGCTGGTGCACCATCCGGAGGACACCAGCTGGTTCATCGGGGGCCGGGTTCTGCCGGGTCTGGCGCGAGTCTCGGGGGATGCTCGATTCCTGGGGGATGACAGTGGCGGCGCTGACCAGGGTGGGCTCCGACTGGTCGCCTCCGGGACGCTGCCCGCCGGCTTGGCGCTGATCGATGCGCCGGACATCGACTCGGTGGTCGAGACGAACCGCGTTCTGGCCCGAGAGCTGCTGGCAGCGGCTGACCTCTGGCTTTTCGTCACTACTGCAGCCCGCTACGCCGACGCCGTGCCCTGGGAGCTCCTTCGCGGAGCATCCAAGAGCGGGACCTCGGTCGCGATCGTTCTGGACCGGGTGCCCCCCGAAGCGATGGACGAGATCCGCAGCCATCTGGCGTCGATGTTGCGCTCGCAGGGGCTGGCCAGTGCCCCTATCTTCACCCTTGTCGAAACGAGGCTGTCGGACGAGGGCCTGCTTTCGGAGCGCCAGATCGCCCGGCTGCGCTCATGGTTGTCGGCCCTCGCACGTGACGCCAAGGCGCGTTCGATCGTGGCACGCCGGACCCTGACCGGGGCCCTGAGCTCCGCGCGTGACGGTGTCCTCACCCTCTCTTCCGCGACTGTCGGGCAGAACGCTGCGGGCAGCGCGCTCCACCAGGAGGTGACGGCTGCCTATGTCGCCGCGCTGAAGGCTGTTGAGCACTCCATGACTGACGGGACTCTCTTGCGCGGGGAGGTCCTCGCGCGTTGGCAGGAGTTCGTCGGCACCGGCGAGTTCCTGCGTCAGGTGGAGGCGGGCATCTCACGCCTGCGCGACCGCATCACCGCTGCGATCAGAGGCAACCCGCCCCCGACATCAGACCTGGGGGAGGCGCTGCAGTCCGGCATCGCCGAGCTGTTGATCGCCCAGGGGCGGGGCGCGTCCGCGACCATCCTGCGCCGGTGGCGTCAGCTGCCCGGTGGTCCTCAGCTGCTCGGGGCAAACCCCGAGCTGGCCGCCCCTGAGTCGGAGGACACGGCCAAGGTTGAGCGACTCGTTCGTGACTGGCAGGGCGAGCTCCTCGAGCTGGTCAGCGTCGAGGGCAGGGACCGGCGCACCACGGCACGCGTGCTCTCCTTTGGTGCCAACGGTGTTGGCGTCATCCTCATGCTCCTGGTGTTCGGCCACACCGGCGGTATCACGGGCGGCGAGGTGGGCATCGCGGGCGGCTCGGCCGTGCTGGCCCAGCGCATCCTGGAGGCCATCTTCGGCGACCAGGCCGTTCGCGACCTGGCCGCCAAAGCACGTCGCCAGCTGATGGCCAAGACCGAGGATCTGTATGCCGTTGAGCAGGCGCGCTTGCACGCTGCGGTGGCCGCGTTCGACGTGAGAGTGGGACAGGCCGATCGGCTCAAGGCAGCTGCCGCCGCTCTCGAGGCTGCGCGATGAGCGAGGCGAAAAGCCGCGGCCGCAAGAGGGGGACGGGGAAGATGGGCGCTGCCAACGGCGAGTCGGTGCGTGCCAGAGCCGAAGCCTTGACGTCTGCGCTGGCCTCGGGGGTCGGATGCCTGCCCGGTGGTGGCGTTCACCGCGCGGAGGTCGCCCTCACCAATGCGGTGGCACGGATGTCCATGGCCAGCGGAAACACAGTCGTGGCACTGGCGGGAGCGACCGGCAGCGGCAAGTCAAGCCTTTTCAACCAGCTGATCGGGACCGACGTCGCCATGATCGGGGTCCGTCGCCCGACCACCGCGACGCCGACCGCAGCGGTGTGGGGCAGTGATCCCGCAACGGCATTGCTTGACTGGCTCAAAGTCGGGACCCGCCACCTGGTTGGCGACTCGCCCTCTGGTGCAGGGCTGGAGCTCGATGGGCTGGTACTGCTGGATCTGCCCGACTTCGACTCTCTCGAGGAGACCCATCGCCTCGAGGTCGACCGTCTGCTCGACCTGGTCGACGTCTTCATCTGGGTGACTGATCCCCAGAAGTACGCCGACGCGCGGCTGCACGAGGAATATGTCGCCAGGCTCTCGGCTCATGATGCCGTGACGCTCGTGGTCCTGAACCAGGCCGACCGGTTGACGTTCGAGATGGTCGCCGCCTGTCACAAGGATCTTGTGCGGCTGCTGAGTGCGGACGGCGTCATCGACCCTGAGGTGATCATCACCTCGGCCATCGACGGCAGCGGCGTTGTCGACCTCTGTCACCGGATCAGTGAGATCGTCGCGACCCGGAACGCGGCTGTGAGGCGCCTGGACTCCGACTTGCGTTCGATGGCAAAGGTTTTGCGCGCCGGTGTTGCTGACTCCGAGCCCAGCCTCGATGACCAGTCCGACGCCAGGCTGGTTGAGGCACTCGAGCGCGCGGCCGGCATACCAGTCATCCTGGACGCCGTTGAGCGGGACTATCAACGGGCCTCCCGGTCCCGCTCCGGCTGGCCCCTCACTCGTTGGGTCAAGGGTCTTCGTGCTTCGCCGCTGAAGCTTCTCCGGCTGAACCAGGGTGCGTCCGCGCGTTCCGAGGGCATCTCGGAGCCCGACGTCCGTCTCGTGCTCGGCCGTTCGTCCCTGCCGCCCGCGACCCCGGCCGCGCGGTCGGCCGTCGCCTTGGCCACCCGCGAGCTAGGCGACCTGGCCGGTCAGGGACTGCCGCAGCCGTGGGTCGACGCGGTCACGGATGCTGTGGCGCCGCCCCGCGACGACCTTGCCGATGCCCTTGACCAAGCCGTCTTCGCCACCTCGCTGCGCGCTCGAAATCCGTTGTGGTGGACCATTTTTGGGATGCTTCAGTGGGTCTTCTTCCTGGCCGCAACGGCAGGGGTGGTCTGGCTCGCGGTCCTGGCGGTGCTCAACGCGTTGCAGCTCCATGTCGACGCTCCCAGCATCGGACGGCTGGCCTACCCGCTGCTGTTGTTGGCAGGCGGTCTGCTGCTGGGCTTCCTGCTCTCCTTGGTGGCGCGTGCCATCGGGCGGGTCGGCGGTCGCCGGCGAAAGGCCCTGGTGGCTTCTCGGCTGCGCGAGGCGGTGTCGCAGGTGGCTCGCGATCGCCTGGTCGCGCCGGTTCAAGATGTTCTTGACCGGCACCGTATGACGCGTGAGTACCTCGATGCTGCGCTCAGACGCCTCTGAGCTGCTCAGGCACCGCTGAGTTCTCCACACCTGTCCAGCGTCTCGTCCCACCGTCCACAGGCTCGCGTTCGGTCCTGTTGCCACCGGTGCGCAATCCCCACTGTTGAGTCTCTCGCCGGTTGCGGCGAGTCAACGATGAGAGCGATGAGGCGATGACGATGAATGAGACCTACGTGACTATCAGCGGCAATGTGGTCGGCGACCCTGTGGCGCGCGCGACCAAGGCGAACGTCCCCTTCGTGACCTTCCGGGTGGCGTCGAACGTGCGCCGGGTGGACTTCAAGACCGGCGAGTACATCGACGCGGGCACGAACTTCGTGAACGTGACGGCTTTCCGTTCCCTGGGGGTCAACCTGGCGAACTCGCTGAAGAAGGGCGAGCCGGTGCTCGTCTATGGACGGATGCGGATCAACCAGTGGGTCAACGGGGAGCGGAGCGGCACCACCGTCGAGATCGATGCGTACAACGTCGGCCACGACCTGACCTTTGGGCAGACGAAGTTCGTCAAGGTGGCCAAGCCGCAGCTGAACCAGAGCGACCGGATGGCCGCCCCCGAGGTCCAGGACGCCGCGGACCAGCTCGATCGCGATGCCGCCATGGTTGATGCCGCGAAAGCCGATGGCGAGTTCCCAGAGGATGGCGACGAGCCGTCTGCCGGAGGTTTCGCCGCAGCCGGAACCGGTATCGATGTGTCCGCGGCCGACACGGATGTGTACGAGACGGTCGGGGCCGGGAGCCGCTAGGGACAGTGCCCGTGGCGTGGGCGTCAGGTTCCCTGGAGGGGTGGTTTGCGTCGAAGGCCGGCGAAGGGGACGGCCGGTGCCGCCGTCGGCGAGTTAGGAGCCGACCCCTTGTGGCGGATAACCTGACGCCCATGGCTGAGTTCATCTACACCATGACCAAAGCGCGCAAAGCTCACGGCGACAAGGTCATCCTCGACGACGTCACGATGTCGTTCTATCCCGGCGCAAAGATCGGCGTCGTCGGTCCCAACGGCGCCGGCAAGTCGACGATCCTGCACATCATGGCGGGGCTGGACCAGCCCTCAAACGGCGAGGCACGGCTGTCGCCGGGCTACAGCGTCGGCATCCTGTTGCAGGAGCCGCCTCTGAACGAGGAGAAGACGGTTCTCGGCAACGTCGAGGAGGGACTGGGTCAGATCAAGGCCGATGTCGACCGGCACAAGGCCATCGGGGTCGAGATGGGCGAGCCGGACGCCGACTTCGAGGCGTTGATGGAGGAGATGGGCCACCTCCAGGAAAAGATCGACGCGGCCGACGCCTGGGACCTGGACTCCCAGCTCGAGCAGGCCATGGACGCCCTTCGCTGCCCGCCACCCGACGCCGACGTCACGTTGCTCTCCGGTGGTGAGCGGCGCCGCGTGGCGCTGTGCAAGCTTCTGCTGCAAAAGCCTGACCTGTTGTTGCTCGACGAGCCCACCAACCACCTCGATGCCGAGAGCGTGCTCTGGCTTGAGCAGCACCTGGCGGCCTACCACGGCGCCGTTCTGGCCGTGACCCACGATCGCTATTTCCTCGATCACGTCGCCCAGTGGATCGCCGAGGTCGACCGCGGCCGTCTCTACCCGTACGAGGGCAACTACTCGACCTACCTGCAGAAGAAGAGCGAGCGCCTCACCGTCCAGGGCAAGAAGGACGCCAAGTTGGCCAAGCGCCTGGTCGCCGAGCTCGAGTGGGTTCGGTCCAACGCCAAGGCGCGGGCGGTCAAGTCCAAAGCCCGGCTGTCCCGCTACGAGGAGATGGCTGCCGAGGCCGACCGCACCCGCAAGCTCGACTTCGAGGAGATCCAGATCCCGCCGGGTCCGCGCCTGGGCAGCACGGTGATCGAGGTCAACAACCTCAAGAAGGGCTACGACGACCGCGTTCTGATCGACAACCTGTCGTTCACGCTGCCGCGCAACGGCATCGTCGGTGTCATCGGCGCCAACGGTGTCGGCAAGACGACGCTCTTCAAGACCATCGTCGGTCTCGAGACGCCGGACGACGGCAATGTCAAGATCGGCGAGACAGTCAAGATCTCCTACGTCGACCAGGGACGTTCCCGCCTCGACCCGACCAAGAACCTGTGGGAGACGGTGTCCGACGGGCTGGACTACATGCAGGTCGGCCACGTCGAGATCCCTTCGCGCGCGTACGTGTCGCAGTTCGGTTTCAAGGGCGCGGACCAGCAAAAGATGACAGGCGTGCTCTCCGGTGGTGAGCGCAACCGGCTCAACCTGGCGCTGACCCTCAAAGAGGGAGGCAACCTGCTGCTGCTCGACGAGCCCACCAACGACCTTGACGTCGAGACCCTGGGTTCCCTCGAGAACGCACTGCTGGAGTTCCCCGGATGCGCCGTTGTGATCAGTCACGACCGGTGGTTCCTGGACCGCGTGGTGACGCACATCCTCGCCTATGAGGGCACAGAGGAGAACCCCGGAAACTGGTACTGGTTCGAGGGCAACTTCGAGGCTTATGAGGCGAACAAGGTCGAGCGTCTCGGCCCCGAGGCGGCTCGCCCGCACCGCGTGACCTATCGCAAGCTGACCCGCGGCTGACCTGGAGCTGACCCGCGGCTGACCTGGAGCTGAC
>JBBRWQ010000103.1:0-10979 GCA_038249115.1 Actinomycetales bacterium
CACGACTTCCGCGGGAAAGACCTTCATCAGCAAACCCACCGACACCAGATCCGGCAACCGCCGGTCCGACTCGGACTTCCTCCAACCAGTACGGGGCATACCAACAAACTACACCGCTGTAACTCTAATTGAACGGTATTGGGATTAAGTGGCCGTCTCGCAGTGGCTACGACTCGCGCCGCATCCGGCCGCGCCTCGAGCCGCGCGGGGCTTCGTCACTCGCACCCTGTTGGACTGGGGATTGGGCAGCGCCATTTCTTCCGCATGCTTGGTCGTCAGCCAACTCGTGACCAACTCCACGATGTACGCCGTCTTGGCCTGCAGGGGCGAGGGCTCAAAATCGTCGCCGGGCTCTCTCGCGCGTTTGGGGTTCTGCCCACCGCTGACGGCGGCAAGGTCATCTGTGCCGTGCATGGAAACTACGAGCCTTGCGTCTGACCGTTCGGAACAACAGCCTCTGCCTGCGGCGTCAGCAACTGCTTCGGCCTGCGCACCACTTCCGTGTGATGAACATTGGCTGGATAGAGTCGAGGGCCCCGGCGGGCTGGAGTTGCGCGGGCCAGCTTGGTCGCGCACGAGGCGCACTCACCTCCGGAACGTCACCTGATGGGCTACGGCTCGGCCCATCCCGCGGTGTACGTCGTCGTTGACCGCGGTCGCCCTGACGTCCATGTGCACGATGCCCGGCACCCGACGGACAAGGGCGCCGACGGCAATCACCTGGCTGAGGAGCTGTGCCGACCCTTGCAGCACCACGACGCCGTCGCTGACGGTGGCCCAGATCGTGGGGGAGGCGGAGTCGTCGACCGCGGCGATGGCCTCCTGGACTGCGAGGAGCAGGTCCTCGTCGGAGCGCAGGAAGACCTTGAGCAGGTCGCTTCGGGTCACGATGCCGATCAACCGGCCGTCGTCGGCGACGACCGGCAGCCTGCCGATGTGCCGCTGGTGGAGCATCAGCGCTGCCTGGTCGAGCGTCTGCGACGAGTCGATGGTCACCGCGGGCGAGGTCATGATCTCGCCCGCCGTCGTGCCGGCCAGACGTTTGCTGGCCAGGCGGGCGCGGCCAAGGCTGGCCAGGCGAACGCGGCCATGGCGCCGCAGGGGCGCCAGCGCCTGCCCCTCGGTCTGCACCGCCCGCAGCAGCAGGTCGCTTTCGGCGATCATGCCGAGCACCTGCCGCAACTCATCGACCACCGGCAGCGCGTGCACGTGGTGATCCTCGATCAGACGGACGACTTCACGGAAGGTCGCCTCGGGAGGGGCCACCAGAACGTCCCGGGTCATGATGTCGCATACCAGACCGCTCATGGTGCACCCCCTATGGACGCCCGCGACCCATGCGGATCTGCGCGAGCCGACATTTCCAGCCTAGGCCCACCCAGGGCGGTTGTACACAGGCCGAGCTGCGCAGTTGGACGGGCAGAAGAGTCCAGTGTGCTGCCCCCGCCAAAGACGCGCAGTCAGTTGGCTCTGGACCAGGAGACGAACGCACTCACAAGTGGGCGTGCAGAGCGCGCGTTGACGTCCTGTCGGGGATCCCCTCAGAGGCCTTCTCCGACGCCCTGAGGTTGGCCCGGTTGGCGCGCTCGACGCCTCGCCGTTCCCGGTCGTTTTCGCGGGTCGGCCGGTGCGGCCTGACCGGCGCCGACGCCAGTGACTGGAGATAGAGGGTGGCCCACCGCTGCACGTCATGGTCGGCGACGCGCTTGCGTAGCGCCTTCATCCGGCGCTGTCGTTCGTCTGCGGGGGTGGTGATAGCGGCCATGATCGTCTCTTTGAGGCCCTCGATGTCGTGGGGGTTGCAGGTGAACGCCTCGTGCAGCTCATGCCAGGCGCCGGTGAACTCGGAGAGCACCAAGGCGCCGCCGAGGTCGTGCCGGCAGGCGACGTACTCCTTGGCGACCAGGTTCATGCCATCACGCAACGGCGTCACCAGCATGAGCGTCACCTCCGGTGAGGTGATCGCCTTATCGTGCAGCAGCTCCTCGTACGCCTTCAGCCGGTCCCGGAACCCCTTGGTGTAGTCCAGCCGGTCGACGCCCAGCATGAGAATCTGCGGGTCACCCAGCAGGGTGCGGATCTCGGCCGCGCGAGCGACCACCTGCGGGGTGTGGGCCAGGGCGTCGAGCCCCTTGAAGTCGACCGAGATCGGTATCGCGGCGGCCCGGACCGTTCGCAGCGCCGGGGGGTCGCAGCCGGGTGGGGTGAAGGTGACGGTGTCGCCCTTGGTTGCCATGCCCAGCAGCCGGCGGCAGACCCGCAGGAAGTTCTGGGCGTCGTCGGTGCGCTGAAAGCCCAGGAAGTCCGCACTCAGCAGGCCCTCCACCAAGGCCCGACGCCACGGCAGCTGCGCGAAGAGCTCGACCGGCGGGAACGGGATGTGGTTGAACCAGCCGATGCGCACATCGGGCCGCAGCGCCCGCACCATCGCCGGCACCAGCAGCAGGTGGTAGTCGTGCACCCAGACCGTGCCGCCCGGCGCGGCCACCTCGGCGATGGCCCGGGCGAAGCGATGGTTGACCGTCCGGTAGGTGTTCCACCAGTTGCGATGGAAGGACGCCGGCACGATCACGTCGTGGAAGATCGGCCACAGCGTGCCATTGCTGAAACCTTCGTAGTACTCCTGGATCTTAACGGGCGACAGACTCACCGGGCGCAGGTACAGTCCGTCCTTGCGGAACGGCTCGGGGGCCGGGCCGGGCTCGCCATCACACCCCACCCACGCCGCGTCTCGCCCGGCCATGCCGGTCAGCAGACCACCCGGACTGCGTCCCCAGCCGCTCACGCCATCGGCATCAACAGCGGGGTCAACAAGGAGGCGGTTTGCGGCAACCACCAGACCGAAAGTCGGCCCAGCCTCGGTCATGGACCATCAGCTCCCCGCCTCGAGGGTCTGGGGCCAGAGTAGCCCGGCCTCGCCCCGACCATGTCTGCGCCAGGCAAGCAAGCAGCTTGCGGGCATCTTTGATCAGTCAGCGCGATTCTTGACCCCACCCCACGTCGCTGACACCGACCAGCGTCGGCGCAGAGCAGCCGGGAACAACGACCGATTGAGCTCGCCATCCCTTGCTGGACGGTCGTCAGTCCGGGGGGCCACGGCGGCCGGCGGTGCGACATAGCCGGCGTCATGCTTATCCGGTTGTCTCCGCCGGTGACGACGGCACTGCGCTCGTCTTGCGACGCAACCGAGCATTCCAGGAGTGGCGCGGACGGCCGGGGAGGGTTCGTTGGACTCTGGGGGCCTCTGCGGTGAGAGCGGCAAACTACTCCGCTGTGTTCGCGTTGGCGGAGCGAACCGGATAGGCATGGCCAGCGTTTTGCCTGGTCTTGAGATCTTTGCTGGCACCCGGATGGCCTGCGCCGACCTTCACCACCACCGGGAGGTCTTGAACCGGGCAGGCCTTTCCAGGACGCCATTGCCGACCGCCACGCCTGGGATCCCAACCGTAGATCTGCACCACCTGGTGACTCTTTGAGCAGGGAAGGTCCACACTGGGAGAATGGTTCACACCAAGAGTGACGACATCGGATCCGATGACAGCGGCCGGCTCTACGAGACCGAGCCAGGCGAGCAGGGACAGGACCCCGTCTCGTCCCTGCACGATACCGATGAGGAAACCGGTGACGAGGCAGGTCTCATCGACACCTTCGGCATCGACTCGCGTGCGGCCAAGGAACTCGGCGTCGAGCTCGACTCCCCAGGCGGGCAGGAGCCAGAGTTGGACTAGCCGGCAGCGAGGGCGGCCGGACGACGGGTCGAGCGTGTCAGCGTTCGAGCGGGTGACCTGGTGGCAACTCCTGGTCGATCCACTGGCCTCGCTTTCGCTGGGACGTTGGCCGTTCGGCTAGTGACATGCTCCGGCCTACGACTTCTTTGGGTGCTCGTGGTCCGGCGTGTTCGTGTTGCCTGCGAAGTGCCTCCTTCGGGGTGGATCTTGGTCCTGACCTGCCGGCGCGCCCGGGCCCACCTCGGGTCAGCTTCCTTTGGGCGTGCCCGGTGTTGCGCAGGTGGCCGACAGTGTGACGAAGTGCAGGTCGTCGCCGGCAGCCAAAGAGAAGTCTTCGGGCGGGCCCTCGGCGACATCGAGCAAGAAGCCGTCCTGGTTCCAGGCCTCGTCGAGGCGTTTGTCGATATAGAACGGGCTGCCGTCGATGTCCCCGAGCAGGAGGTCGACGTCTCCGATGATGAACTCCCCTTCGGGGAAACACATCGGCGTGCTGCCGGCGCAACAGCCGGCGGACTGCACGAACATCACCGGGGCGCCCCGGGCGGCGCGGAGGCGACTGATCGCCTCGCGCGCCGCCGGGGTGGCCGAGATGCGTGCCGGGCTGGCCGACTCGGTCATCCCAGGCCTCAGAAGAAACCGAGCGGTTTGGTGCTGTAGTTGACCAGCAGGTTCTTCGTCTGGCTGTAGTGGTCGAGCATCATCCGGTGGTTCTCCCGGCCGACGCCGGAGATCTTGTACCCACCGAACGCTGCTCCAGCCGGATAGGCGTGGTAACAGTTCGTCCACACGCGTCCGGCCTTGATCTTGCGTCCCATCTTGTAGGCCCTGTTCCCGTCGCGGGTCCAGACGCCCGCGCCCAGGCCGTAGAGGGTGTCGTTGGCGATCGAGAGCGCCTCCTCATCGTCCTTGAAGGTGGTGACCGCCAGCACCGGGCCGAAGATCTCCTCCTGGAACACCCGCATCTTGTTGTCGCCCTTGAGTACCGTCGGCTCGTAGAAATAGCCGGTGGCAAACTCCCCGTCCATGGTGGCGCGGTGGCCTCCGATGAGGACCTCCGCGCCCTCGGCGATACCGATGTCGACATACGAGGCGATCTTGTCGATCTGCTGCTTGGAGACCTGCGGCCCGATCATCGTCTCGGTGTCCAGCGGGTCGCCTTGCTTGATGGCGGCGATCCGGACCAGGCAGCGGGCCATGAACTCGTCATAGATGTCCTCGTGGATCAGCGCACGGGAGGGGGCGGTACAGACCTCGCCCTTGTTGAAGGCGTAGAGCACCAGACCCTCGATCGCCTTGTCCAGGAACTCGTCGTCGTGGTCCATCACGTCGGCGAAGAAGATGTTCGGCGACTTGCCGCCCAGCTCGGTGGTGGACGGGATCAGGTTCTGCGCGGCGTACTGCATGATCAGCCGCCCGGTCACAGTCTCACCGGTGAACGCGATCTTCGCGATCCGCGGGTTGGCCGCCAGCGCCTTGCCGATCTCTGCGCCGGGGCCGGTCACAACGTTGATCACCCCCGGCGGGACGACGTCCTCGATGACCTCCATCAGCTTCAGGATCGACCACGGGGTTGGAGACGCAGGCTTGAGCACCGAGCAGTTGCCCGCCGCGAGTGCCGGGGCGAGCTTCCAGGCGGCCATCAGCAGCGGGAAGTTGAACGGGACGATCTGCCCGACGACACCCAGCGGCTCACGGAAGTGGTAGGCGACCAGATCCTTGTCGATCTCGGTTGAGCTTCCCTCCTCGGCGCGGGCAGCGGCCGCGAAGTAGCGGAAGTGGTCGACGCACAGCGGGATGTCGGCGCCCAGGGTCTCCCGGACCGGCTTGCCGTTCTCCCAGCTCTCGGCGACGGCCAGCATCTCCTTGTTCGCCTCGATGGCGTCTGCGATGGCGTTGAGGACCGCTGCACGTTCGGTCGCCGATGCTTCACCCCATGCGTCCTTGGCCGCGTGGGCGGCATCCAGGGCGAGCTCTATGTCCTCCGGCGATGACTCGGCCACCTCGGTGATCGGCCCGGCAGTTGCAGGGGTCAGGTCGACGCGGTACTTGCCGTGCGTCGGCGCCAACCACTTACCGCCGATGAAGTTCTCATACCTCGGCTCGACCGAGACGATGCTTCCGGGTTGACCCGGTGGGACGTACTTCATGTCGTTGCTCCTTCAGGGATAAGCACTCACGGGCAGGGAGAAGAACACTTACGGCAGGGAAGCGAAGCTGCCAGTGCCATTCCGCACTGCCAGCAAGCCCCCGTCTCTGACTGAACACCCACCCCGGTTTCGTCAATAGAGGCGAAGGTCCCATCGCTATCGACGGCCAGGTGCCAACCGTTCGTCAGCCGAAGGTGGGCCGAGCTCACTATCCGTCAGGTCCACCGCGTTCACCTGACACTATCTGCCGTTCGAGCAGCCAGAGTTGCTTCGGGCCATCGCTCAGGAGTGGTTGCAACGCTGCGGCCTCGAAGTCGGAAATCTTCCAGGCGCGGGCACGGCTGGGGCCGAAACCGTTGGAGGCGTTGTTTGCCCGGGTCGCCAAGCCGATCGGCTCGCCGGGGATGGCTGGGGTGTGGCTGGCCGGTCGTCGGATGGTGGCGATCGACGGGTGCTGCCTGGACGTGGCGGATACGCCGGTCAATGCGGAGTTCTTCGGCCGCCCCGGGGTGAGCAAGGGTGAGAAGTCGGCGTTCCCGCAGGCCCGGGTGGTGGCGCTGGCGGAGTGCGGCGCGCACGCGATCTTCGACGCCGTCGTCGGGGCCTACACGAGCTCGGAGGTCGCCCTGGCTGATGAACTGGTCGGCCGTCTGGAGCCGGGGATGCTGCCGTTGGCCGACCGTGGTTTCTACTCGTTCGGCCTGTGGCGTATGGCGATCGGCACGGGTGCGGACCTGCTGTGGCGGGTCAAGACGGGCCTGCGCCCGGAGTACCAGGAGTCCCTGGTGGACGACTCATGGCTGGCCTGCATCCGCCCGACCGTCGGTGATAGGAGCGTCGAGCCGATCACGGTGCGGGTCATTGACTACATGGTCGACGACGGCCGGGACAACCCGCAGTCCTACCGGCTGTTCCCCACCATCATGGACCCGGCGGTGGCGTCGGCCACCGACCTGGCCCTCGCCTACGCGCAGCGCTGGGGTCTTGCGCTCGCCTTCGACGAGCTCAAGACCCACCCGCGCGGACCCCGGACCGTGCTGCGTTCCAAGTCCCCCGAGCTGGTCCTGCAGGAGGTCTGGGGACACCTGTGCTGCCACTTCGCCATCCGCACCCTGATGACCGACGCCGCCAGCCACGCCGGCCACGACCCCGACCGCATGAGCTTCGTCGCCGCGCTCCGGATCACCCGCCAGTCCGTGGCGCACCGGGGCACTTTCCCCCCTGACGACACCGACGCAGTCGAGCACCTCTGGGCGAGGTTCCTGCGCCGGCTCCTCGCCCGCCTCAACGAGGTGCGGCGCCTACGCGCGGCACCACGTGTCATCAAACGCAAGATGCCCAGGTGGCACGTCAAACGCGCCCAGCACGCCGACTGGCCTCAACCCCGAAAGCGACCCGCCTACGCTGCCATCCCGCCCTAACTGAACGGTATTGGGGTTAACCCTCGCTCACCCGGCCCTGCGTTGTGCCGAGTTTCGGTGTGTGGACTTCTACTTAACGGAGAACTCGGCCGGGACCACGGTCCCGATGCTCAGAGTGCCTCCCGGGTCGGCGTCGACGGTGCTGACCAGGACGGTCACCTTCTGGCCAACCGCAACTGACGCGCTGCCGGAGGTGGCCAAGCGTCCGCACCAGTCCTCGCCGGTCTCTGGCGTGAAGCAGAACTTCGTCCCCTGCGCGCTCACCACGGAAACGACGCCTTTGACGATGTGGGCGCCTGAAGACGCGGTCAGGGCTCGCCACCCGGTCAGGGCCATCGCCAGTACGAGGATTCCTATGACAGCGAACGCTGCGCGTACTTGGAACTTGTTCCGCTCGCTCGTCAGTTCAGTCGCCAAGACATCGCCACCTTCATGGTTCCGCTGGAGGAGTAGCCGGGGTTGGTCTTCACGACCGAGATCGAGTGCGCTCCGACGTAGTCGTTCGACGTGCCGCCCCAGAATGACCCGTATCCGCGGTTGGAGTCACTCCACTTCGGTCCGAACTTGTCCGGGCAGACGGTGCCGGTGTACCCGGCTGTGACACCGGTCTTCGGGTCGGTCACCCCCAAGTTGAACGTGCTGCACGAACCGAGCGACTGGGTCTGCCACGGGTCCCAGTCGACGACGGAGTTTCCTGTCGGTGCCAGATACCACTGTGTCGTCGAGGACATGACCATCCAGAACGAGTTGTCCTTGGCGGTCACCTTCTGCTTGTGCGTCCAGTACCTCAGGCCACCGCTGGAGTAGTCGAGGTAGCGGATGATGCACGCGTGCGCTGTCTGGTCTCCGCCGTTGGCAGAGGAGTCGACGCACCACGAGTCGGAGGGCGTCGCTGCCGTGATGAGAGACGGTGACGAGACCGCCTGCGTGGTGATGGCGTTGACCATCTTCGCGGTGCCCGTCTGCTTGGGCGTGCTGGCCCCGAGCAGGCCGCTGGAGAGAGCCGCCTCGCCCTGGACGACTCGAACTGCTTGCGCCTTGGTCGGGTTCGCCGCACGATCCATCGCCCCGAACGCGGCCATGGCCACCTCGTAGGTCATCCCACCCGGAAGGCGCCGCGTGACGACGTCTGCTGCTGAGTCCCGACCGTCACTTCGATGGACACCGGAGGTGCCGATGCCTGTGCTGTCCCGGTGGCGACGCCGCCAGCCAGGACCAGTGTTGCCACGAGTGCGCCAACACCAGCCAAGCGAGTGCTTCGCGTCATTGCGAGCCCCATTCCCTTGCAGCAGGTCCCCCCGTGAGGCCCGAGACTTCAGAGAGTGCTCCTGTCCCCTCGGGGAGCGCTACTCAACGGGGCGATTCTTTCCCAAGAATTTAAGTTGAGTCCACGGACGTTGGTACGACGGCCTCAGCGAACAGCATGTCGTGAGGGCGTAGGAGACGGTCACCGCGTGATGCTTCAGAGGACGTACGAAAAGTCACTGGCCTCGGCGACCCTATAGCCCGCGTCGATACCTTGGCGGGATCTTTTTACAGGCCACTGGTCGGATTCGAGGAAGGTCCTGCTCCCTCGCGGCCAGCCGGGTCAACTTCGTTCCCAGTTGCCGATCGTCCTGCGGACGGCGAGGGTTGGGTCCGATGCGTCCGGTCATCGTTCAGAACCGGCTGGTCAACGGTTAGCGTCCAGCCTCGATTGATCTCAGCGAGTCAGGCGCTTCAGACATCATCGAAACCCGACAGAGGGCATGGGGCGTTGTGGCCGCGGAAGAGGCGGGTCGCTGTTGTTGTTGGTTCCATCGTGAGCATGATGGTTGAAGTCTGGTCCGACGTTGTCTGCCCGTGGTGCTACATCGGCAAGCGCCGCTTCGAGGCGGCGCTAGCGCTGTTCGCGCACCGCGGCGAGGTGGAACTGGTCTGGCGCAGCTTCGAGCTCGATCCGTCCGCACCCCCGAGCGCCGCCGGGCAAGGGACCTACGCCCAGCGGCTCGCGAGCAAATACCACTGCCCGGTCATCGAGGCGCAGGCCATGATCGACAACATGACCGCGACCGCGGCAAAGGAAGGCCTCGATTTCCGCTTCGACCTTGCCCGACCCGGCAACACCTTCGACGCGCACCGCTTGCTGCACCTCGCCCGGGAGCACAGCCGGCAGGACGAGCTCAAGGAGCGACTCGACCGCGCGACGTTCACCGAGGGCTCCCCAACCTCTGACCATTCCGCGCTGCGGTCCCTTTCGACGCAGGTCGGGCTGCCCGAGGCGGAAGTCAATGCCGTACTGACATCAGACCGCTACTCCGACGCTGTTCGCGCCGACGAGGCCCAGGCCCGGGCATACGGCATCAGCGGCGTCCCCTTCTTCGTCATCGATGGTCGCTACGGCATCTCCGGAGCCCAACCCGCCGACGCCGTCCTGCAGACACTGGACAGAGCCTGGTCCGAACACTCCCCGCTCACCCTCGTGACTCAGGGCGGCTCTTCGCCCGCCTGCGAGGGTGACTCATGCGCGGTGTGACGCTAGGTCTGTCGGCCCGCTGCCAGAATTCACCCGGGAAACAAGGCCGCCCAACCGATCACCGCGAGAACCCAAGGCTCCGCTAGTTGGACTCCCTCTCATGCTTGATGACAGTGAGCTGGCAGGCTGACACGAAGCTGTTTGTCCGTGCCACAACCGCGACAAGGAAGCGTCATTCCGGCCCAGAATGGGGCGTGCTGCGGGAAGTTCGGGACGTCAAAATTGCGCGGAAGCACTGACTCTCGAGAGACCTCCTTCACGTTCACCGTCCTCCGCGCTCTCCGATGGGTTCGTGTTGCCCACAAGGTCCCAAACGGGCTCGAACACCCACTGGTCGATCATCGTCGGGTATTCCGCCATCAGCCGCGAGGGCGCGGTCTGATGGCGCTCCTCGATGAAGAACCACCGCGTCGAGACCAAGTTGTCTCCGTCCGCAAGCGCGCGAACCATGCGGCGCAGTTCAAACATTCGCTCGCCCAGGCTCTCCCAACGAGAGTGAATACCGAACCGCAGGGACTCATGGGCGATGTAGTTCAGCGCCTCGCGAGCGGCAGACAGAACGGCTTGGTGCTCGCCCGCCTCGGGCCAAACGGTCGGGAGGTCCTGGTCGCTGACAGATTCCATGTCGTGCATCTGGGCAACGACATGCTCACCCAGGTCCGTCAACGAGTCATCCGCGAAACCCAGGGCAGGCGCGGGCGCAAGACCGACCCGGCCTGGGCCAACCGGCGCCGGCTGCTCACCGCCCACGAGCGTCTGCGCCCGGAATCCTTTGCCAGGATGTGGAACGCGCTGATCGACACCGGCGACCCCGGGGTGCAGATTCTCGAGGCGTATGCCGTCAAGGAGGAGCTCCGCGCCCTGCTCAGCTTGTCGGGGACCAACCCCGAGCGGCACATCATCAGGGCCCGGCTGGACAGCTTCTACCAGCAGGCCGCCGCCACCGACGCGCCCGAAGCACACCGCCTCGCCGCCACCATCGAGGCCTGGTGGCCAGCCGTGGAGGCAGCCATCCAAACCGGATACTCGAACTCAAGGTCGGAAGGCTACAACCGCCTGGCAAAACACCAGGGACGCAACGCTTTCGGGTTCCGCAACCCGGTCAACCAACGACGACGGATACGGTGGGCGTGTACCCGCCAGTACCGGCGGGCCTCAGCCGTGGGAA
>JBBRWQ010000104.1:0-10843 GCA_038249115.1 Actinomycetales bacterium
CAGCTGCCGATGGATCTCGATTGCCCGCGCGAGGTTGCCCTGGCCGACGGCGGCGATCATCTGCGCATAGAACCTGCTGGCCAGGTGACCGACGACGCTGACGATCCCGACCGCACCCTGGGTGAGGTGCGCAAGGTTGAGGGCGTCATCGCCGGAGTACCACTGGAGATCAGTCTGTGCCATGACCTCGCTGGCGGCGAAAAGGTCGCCCTTGGCATCCTTGACGGCCACGATGCGAGGGTGCTCGGCCATCCGCAGCAACGTCTGGGTGTGGATCGCTGTTCCCGTCCGGCCCGGTATGTCGTAGACCATCACCGGCAGGTCGGTCGCGTCGGCCACGGTGGTGAAGTGGGCCAGGACCCCCTCCTGCGGCGGCTTGTTGTAGTACGGCGTCACGACCAGCAGGCCTTGTGCTCCGGCCTTCGCTGCCGCCCGGGCGCTCTCGACCGAGTGTGCGGTGCTGTTGCTGCCGGCCCCGGCGATGATCCGGGCGCGATGACCGACCGCCTCGACGACGACGCGCAGGAGGTCGATCTTTTCGGCGTCGGTCGTGGTGGGCGACTCTCCGGTGGTCCCGTTCACGACCAGACCGTCGTGTCCGTTGTCCATCAGATGCACGGCAAGGTCAGCTGCGGCGGTCAGATCCAGGGACCCATCGGGCCTCATGGGGCTGACCATCGCCGTGAATACTCGGCCAAAGACGGGCGTACTGGACATGGGGCCACGATATCGCCCCGACGATCATGTCCGAGAACAATCCTTGCGATTCCTCTCGGTGCTACGTTTCAGTCGTGCGCCAGTATCTGGACCTTCTCAGCCACGTCCTGGAGGACGGGACCACCAAAGGCGACCGCACTGGCACCGGCACCCTGAGCGTCTTCGGGCACCAGATGCGGTTCGACCTCGCGCAAGGTTTTCCCGCCCTGACCACCAAACGGCTGCACATGAAATCGGTTGTCGGCGAGCTGATCTGGTTCCTGCGCGGTGACACCAACGTCCGCTGGCTGCAGGAACGCGGCGTAAAGATCTGGGACGAATGGGCCGACGAGAACGGTGAGCTCGGACCTATCTACGGGCATCAGTGGCGCTCGTGGCCGACCCCCGATGGCCGTTCGGTGGACCAGATCGCCGCGGTGATCGAGTCGATCCGCACGAACCCTGACTCGCGACGGCACATCGTCAGCGCCTGGAACGTCGCCGACATCGAGAACATGGCCCTGCCGCCCTGCCACACGATGTTCCAGTTCTATGTGGCGGATGGACGGCTGTCCTGCCAGCTCTATCAACGCTCGGCTGACGTCTTCCTCGGCGTGCCCTTCAACATCGCCTCCTACGCGCTGCTGACGATGATGGTTGCGCAGGTCTGCGAGCTCGAGCCGGGCGACTTCGTGCACACCCTCGGCGATGCTCACCTCTACGTCAACCACCTCGACCAGGCCCGATTGCAGCTGACGCGAGAGCCCCGTGCTCTCCCCCAGCTTCGGATCAACCCTGACCGTAAGGGAATCGACGACTTCGTCGAGTCCGACGTCGAGCTCATCGGCTACGACCCGCACCCCGGCATCAGCGCGCCGATCGCCGTATGACGATCACTGTGCTCGCCGCCGTAGGCGCCAATCTCGTGGTTGGGCGTGGCGGAGAGATGCCCTGGCACCTTCCCGAGGACCTGGCACATTTCAAGGCGACCACGATGGGTCACACCCTGGTGATGGGGCGCAAGACCTACGACTCGATCGGCCGGCCGCTGCCGGGTCGCCGAATGATCGTGATGACCCGTCAGCAGGGCTGGCACGCCCCCAGCGTCGAGGTAGCCCATTCGCTGGCCGAGGCTCTCGCGTTCGCCGGCCCCACCGATGTGTTCGTCATCGGCGGCGCCGAGGTCTATCAACAGGCCATGCCGTTCGCAGACAAGGTGATGCTGACCGAGGTCGAGATGTCACCCGAAGGCGATGCGTTCTTCCCCACGTTCGATCCTGCCCACTGGCGTGAGACCGCCCGTGAGGCCCATGACGGCTTCTCCTTCGTCACCTACGACCGCAAGCGCTGAGCCTGGCTCAGGCGTCGTAGTCAAGCGCGACTGTGGCCGTGACCGGGTGTGACTGGCAGGCCAGCACGATCCCGGCGGCCACCTCCTCGGGCTCGAGGGCAAAGTTGCGGTCCATCCGGACCTCCCCCTCGACGACGCGGGCGCGGCAGGTGCCACACACGCCCCCGGTGCAGCTGAACGGCGCATCCGGCCGGGCGCGCAGCGTCGCAGCCAGGATGCTCTCATCACGGGTCGGCATATCGATCACGGTCGTACGCCCGTCGAGGTTCACGGTGACCACCGCTTCGGGAGGCTCGCCAGGTGCCCTGACGACCAGCCGAACCGTCGTCACCGGCGCACCGGAGTCGTCGACGTGGAACACCTCGTGGTGGACGTGATGAGGATCGACCCCCACGTCGGCCAGGAGACCCTGGGCAGTCTCCACGAGACCGAACGGACCGCACAGGTACCACTCGTTATCGGTGGACACCGGCACAATGGCGCCCAGGATGCGTTCCAGCCGCTCGCGGTCGATGCGCCCGTTGAAAAGCTCGACCTCCTGAGCCTCGCGGGAGAGGACGTTGATCAGGTGGAACCGGTCTGGGTAGCGGTTCTTCAGGTCCTCGAGCTCCTCCAAGAACATGATCGAGGTCGTCCTCCGGTTCCCGAAGATCAGCGTTGCGCGTGACCTGGGTTCCTCGGCCAGGGCGGTCGTGAGCAGGGACATCACGGGAGTGATGCCCGACCCCGCGCAGATCGCAACGTGATGCCGTATGGCGTCCGGCTGCGTGGCGCTGGTGAATCCCCCCAGCGGGGTCATCACCTCGATCTTGTCGCCGGCGACGACACTGTCGTTGACCCAGTTGGACATCAGACCACCGGCGACGCGAGCAGCGGCGATACGAACTTCCTTACGCTGCAACGCATCCGGGCGCGACAGGCAGATCGAGTAGGACCGCCGGACGTCCTGGTCGCCGATGGTCGCTCTCAGCGTGAGGTGTTGTCCCGGCTCGAACACGAACTCGTCAGCCAGGTCGTCCGGAATGGCGAAGGAGACGGCGACCGCGTCGTCGGTGAGTCGATCGACGTCAGTGACGGTCAGGGTGTGGAACCTCGCCCGGCGCCGGGCCGGTGTGGTGATCAACGAAGCCATCAGATGGTCTTGAACTCATCGAAGGGCTCACGACATTGGTTGCACCGACGCAGCGCCTTGCACGCGGTTGACCCGAACCGCGAGATCTCTTCTGTGTCAGGCGAACCACAGAGCGGGCAGGTGACGCGCCGGACCGTGATACCGACGGGGACCTGATGCGAACCGGCGACTGGCTGCGAACCGGCGACTAGTTCGTGGTCGGCTCGTTGACCGGGAGGGGCGATTCCGAACTGGCGCAGCTTGTCTCGCCCTGCCTCGGACATCCAGGCGGTTGTCCACGCCGGGCTGAGCCGGGTCTGCACCGTTGCGACGTAGCCCTCGCGGCGGGCGACATGCTCGATGTGCTGACGGATGGCCTCCATGGCCGGGCACCCGGAGTACGTGGGGGTGATCAGCACGTTCACCGTCTTCGCCTGCTCATCGACCAGAACCTCGCGCAGGATGCCCAGATCCTCGATCGTGATGACAGGCACCTCGGGGTCGGGAATCGAGGCGATGACCGCTCGCAGGTCCACCGTCGCGGTCACCACCTGGCGCCCGGGTGTGAGCGCGCAATGTGCTGCATCTCGGCCAGCAGATACCCCATGGGCCTGGAGTGGATGCCATCCCGACCGCCACGCGAACGCCAGCCAGGGTCGACGGGAAGGGTCAGCGTGGCCCGGTCAACCACTCGCGCGACATGGCCAAAAGCCTTGTCTTTCAACGAGGACGGCAAGACGCCGACTCCGACTGCGGCAGCAGCGACACTCACGGCGTCGTCCTCGAACAGCTCCTCGACAAACGGCGCCACCCGCTCAAGCGCCTCCTGCATGCGGGCGTGCGAGGTGCCAGTCCCGTCGCCCAGTCGCAGCACCCACTGGCTGGCATGGTCGCGGTGGTAGTCGACCTCCTTGACGGCCTTGACCGCCACACCCGCGAGCGTCTCGTCCTTGGACGTGGCCAGCGCGGCATACAGCTCGCACTGATAGGCGGCGAACCACAGCATCCGGGCCATCTCGAAGCCGAAGTCCGTGCGCTCCTGCTCGACCAGATGGACGTTGTGGAACTGACGCCCGTCGCGCAGGTAGGCCAGCTCGTCCTCGGACCGGCCGGTGCCATCGAGCTCGCCGGCACGTGTCAGCAGAACCCGCGCCTGACCCAGCAGGTCGAGCCCGACATTGCCGAGAGCCATGTCCTCCTCGATCTGTGGAGCGCGGCTGATCCACTCGCCCAGCCGTTGGGCGTAGATGAGAGCATCGTCGCCGAGCTGCAGGCAGTATGCAGCGGCAACCGTCATCGTGCTGGTGTCAGCAGTGGTGGTGTCACTCGCCCTGGCGTCAATCGCACTCTCACTCAAAGGTATTCGACATCCTTGGGCACGTCGTAGAAGGTGGGGTGGCGATAGATCTTGTCGGCCGCGGGGTCGAAGAAGGAGTCACGCTCGTCAGGGCTGCTTGCCGTGATGTCAATGGACCTGACCACCCACAAGGAGACGCCCTCTTGTCGACGGGTGTAGAGGTCCCGGGCGTTTCGCAGCGCCATCTCGGGGTCAGGTGCGTGCAGAGAACCGACGTGGACGTGCGAGAGACCGCGTTTGCTCCTGACGAAGACCTCCCATAGCGACCAGGTGGGTTCGGTCGGGCTCCCTTTGTCTGCGGGCGTAGTCATGCGACGTGTTCTGCCTGCGTGGCACGGGCGTGCGTGGCACCTGCCTGCTTGGCGGCGTAGGCAGTGGCGGCCTCGCGCACCCAGGCTCCCGCGTGGTGGGCACCCACCCGGTGCTCGATCCGCTCTGCGTTGCAGGCTCCGTCGCCGTTGATCACCCGAAAGAGCTCGCTCCAGTCGATGGCACCGAACTCCCAGTGACCCGACTTCTCGTTGAGATGCAGATCGGGGTCTGGCAGCGTGAGCCCGATCTTCTGTGCCTGAGGAACGGTCATGTCCACGAACTTCTGACGTAAGGCGTCGTTGCTGAAACGCTTGATGCCCCACGCCATGGACTGCTCTGTGTGTCCGCCGGGGGTCGCAGCCGCACCGGTGTCCGGAGGTCCGAACATCATCAATGCCGGCCACCACCAACGGTTTACGGCGTCCTGAGCCATCTCCATCTGGGCGTCGGTGCCGCGCATCAGGGTCCACAGGATCTCGAAACCCTGCCGCTGGTGGAACGACTCCTCCTTGCAGACACGGATCATTGCGCGGGCATAGGGGCCGTAGGAGCAACGGCACAGGGGAACCTGGTTCATGATCGCGGCCCCGTCAACCAGCCAGCCGATGGCGCCGTTGTCGGCCCAGGTCAGCGTCGGATAGTTGAAGATCGAGGAGTACTTCTGCTTGCCGCTGTGCAGCATGTCCAACAGCTCGGCCCGGTCGACGCCCAGGGTCTCGGCAGCGCTGTAGAGGTAGAGGCCGTGCCCGGCCTCATCCTGGACCTTGGCCATCAGGATCGCCTTGCGACGCAACGAGGGCGCGCGGCCGATCCAGGTGCCTTCCGGCTGCATCCCGATGATCTCGGAGTGCGCATGTTGGGCGATCTGGCGGATCAGCGTCTTGCGATAGGCCTCTGGCATCTCGTCCCGCGGCTCGATACGCAGATCGGCGGCCAGCAACGCCTCAAAGGACGAGCCACCCGCTGCACGCTGAGTGGGGGCCGTGGCCGATGCCGCCACCGCTTCGTCCATGTCGCCGGACTCCGCGGCATTCAGCGGCTCGTCCGGGTTGATGACGTCGTCGGCATACATCAAGCCAGTATGTCGACGCGTGACATATCAACGCAATGAATACGTGGCGATGGCAGGATGGCCGCGTGCCCAACGACCACAGCCACCCGCACTCCGTCGCCCACGACCATGCGCACACACCCGCGAGCGGCCCGATCGCTGACGCCAGCGCCCGGATCGCCCGCGCGAGCGACGCGCCTGCGGTCGGTTTGGTGCAGGCGGCCGTATGGCGCGACGCCTACGCCCACGTCCTGTCCCAGGACGTCCTGGACGAGTTCGACGGGCTGAAGTTCGCACGTGTCTGGCGCGACTCGCTGGGCACTCCCCCGAGCCCTCGCCACGTGCTGCTGGTGGGCTGCGCCGGGGAGCAGGTGGTCGGCTTCGCAGCCGTCGGTCCGAGCGGGGACATCGACGCAACCGAGACCGGCGGCGAGCTGCTCGCCCTTGGTGTGCACCCTGACGCCCGGCGCAACGGCCATGGCTCGCGCCTGCTCAACGCCGCCGTGGACACGTTGCGGGGCAAGGGTTTTGACACGGTGAGCACCTGGATCCTGGCGACCGACGAAACCACCCGGGCTTTCCTGTACGCAGCAGGTCTCTCGCCGGACAGCGCCTTCCGGGACCGGGTTATCGACGTCGACGGGACGGTTGTCCGCGAAGTGAGGCTGACTGCCAGCCTCTCCACCGCCAGCCGTTCCCAGGACTGATCCCCTCGGTCCGATGCGGGGAACCCCTCTCGATCCGCCACTCGACCCGCCACTCGATGGCCAGCGTCGCAACCAGGTGCTGCGCCAGTCCCTGTCGGTCGGCATCGCGACCGGCACGTATGCCATCAGCTTCGGCGCCCTGTCGGTGGCCGCCGGTCTCGACCTGTGGCAGACCATCGTCCTGTCGGTCCTGCTCTTCACGGGGGGCTCCCAGTTCGCCCTCGTGGGCATCGTGGCCTCCGGCGGCTCGGGTGCTGCCGCGGTTGCCACCTCGACCCTGCTCGGCGCCCGCAACATGCTGTACGGGCTTCAGATGTCGCGACTGCTCGGAGTCAGCGGCCTGCGCACGGTGGCCGCCGCCCACCTGACCATCGACGAGTCGACCGCCGTCGGCGTCGCCCAGCCGGAACGGTCTGCCCAGCGGCTCGGATTCTGGGTCACCGGGCTGACGGTGTTCGCGCTCTGGAACCTGATGACCATCGTCGGTGCCCTGCTGGGGAACGCCCTGGGCGACCCCCGCCAGTTCGGCCTCGACGCCGCTGCTCCCGCGGCGTTCGTCGGCCTGCTCTGGCCACGGCTCAAGTCAGGCGACGCCCGCGCCGTGGCCGCCGCATCAGCCGTCATCGCACTGGTGGTGGCCCCTCACGCGCCGGCCGGCATTCCCGTCCTGGTCGCGGCACTTGCTGCAGTCGCGGCCGGCCTGATGCCCCGGCGCGCTGAGCCCTCGACGCGCGAGAGTGAAGGAAAATGAGCGCTCCGACGCCCACATTCCTTCGCGTTGTCGGCTCGCCGTCATGACGCTCTGGACCACCGTCCTGCTGGCCAGCGGGCTCGCGTTCGCGCTCAAGCTCCTCGGCTACGTGGTGCCGCACCACACACTCGACCATCCGGTCGTCTCCCGGGTCACCGCGATGCTGCCAGTTGCACTGCTGTCGGCCCTCGTCGCGGTCCAGACGTTCACCGGCCAGGGCGGCGTCCTGACCACCGACGCGCGCGCGGCCGGCTTGGCGGTGGCGGTGGTGGCCCTGCTGCTCCGCGCGCCTTTCCTGGTCGTCGTGATCCTGGCGGCAGCGACTGCCGGGACGTTGCGAGCCTTCGGCTGGGGCTGAGTCGAAGAACCTGGGGGACAAGGCTCTGGTTCGGGGGCAAACCTCGGGACAATGCGGCGGTTCGGGAGTCAACGCTCGAGACCGCGCTCTTCGAGGTCCGGGCTCACTGCCAGGTCGTCGCCTCGCGCTCGAAACGCTCACCGGTCTGCACCGGGACCACACAGAAGACCAGGCCGCCGGGATCCTGCATGATCGCGAAGTCCTCCTCCCTCTGCACGGGTGTGGCACCAAGCCCGATCAACCGATCGATCTCGGCAGACGGGTTGTCGCTTTCGATGTCGAGATGGATCCGCGCAGGCGTCCCCTCACCGAGTTGTTGGACCTCAAGGTTGAGGCTTCCGATGGGGCCGATCGCACTGTATGGCGCGTCCTGCGCCTCGCGGGTCGGGCTCACCCCCGTCACACCTGACCAGAAGGCCAGGGCCGCGTCGTGCTGCGCTGCGTGGTCGATCAGGACGATGCCGATCCGGCTGCGATGCATGGCGCCAACACTATGCGTCGCGAGAGGGACAACGACATAGCGCAGGACAGTCATTGATAGAGCAGGTTCGCAGGTGCGCGATCAATGACGGACCTGCGCTAAGTCGTCAATCGGGGCGCGAAAACGAGATCAGGTCAGGTCGAGGTAGCTTTCGAGCCCCACCGTGAGTCCGGGGTGGTCGCCGACGTGGCGCACACCTGCCAGGACGCCGGGCATGAAGCTGACCCGGTCGAACGAGTCGTGCCGGATCGTCAGGAGCTCACCGGCGCCACCGAACAAGACCTCCTGATGGGCCACGAGGCCACGCAACCGCAACGCATGCACCGGTATGCCGTCCACCCGCGCCCCACGCGCTCCGCCCGGATCCGAGGTTGTGGCGTCGGGCACACCGCCGAGATCGGCATCCTGCCGGGCTCGGGCGATCAGCGAGGCCGTCCGTGCGGCGGTGCCCGAGGGTGCGTCGACCTTGTCAGGGTGGTGCAGCTCGACGATCTCGACCGACTCGTAGAACCGCGCAGCCTGCTGGGCGAAGGACATCATCAGGATCGCGCCGATGGCGAAGTTCGGCGCAATCAGCACCCCCACCCCCGGCATGTCCGCCAGCTGCGTGCGCACCGCCTCGAGCTTGTCCTCGGTCCAGCCGGTCGTCCCGACCACAACGTGCGTCCCACGTTCGATGCAGCTGGCAACGTTGGCGGCCGTGGCGTCCGGCACCGAGAACTCGACGACGACGTCGGCGCCACCGAGATCCCCGAGGTCGTCGCCCTGGTCGTAGCGTCCCACCAGCGTCGCGTCCGGTGCCGCCTCGACAGCGCGGCATACCTCCGAACCCATGCGTCCGGCAGCGCCGATGACCGAGACCTTGATGACTGGGACCTTGCTCGCGTCGCTCACCCGAACAGCCTAGTGAGACCCAAGGAACCGCTCGACGTCTTTGGCTTCGCGGCCCAGGGCGTCCAGCACCCCGTCGGACAGATAGCCGAATGGCTCGAGCGCAACCCGCCCGCCCGGCATGCGCCAGGTTGCCACGGCCCGACCTGCCACCAGGGCGAAGGGCTTGAAGATACCGTTGCTCGTGACGATCGAGCGGTGGTCGCCCAGGACCGGCGCGCGGTCGACCCAGCCGTGCAACAACGGGTCGAACCCACCGAGCAGCCTCGGCTGGCGGCGAGCATGTGGCTGTGAGCGACCGGCCAGGTCGACCAGCCCGCCGGCCAGCTGGTCGAGATCTGAGATGACACCGCGGAACGCACGACGCGCGTCGCCAACAGTGATGCCGGCCCACTTGGCCAGGTCACGTTCATCGGCAGGTCCGTGGCCTGCCAAGAACCGTCTGGCCAGCTCGGACAGGGCGGTATCGCGGTCTGTCATCGTGGGCGCAGCGCCGAGCCAGTCGCGGACGAGGACAAACGCCTGGTCACGGCCGATGACCGGCCCCCGGACCGTCAGACCCCTGAGCGCGGACAGGAAGAGGATGTGGACCATTGCCTGACCGGCCACGGGCACATCGGCCGACTGGACGAGGTCGCGCAGCTGGGCTCGGGTCATCGGGCCGTTCGCGTCGATGGCCGCCTCTATGACGGCAACTCCGCGTTCGGCTCGATCGGGCGAAACCCCCTCTTGTCCAAGGCGCCTGGCGTTTGCCGTGAACAGCTGTGGCGTCGTGAGCTGCTGCAGCCACCAGTAGTCCTCGGCCCGGACGAGATGCAGCGTGCCCCGGTTCAACCAGGTGACCAACAGCGTCCGGTTGTTGAGCTCCCGATCCACGTCGGCCGCCGTGAGCCCGATGGTGCGGGCCCGGAAAGCGAGCCGCGCTGCGCGAAGGTCCTGCGCCTGGACCGCCAGCAGCCGCTCGACGACCTCGACAGCGCCCCCGGCCGTCTCTCCGACGAGCAGCTGGGCTGCCAGCCTTCGGTCGTCACGCTCGCGTTGCGAGGCCGTCGGGGTCGATGCTGTGAGCATGAGCGTGACCCTAGCCAATGCCGACGCCCCCGACCTCCGTACCGTTTCGCCATGCGAGGTATGCCTGGACCTCCCGGGGCGGAACGGGTGAGCACCGGCGCCCAGGTCCGGCTGATTCCGCCGGTCGTCTACTTCGTGCCGTTCACGGTGATGTGGGCGCTGCATTGGCGGCAGCGGTGGACGATCCCGGGCGGCGTCGCGCTGACGGTGGCGGGGCTGACGTTGGTGATTATCGGCCTGGCCCTGTCGGTGTGGACCGTCTGGGCTTTCGCCCGGGCACACACGACCGTCATCCCGTGGGAACACGTCTCCGCGATGGTCACGACGGGGCCGTTTCGGATCAGTCGCAACCCGATCTACCTCTCGGACGCCATCGCCTATCTCGGGGGGACCCTGATCTTGCACAGCTGGTGGCCGCTGCTGGTACTACCCGGCATCCTGTGGGTGATCCGCCGCAGAGTCATCGACCGCGAGGAGCTCTACCTCACCGGGCGCTTCGGCGACGCGTACCGCCAATACCAGCTCCGCGTCCGCCGCTGGATCTGACCCGCCCGGTGTCCCGGCCGCAGCCAGCAGCAACACGACATGATGGAGTCATGAGCATGACTGAGCAACCAGCGCGCAATGTCCTGGGCGGGCCGCTGGAGGAGTGTGGCACGGACCCGATGACCGGGTTCTTTCGTGACGGCTGCTGCAACACCGGGCC
>JBBRWQ010000105.1:0-10677 GCA_038249115.1 Actinomycetales bacterium
CCAGACATGCACATCTCTGCCCCGGAAGAAGCGATCGCCGAGGCGCTCCGGGCTATCGGTGATGCCCGGCCACTATGTGGCACAACGACTGTCGTAGCCGTTGACGGTCCTAGCGGAGCGGGCAAGACGGACTTCGCCGCCGCCCTGGCTGGTCGCATACCCAGCGCCCACATTCTGCACATGGACGACCTGTATCCCGGCTGGGACGGGCTGGACCAGGCCGTCGCCGACCTGCATGACCAGATCCTGGCCCCGATCGCCCGAGGCGAGCAGGCGTCATACCGGCGATGGGACTGGGAGCACGACCGGTATGCGGGGTGGCACACCCTGCCCACAGCTGCCCTGCTGCTTGTCGAGGGTGTGGGCTCAGGCGCGGGAAAGGGCGCGGAGCTGGAGTCGATGCTCATCTGGCTCGAGGCCGACCGCGACGTCCGCTTCCAGCGAGGTGCGGAGCGGGATGGCGAGACGTTTATCCCTCACTGGAAACGCTGGGCCGTCCAGGAGGATGCTCTCTTCCTGGCCGATGCGACACGCGACCGTGCTGACCTCATCATCAACACCACCCGATGACATTGGTTCACGCGGACCACTGGTCCGGGCGGCATACGACCAGAACGGCTGAGTCTTGACGACTTCTGCGCCCGCCGACGGCCGGTCCGGCAACACGGTCAACCTGCCGCCGGTCTGGCTCATGGCGCTGGCGCTGGTCGCTGTCGCGGCGAACCTGCGAACCGCCATTGCCAGCGTCCCCCCTCTGACCAGGACCATCGCCGCCGAGCTTGACCTGTCCAACGCGTGGATCGGCGCTGTCACCACCCTGCCGGTGCTCTGCATGGGTCTCATGGCGCCTGCTGCACAACGCATCGGCACGCGCATCGGCGCCGCCGTCTCGGTTCAGATCGCGATGATCGCGGTATTCGTCGGCGTGCTGTTGCGATCGTGGGGCGACCAGCTCTGGGCGCTGTACGCCGGCACGCTCGTGGCCGGATTCGGTATCGCCGTGGCCAGCGCACTGCTCCCCCGCCTGGTCAAAGCGGTGTTTCCACCGGAGCGCACTGGGACGATCACGGGTCTCTACATGTTCGCCATGATGGGCGGGGCTGCGGCTTCATCCGCGTTGTCCGTGCCCCTCGCCGCACGTCTCGGATCCTGGCAAGGCTCCCTCGCGTCCTGGAGCATTCTTGCAGCGGTCGGCGCGCTTGCCTGGGCGCCGATGGCGCTGCGGCTCTCGAGATACCAGGCGGCCAATCCCGTTGCGGCCACAAGCCATGGACTGCCCTGGCGACACCGGACAGCGTGGCTCGTCGCGGCCTACCTCGCAGTTCAGTCCTGGCAGTTCTACTCGAGCCTGGCGTGGATCGCTCCGTCGTATGTCGCCCGAGGCTGGGATCCCACGACAGCTGGCTACCTGTTGTCGGCGTTCGGCGGCGCCCAGCTGGTCTCGGGTCTGCTCGGACCGATGCTCACCGACAAGGTGCACGACCACCGGTTCCTGTTAATGCCGGCCGGCGGACTGGGAC
This sequence comes from Actinomycetales bacterium, assembly GCA_038249115.1. Lineage (GTDB taxonomy): Bacteria > Actinomycetota > Actinomycetes > Actinomycetales > Dermatophilaceae > UBA4719. Next base: position 1,521 of record JBBRWQ010000105.1, read on the forward strand.
TGGTGGGCATGCTCGGCTTGCTCGTGGCACCCGATGCCGCAGCCTGGGTGTGGGTCTGCATGCTCGGGCTGGGGCAGGGCGCGGCTTTCTCGCTGGCCCTCGTGTTGCTCGTGGACTACGCGCAAACCCCGGCAGGCAGTGGGCGACTGACCGCAATGGCTTTCTTCGTGAGCTACACGATCGCGTCGTTCGGGCCCGCTGTCACCGGGGCGCTACACGACCTGACCGGCGACTTCCGCGTGGTCTGGCTGCTGCTGGCCCTCATGATGCTGGTTCAGATAGCCCTGGCGATGCAGGTCAAGCCGGGACGCCCCAAGGTGCCCTGACTAGCGTGGCCCACCGTGGACCTGGACCAGCGCCGACAAACGCGCCGCCTCGGCTCTGCCCGACGCACCATCCGCCTTCTGGATCGCCATGACCGCAACGGTATCGGTGTCGTCGAGGTCCACGGTCACCCACGGCGCGCCTCCGCTGAACTGGACGCGGACGATCTGCGCCCACTCAAGCTCTCGTGTCGTGACCAGGTTGCGGATCACCAGACCCTGGGGCGACGCGACCGCCCGGATCGAGGCGTAGCGCCACAGCACCCCTGCCACAGCGACCCCGCAGAGAACCAGGAGCAGCCTGTCGGCGAGATCCCAGCCACCGTAGAGCGGATCCGCTTTCGGCAGCGAGAAAGCTCCGCCGGTGAAGATCAGCAACGACAACGCTGACATGACCAGTGCGACCCGCCGCCCTCGTCGCGGACGGAATACGGCATAGGGGTCGGGCCGGTCCCGGCCATCGGCCGTGCTGGACATCAGATCCGGCAGGCCGCGATGTCGGTGACCAGGATGGCGCGCGCCCCAAGGTCGTAGAGCTCGTCCATCACCTGGTTCGTGCTGTACCGCGGCACCATCGCACGCACGGCGACATAGCCCTTGTCGTGCAGGGGTGACACGGTTGGAGATTCCAAACCCGGGGTGAGTGCGCACGCCTGCTCGACCAGCTCAACCCGCACGTCATAGTCCATCATCACGTAGCTGCGCGCGGTAATCACGCCCTGCAGGCGGCGGGCCAGGATGTCGAGCGAGCCCTGAGCCAGGGCGTCCGAGCGCTGGATCAAGACCGCCTCGCTGCGCAGGATCGGGTCACCGAAGACCTCAAGTCCCTGCTGCCGCAGCGTCGTTCCGGTCTCGACGACGTCCGCGATAACGTCCGCGACCCCTAGCGTGATGGCTGTCTCGACCGCGCCGTCGAGCCGAACGACATCGGCCTCGACGCCGTGCTCGGCCAGATAGGCAGACACCAGGCCGTCGTAGCTGGTGGCGACCCGCTTGCCCTGGATGTCCGTGACGCTCTTGGCAACTCCCGGTTTCGCGGCAAAGCGGAAGGTTGAGGCGGCAAAACCGAGCGACATCGACTCGACCGCGGCGGCGCCAGAGTCCAGCAGGAGGTCGCGGCCGGTGATGCCGCCATCGAGAGTGCCCGAGCCGACGTACACCGCGATGTCACGTGGGCGCAGGAAGAAGAACTCGATGTCCTGGTCGACATCGATCAGCACGAGCTCTTTGGGGTCTCGTCGGCCCCGATAGCCCGCCTCATGCAGCATCTCGGCAGCGGCCAGGGACAGAGAACCCTTGTTGGGCACGGCGATTCGTAACATGGATGCGGTCCTTGCGTAGAGAACGGGCGCTCGGGTCAGAGGTGGGTCTCGGGTCAGAGGTGGGTGTAGACGTCGTCGAGAGAGATGTCAGCGGCAATCATCATGACCTGCACGTGATAGAGGAGCTGGCTAATCTCCTCGGCCGTGCGCTCCTTGCCTTCGTACTCCGCGGCGATCCACACCTCGGCCGCCTCCTCGACGATCTTCTTGCCGATCGCATGGACCCCGGCATCCAACGCAGCGACGGTGCCTGACCCCTGCGGGCGCGTCGCAGCCTTGTCTGTCAGTTCGGCGTACAACTGCTCGAAGGTCTTCACGAGGGTCAAGGTTAACGCGGCGCGTACGTCGTCGTCCTTTGGCGCACCGGGCGGCCAATTCCCTCAGCGATCGCCCTGAGCTCCTCAACGGTCTTGGCGGAGCCGTGCTCCGACCCGGCCATCCGGCTGATCGTCTCCTCCATCAAGGTGCCGCCGACGTCGTTGGCTCCACCGCGCAGCATCGAGCGGGTGCCGTCAACACCGAGCTTGACCCATGAGGTCTGGACGTTGGGGATGCGTCCGTGCAGCATCAAGCGTGCCACGGCGTGGACCGCCCGGTTGTCCCTCATCGTCGGTCCCGGGCGAGCGAGACCGGCCAGGTAGACGGGCGCATTGGTGTGGATGAAGGGAAGCGGGACGAACTCGGTGAAACCGCCGGTGCGGTCCTGCAACGCGGTGAGAGTGCGCAAGTGACCGACCCAGTGCCTCGGGTGGTCGACATGGCCGTACATCATCGTGCTGCTCGACGGGATCCCCAGCTCGTGGGCCGTCGCAACGATCTCGACCCACTGCGCCGAGGGCAGCTTGCCCTTGGTCAGAACCCACCGGATCTCGTCGTCAAGGATCTCTGCCGCCGTGCCCGGGATCGAGTCAAGTCCGGCGTCCTTGAGCTCCTCGAGCCAGGCGCGCACCGAGATCCCAGACTTGGCTGATGCGGTCGCGATCTCCATCGGTGAGAACGCATGCACGTGGATTCCGGGCGCGGCCGCCTTCACGGACCGGACGATGTCCGCGTATGCCGTCCGCCCCAGCGACGGGTCGATGCCACCTTGCATGCAGACCTCCGTGGCGCCGAGAGCCTGGGCCTCTGCTGCGCGCTGTCCGACCTGCTCGAGGGACAAGGTGAAGGCGTCGGCGTCGGTCCTGCGCTGGGCGAAGGCGCAGAAGCGGCAGCCGACGTAACAGATGTTGGTGAAGTTGATGTTGCGGTTGACGACATAGGTGACGTCGTCACCCACGACGTCCCGACGCACGTCGTCGGCCAACGAGGTCACCGCCTCAAGGTCGGCGCCATCGCAGGTGAGCAACGCCAGGTAGTCGCCGTCGCGCAGGCCGGCCGGGTCATCCTGCGCCCGGAGCAGGGCCGTCCGGACATCGGTGTCGAGGCGCGGTGAGGTCGTCAGCGCATCCGGCGCGCGGGTCGCGACCTCCGCCCAGCTGCCATAGACCTCGTCGAAGTCACTGCGCCGATCGGCGCTCCTGCCTTCTTGGTCGACGCCGCGATGGAGGTCGACCCTGCCTCTGCCGGTCCCGCTGAGCTGCATCCCACCATCTGGCTCCTGCCACGGCAGACCCTGTGGGCGGGCATCCGGGTTAGCCAGGCCGGTCCGCAGATCGGCCAGCGCCCGGACGTGCGGATGCAGCCGTGGGTCGATCCACGGCTCGTCCCGCTGGAGTGCACCGAGGACGTATCGCGCCCCGGTCGTGAGCCGTTCGGCCAGCCTCAGCCCTGCCTCAAGGGTCCAGCGGGCCAGGTCGTCGATCTCGGGCCAGGGCCGCTCGGGGTTCACGTGGTCCGGGGTGACGGGCGAGACACCACCCCAGTCATCGACGCCGGCCGCCAGCAGACGCGAAATCTGTTGCGGTTCGGACAGATTCGGCGGCGCCTGCACACTGACAGAAGGCCCCAGCAGGAGCCTGGTCACGGCAATCGTGGCAAGGTACTCCTCCTCGCCGAGATCAGGCGCCGAACGCATCGCCGTGTCAGGCTTCGACCGGAAGTTCTGGATGATGCACTCCTGGATCGAGCCGTACTCACGTGCCACCCGACGGATCGCCAGGATCGAGTCGAGCCGCTCCGGAACCGTCTCTCCGATGCCGACCAGGATGCCCGTGGTGAACGGGACCCCGATGCGACCTGCGTCCTCAAGCACCCGCAGTCGGATGGCCGGGTCCTTGTCAGGAGAGCCGAAATGGGCCTGCCCCTGCTCCTCGAAGAGCCTGCGGGATGTGGTCTCGAGCATCATCCCCATGGAGGGGGCAACCGGCTTGAGGCGCTGGAGATCTGACCACGACATGACCCCAGGGTTCAGGTGCGGCAGCAGGCCTGTCTCCTCCAGGACCCTGATGGCCATGGCACGGACATAAGCCAACGTGTCGTCATACCCATGGGCATCGAGCCACTCACGGGCCTCCGGCCAGCGATCCTCGGGGCGGTCTCCGAGGGTGAAGAGCGCCTCCTTGCAGCCCTGCGCCGCGCCCGCGCGAGCAATCTCCAGGACTTCGTCCGGCGAGAGGTATGCCGCGGGGAGACGGTGGGGGACGGTCACGAAAGTGCAGTAGTGGCAACGGTCCCGACACAGACGGGTCAGCGGGATGAAGACCTTGCGCGAGTACGTCACGACGCCGGGCCGGCCGGCTGCCACCATCGTCGCGTCGCGGACACGCGATGAGGCCCCGAACAACGCTTCGAGGTCGGTGCCACGGGCACCGAGCAGCACCTGAGCCTCTGCCTCGTCGAGAGCCTTGCCATCACCGGCACGCGCGAGGGCGCGGCGCATCGCGTTGTCCGTCAGAAACGCAGAGTCAGTCACCTGTGCAGGTTACGTGGCTCCCCATCCTCTCCACCCGAACGGGTGATACCTGCTCGACCCCGCCACCGGAGGACGAGGCTTCTTCATCGCTTTGTCGTTCATTTTGGGGAGGTGCGCGCTCGGGTCCGCGTCCATGATGAGTCGACGACCCTGGCCAGGCGACCGCCATGAGCGGGAGATTGCCCCACCACACTCGCTGTGGACTTGTTCAGACCGCGCCGCGACGAAGGAGCCTTCAATGAAGTTCACCAGACGGACGTTGCTCAAGGGTGCCGCCGGTGTGGCGGGCGCCGCCGCCGTGGATGGGTTTTCGGTCGAGACGGTGGGGGCCGCTCCACCATCAAGCGGTGCCGGCACAACATTGAGGCGCACGTTGGTCCGGGGCGCGCCAGGGGTCGGAGGCTATGCGCCAATCACGTTCGCCGCGGGTGAGGCATATCTGCTCCGTCGCGACCTTGCGTCGCGGACGATTCGCAGACGTGGCGCTGGGCGCGTCGTGGCCTCGTTCGCGCAGCTGACGGACATCCACGCCATGGATGTCCAGTCGCCGGCCCGCTTCGAGTTCTTCGACGCCTACGGCAGCCTGCCCTTCCCGGGGCTGTCGGACTTCACCAGCGCCTATCGGCCGCAAGAGCTCCTCAGCGCCCAGGTCGGAGAGGCGATGGTGCGGCAGCTGCGAAGCGTGCGCCGTGGCCCGGCGACGGGCCATCCACTGCAGTTCGCGGTGGTCACGGGCGACAACACCGACAGCTGCCAGCACAACGAGCTGCGTTGGTACATCGACCTGCTGGACGGAGGCCTCGTGCGGCCGGACTCCGGAGACCTCGCGCGCTACGAGGGCGTCATGGACGACATCTTGTCCGATCCTTACTACTGGCATCCGTCGTCGGGCTTGGGAGCGCCGTCCTCGGTCTACGGGTTCCCTGCGGTTCCCGGTCTGCTTGATGCGGCCCGACGGCAGTTCCGCGCCACCGGGATCGGTCTGCCGTGGTACTCGGCGTACGGGAACCACGACGGGCTGGTGCAGGGGAACGTCCCGAAGTCGCCGCTGTTCTCACAGCTTGCGGTCGGTCCGCTCAAGCTCACCGGCCTTCCCCCACAGATCCTGGCGGCCCCCCTGAGCGACCAGCTCGCTTTCGTTGTCGGGCTGCTGAGACAGGACCCAGCCGCGATCCAGCTCATGCTCAGCGACGGGGCCAGGCGCCTGGTGACTGCGGACGCGGACCGGTGGATCGTGGACCGGGCCACTACAGTCGCCGAGCACTTCGCCACCACGGGCACTCCGGTCGGCCACGGCTTCACTCAGCAGAATGTCGCGACCGGTACGGCCTACTACACGTTCGACGTCGGGCGGATGCGCGGGATCGTCCTCGACACTGTCAACAGCGCCGGCGGCCCGAACGGGTCCATTGACCCCGTGCAGCGGGACTGGCTGGAGACGCAGCTTCAAGCGGCGAGCAGCCAGTGGATCTCCCAAGCCGGGACGCTGATGAAGCGATCAGGTGGCCTCGACAAGTACATCGCGATCTTCAGCCACCACACCATCGGCACGATGAACAACGTCCCCGTGGGCAGTGATCGAATCGGCGGCCCGGAAGTACGTGACCTATTGCTGCGCTATCCCAACGTCATCCTGTGGGTCAACGGCCACACGCACCGCAACGAGGTGCTGCCACACGCTCGCCCCACAGGTTCAACGGTGGCAGGTGGCTTCTGGGAGCTGAACACCGCGGCGCACATCGACTGGCCTCAGCAGTCGCGCGTGGTGGAGGTTGTCGACAACCTCGACGGCACTCTGTCCGTCTTTGGCACGATCGTCGACCACGCCGGCCCAGCGTCGCACGACGGCTCGCTTTCTGACCCGCTGGCGCTCGCCTCGCTGTCGCGCGAGCTGGCCGCCAACGACTGGCAGGACCGGACGGACGCGCGGCGCGGCGATGTCGACGACCGTAACGTCGAGCTGGTCTTGCCCTCCCCGTTCCTCAGCGACCGAGGACACAGTGGGCGGGCAAATCCTCGAGAAGCCAGCGCGGTTGTGGCGCCTGCCTGACATTCCCACAAGGTCCGGGCGCACAAGGCACGCCTCACATAGCGGAATCGGCCCTCTACGGTTGGAGAGCGCGCAGGGTGACAGCGGTCGCCACCGCCGCTGTGGCAGCCTCGTGGCCCTTGTCCTCGCTGGAGCCCTCGAGCCCCGCCCGGTCGAGCGCCTGCCGGTCGTCGTCACAGGTGAGCACGCCGAAGCCGACCGGAACCCCGGTCCGAAGACTGACGTCGGTCAATCCAATCGTGGCTGCCTGACAGATGTACTCGAAATGCGGTGTGCCCCCTCGGATCACGACACCGAGGGCGACCAGAGCGTCGAAGGTTGACGCCAACCGGGAGCAGGCAACGGGAAGCTCGAACGCGCCCGGCACGCGAACCAGCGCGACCGAAGAGACTCCCGCATCCGCCAGACCACGTCGGGCACCGTCGATCAGCCCCTCCATCACCGTCGTGTGCCACGAAGCTGCGACGATCGCGACCTTGAGGCCGCTACCGTCGACGTGGACAGTGGGCGAACCCTGTTTCATGCCACGTCCCCTTCGACCTTCTTCTCGCGCCCGCAGCCCGTCATGCGGACGCGCCCTTGTCGATCTCGTCCAGCATCAGGGCGTGGCCCATGCGATCGCGTTTGGTGCGCAGGTAGGCCTCATTATGTGCGCCGGGCACCATGCTGAGTCCTTCAACAGCAGCCACCTCGATGCCGTAGTCACGCATCGCGTTGACCTTCATCGGGTTGTTCGTCAGCAGCCGCACAACTCCGAGGTCGAGATCAGCCAAGATTGCGGCGCCTGCTGCGTACTCGCGGGCGTCGATGGGAAGGCCAAGCTCGGTCTGCGCATCGACGGTGTCAAAACCTTTGTCCTGCAACGCATATGCCTGCAGCTTGCTGACGAGACCGACTCCGCGGCCCTCGTGGCCACGCAGATAGACGATGACCCCGCCCTCCGCTGCGACCCGCTCAAGGGAGCGCTCCAGCTGTGCGCCGCAGTCACAACGCTTCGAACCGAACACGTCGCCAGTCAGACACTCAGAATGCAGTCGTGCCAACGGTGCTCGCCCCTGCAGGCCCTTGGGGCTGACGAGGGCAAGGTGCTCGGTCCCGGTTACCAGGTCGCGGTAGCCGACGACGCGGAATACTCCGTGCTCGGTCGGGAGTCGAGTCTCGGCAAGCCGCTCGACCCGGTCATTGCGCTGACGCCAGGCGATCAGGGCCGCGATGGTGATGACCGGCAGGTTGTGTTCCGCGCCGAGGTCGAGGACTCCCGGCAGCCTCATCATGGAGCCGTCGTCGTGAATCAGCTCGCCGATCGCTCCCACCGGCGCCAGCCCGGCGAGGCGGCACAGGTCCACCGCCGCCTCGGTGTGTCCTCCGCGCACGAGAACGCCACCTTCTCTGGCCCGCAACGGGACGACATGTCCCGGGCGGTTGAAGCTCGAGGCGGTCGAATCCTCAGCAGCAAGAAGCCGAATCGTGAGAGCGCGGTCTGCCGCGCTGATGCCCGTGCTGACACCCTCGGCGGCATCAACAGTCACCGTATAGGCCGTGCGGCGAGGGTCGCGGTTGTCCTCCACCATCAGCGGCAGCCCCAGTCGATCCGCCCGGGACTCGGACATCGGCGCGCAGATGTAGCCCGAGGTGTGGCGGATGGTCCAGGCCATCCACTCGGTGGTGGCCGTCGCCGCCGCCAGGATGACGTCGCCCTCGTTCTCGCGATCCTCGTCGTCGGTCACCAGGACCGGCAGGCCGGCTCTAAGCGCCTCGAACGCCTCTTCGATTGTGGACAGTCGTGTGCTCATGCTGATACCTCACTCATTTCGCGGTCAAGAGACTCGGTCTTCGAGGCCTTGAGCCAGACGAAGAACCCATAGATGACAAGGCCGCCGTAGACGGCGAACAGGACGGCGGTGGGGTAGAAGTGCGAGTGGATCAGCAGCGGGACGCCGACCAGGTCAACGGCGATCCAGGCCAGCCAGAAGTCGTTCCAGCCCCGGGCCATCGAATAGGTCGCGACCATCGAGCCGATGAAGATCCAGGCGTCGCACCAGAAATACCAACGCGGGGCGGGCCAGCCCGCGCCGATCTGCGCGAAGACCCACTGCATGACGACAACCCCGCCTACCCAGACCGCCAGGTACTGCAGCCTTTCGGTAGCGGTGGCCCAACGCGGGGTGATCGCGGGCGCATCAGGCGAGCGATGGCTGCGGATCTGACTCCACCGCCAGTAGCCATAGACGCTCATGATGACGAAGAAGACCTGCCGGCCGGCCTGTCCGTAGAGCGTCTGGTGCTGGGGTGTCACGAAAGCCACGCCGAAGAAGACCGTGAACAACAGCACGTTGCCAACGATCCCCACCGGCCACGCCCAGACGCGTCGTCTCAGTCCGCCGATCGCAGAGGCGAAGCCGAAGGCGTTGCCGACGATCTCGCGCCACAGGATCGGCTGGCCGAAGATGCTCAGCTGTGCGTCAAAAAGACGCTCGAGGACGCTCACGTCGTTGGCTCCGCCTCGCCGGTCTTGTGACTGAGCAGTCGCTCGACGTACTTGGCAATCACGTCAACCTCGAGGTTGACGAGGTCACCAACGTCCTTGAGCCCCAACGTGGTCAGCCCAAGC
>JBBRWQ010000106.1:0-10565 GCA_038249115.1 Actinomycetales bacterium
CATCGTCATCGCTCGCGACGCCGTGCCGCGGCGCATCATCGCAACGACACCGGCCAGCAGGATCGGCGCCGTCAGCAGCACGGGGTAGGAGCCTGGGCCGCCGGGATGAAGCAGCGCGAGCTGCCACGGCGCAGAGGTCTCGCCATACCAGCGGGTCAGGCCGGGCCCGCCCAGCAGGAGGAGCGGGTTGTCGACCAGGCGCAGGATCCACGGTCCCATCAACCCGGCCGGCACCACCAGAAGAACCAGCGCATGAAGGCGGGCCGCCCCGTGCCCGAAGACCAACAGCACCAGGGCAGCGACAGCAGTCAGCACGGCCAGCGCAGGGTTGAAGGCGCCGATCAGGGTCACGGCCAGTGCGGTGCCGAACGTCAGCGAGATGCGGGTGGATCGTCTTGTGGCACAGGCGAATCCGGCCACGACCAAGGGCAGCAGGATATGGGCGGCAACGGCGCCGAGCCGTCCGCTCGCCTGGGCTGTGGTCAGGGTGCTGAGCGATGCCCAGGCCAGCGCGGCCCACGCGCGCGGCCAGGGAGCTCGTGTCACGACCCGGGCTGCGAGGTAGGCCGTCCAGGCGGACAGCGGGATGGCCCCGGCCAGCAGCCAGCCGATCGCGACGCCGACCGAGTCAGAGGGTGCGTCGATGAACGGCAGGTGCTCGAGAACCCAGGCCGCCCCCGACAGGACCGGCAGATAGGGAGCCGGCTCAAGGGCGTTGCCCAGACCCGCCCCATGCCATCCGTCGAGCCAGGCGTGCCAGAGCCCGGAGGCGCCGGATGTCACCGGGAGAAGCTCGCCGCCCGCGACACCGTGACTATTGGTGGAGAAGAGAGTCCAGAACAGCGATCGCCAGGTCGCGACCGACAGCAGGCCGCCGGTCAGGACCGCCAGGAAGCCGGGATGGCGCAGGATCCGGGTCGTCAGCCCTGGTGTCAGCCTCTCAAGAGACTCACTGTCATCGGAGACAGGTCCGGACTCCAGAGCCTGGGCGATGCCAACACTGTCATCGGACGAGGGCGCGGACCCGAGCTCCACCGCATCATGAAAGCTGTCGAGGGCCTGACGGAAACCGTCCCGGGGCGAGACGAACATCCCGCGCAGGTCGCGACGTCGAATCCGGCGGATGCCACGTGCGCGCCAGCGCGCAGAGATCGGACGCCAAGGCCTCATCAACGACCCGAGGTCGCCCAGCTCATCCCAGGCGCTGCGGGGCCGTTTAGCCACCAGCAGGACCACAGCCGAGACGAGGCTGGCAGCGGCGATCCAGAACCAGAGCAGGGGCACGGCAAGAAGGGAGCATCTGGCAAGGGCAACCTGACGGCCGTGGCTGCGGTCGCGACGTCGGGCGGCGTCCGCTGAAAGGTGCGGCGACCGTTGACCAGCGGCCGAGGCGGCCGCTTCGCGCATCCGCGCGCGCGGCACCACCACGACCCGGTGACCGGCCAGGTGCGCTCGCCAGCACAGGTCCAGGCCATCGCCGAACTGCCCGAGCCCGGGGTCGAACCCCCCGAGAGCATCAAAGACCTCACGCCGGACGAGCATCCCCGAGGTGCTGACGCTGAGAACGTCGCTGCGGTGGTCGTGCTGGCCCTGGTCGGGCTCGCCCACCGCCGGGCCGCCCGCTCGGCTGCCCCGGCGGGTGATCTGCTGCCCCACCTGGAGCAGGCGCGACGTGTCATCCCAGGTGGTGAGCTTGGGGCCGGCGACGCCGACAGAGGGTGACCGCCGGGCCGCATCGAGCAGGTAGGCCAGAGCCTCGGGATCGGCCGCACTGTCGTCGTGCAGCAGCCAGAGCCACTCGCCAGGACCGGGCTCACCGATGCCTGCCCCCAGCGACCAGCTGGCCACGCCCCTGAGCTGGTCGACCACCCGGCCCACGGCAGCACCGAAAGTCTCATCGCGAGGTGCGGATATCGTCAGGACCTCGCCGATCGCATCGCGCACCCTTCTGTGCGACGCGGCGATCGCCCGGCTCTCGTCGACGGAACCGGCGTCGACGATGACCAACCGGTCCGGGGGGCAGGTCTGCAGCGCCAGGGCATCCAGGCACTCGTTCAGCCAGACCGCCCCGTCGTGCACCACGAGCACCGCGGTGACAGCGACCGGCCCCGCAACCGAACGCACCGCACCTGGATCGCCGGGGAGCAGCTGCTCATCGGCGGACGACGCTCGACCGGTTGCCGGAAGGGGCGGGGCAAGAGTCATCAGATCGGGGACGGGCTAGCAGCGTCGAGGAGGCGACTAGACCGCATGCTTCTTGAGCTTGCGACGTTCACGCTCGGAGAGCCCACCCCAGATGCCGAACCGCTCATCGTGCGCGAGCGCGTAGTCGAGGCACTGGCCCCGGACATCACAGCCCACGCAGACCTTCTTGGCCTCGCGGGTGGAGCCGCCCTTTTCGGGGAAGAACGCCTCGGGGTCGGTCTGAGCGCACAATGCGCGCTCCTGCCACGACAGCTCGCCTTCATCATCGGCGGCGTCGACAAACTCCGAATTCGTGATCAGCTGAAGCTCTAGCACGGCCCCTCCTCGACCCAACAATCACCAGTAGTAGTGTGCGTCGAACGTGACGGGAAAATCAGGACAAAACCCCCGAGGAACAGCTGTCCCAGCCTTCTCAAACTGCCGGGATGAGCTCTTCGCCGCGGTGATCCTGCCGGATGCTCCCGTTGGATGACAACAATGGAATTACACGCGTGTCATACGTGGAAGTCAAGCGGATCTCTGATATTGGTCCCCAACCTCAGGCTTCATAAATCTGGCATAACGCCCACAGGTCTCTTCCAGCATCATCCGAGCCCAAAATGAGCCCCCATCCGGGGCCGACCCGACCGGCCGCCCGAGGCCAGAATCGTCCGCCCGGACCCTGCCTGACAGACTGCCGCCATGCACATCACCGCCCTGGCCGGTGGAGTGGGTGGAGCGCGCTTCCTGCGTGGTTTGCGCGCCCACCTCGACCGCACACCCGGCCTGTCCGACTCCACCATCACCGTGATCGGCAACACCGGTGACGACATCAACCTGTTCGGGCTTCGAGTGTGCCCAGACCTCGACACCGTCATGTACACGCTCGGTGGCGGCATCCACGAAGAACAGGGCTGGGGCCGCGCCGACGAGACGCACTCGGTCCAGGGCGAGCTCGCGGCATACGGGGCGCAGCCGCAGTGGTTCGGTCTTGGCGACCGCGACTTCGGCACCCACATCGCGCGCAGCCAGTGGCTCGGACAGGGCCTGTCGCTCTCAGAGGTGACCGCCCGGCTGTGCGCTCGCTGGGGCCTGCCCGATCGGGGCATCACCCTCCTTCCGATGTCGGACTCCCCCGTCGAGACCCACGTCGTCATCGACGACCCGAACAGGGACGGCTCGAACAGCGATGACGCGAGAAGCAGCGACGTCGGCAGCGTCGATGGCGACGACGAGGTGCGCCCTCAGAAGGCTGTCCACTTCCAGGAGTGGTGGGTCGGTATGCGCGCCGCCGTTCCCGCCCGGACGTTCCTGGCCGTCGGGATGGACCGCGCCACGGCTGCACCCGGCGTCCTCGATGCCATTCGCAAGGCCGACATCATCCTGCTTCCGCCGAGCAACCCCGTGGTCTCCATCGGCATCATCCTGGGCGTGCCAGGGGTGCGAGATGCGTTGCGTGGCAGCGTCGCACCCGTGGTCGGCGTATCCCCGCTGATCAGTGGCGCGCCAGTCCGCGGCCATGCCGATGCCTGCCTGTCTGCCATCGGGGTCGAGTGCACGACGCAGGCCGTGGCCGGTCTCTATGCCGACTTCCTGGACGGCTGGCTGGTCGATGACGCGGATGCTCCCAGCACCGGGTTCGATCCCCGGCTCGAGGTGCAAGTCCGGCCCTTGTGGATGAACGACCTCGGCACCGCTGCCGACATCGCAGGGGCGGCCGTCGACCTTGCCCTGAAGCTGCGCAAGACCCCGCTGGTATGACGGCACGCACCTGGGTCGTCACGCTCACCCCGCTGCTCGGGATCCCCGCGGTACGCCGAGATGACAACCTTGCCGGCCTCGTGCTGGAAGCGTTGCAGCACCACGAGATCGACCTCATCGACGGAGACATTCTGGTGGTCTCCAGCAAGATCGCGTCCAAGGCGATGGGACTCAGCGCACCCCTTGCCGAGCGCGAGGACATGATCCGCTCCCAGACGGTGCGGGTCGTGGCCGAACGGATAACACCGCTGGGCGTCACGCGCGTCGTAGAGAGCGTCGCCGGCCCGGTCATGGCTGCTGCGGGCGTCGATGCATCCAACACCGCCGACGCGTCGATCGTTCTGGTCCTGCCCGATGATCCGGACGCCGTAGCCGCCGAGATCCTCAGCGGCGTCGAGAACGCCTGGGCAGACCTGACCGGCAAGCGCGTCCGGCTGGGGGTCGTCCTCAGTGATACTGCCGGGCGCCCGTGGCGGACCGGTCAGGTCGACTTCGCGCTCGGGGCCGCGGGCATCAGGCTTGTCGATGACCTGCGGGGGGGCGTCGACGCCGACGGGCGGATCCTCTCGGTGACGCAGCGGTGCATTGCTGACGAGGTCGCGGCCGCCGCCGACCTGGTCAAAGGCAAGACAGCCGGTGTGCCGGTGGCCCATGTCCGGGGGCTGGGCCAGTACGTCGATGGCCGCCAATCCACCTCTGGCGCAAGGGATCTCGTCCGGACCGGGCCAGGCGACTGGTTCAGCCTGGGACGAGCAGAGGCCGTGCGCGCAGCCCTGGGCGTGACACCAGGGTCCGCGGAGGCGACCGCGGTCGGCATACCGTCGATCGAGGACGAACCCGTTGCGGACAAGGCGAGCCGGGCCCTGCGCGTCGCTCTGCTCGCCTGCCCTGACGTGTCTGGTCACGCCGACGGCGATGTGATCACGCTTGTGGCCCTTGACGACTTCGCACTCGGCGTCGCCGCCACCCGGGTAGAGGTGGCGCTGCGCGGCGAGGGCCTGACCACGACCGTCACCCGGTCACTCACGGCGCCGACCCTCGCCGATGAGCGCCTGCCAGCACACGTCGGCGCGGTTATCGCCTTTCAATAGCATCGAAACGTCTACGCGCCAGAACGAACGACTCTGATCGACGCGGCAACGGCTGGCGCGGTCGAGCCACGGAGCAATCAGACCGCGCGCGCCACTTTAAGGAGGGCATCCGCGGCACGTTGCGCCTTCTTCAAGTCCTCGTGTGAAGCGGGGGTGTGCCCATAGCCGACGCGGGTCTTCATCTTCAGGAGCGTCTCGAGGTGCCGTGCGGAGGCTGCGTCCGCTGTCTTGAGGAGCGCGATGGCGTCGTTGTGGTTCGCACCTTGGGCGTACTCACCGAGTCTTGCGCAGCAGATGACGTCAGCGGCAGCGATGCCTGCATGCACGAGCAAGGTGACATACGCATCGGCAATGTCCTTTGCCTGATCGGCGAGTTCCGACACGTCGGTTGCCACCGCGGCGAACTGGTTCGCCTTACCGAGACGGCCCTCGCTCACCTGGGGCGTACAACGTCTAGTCCGGGGCGTCACTTGGCTCCTTCGCGGTGAGCGCTCGGCGCAGCCAAGCCGGCTTGCCGGCCACGGTCAGCCCGTGAGAAACAACGTCTTTCAGCACGGGCTCGTGCCGCCCAGGCCCGAGGACCTCGGACTCGACGAACTCCAGGACTCGCGTATCGTTTCCGGTCCACGCCGTGACATCAGCGGTCAGGATAGCGACGAGGTCATCCCATCGTTCCCTGTCGCACCCATCTGGCCGGACCAGCAGCAGATCAATGTCGCTGTCGTCACGCATGGCCCCTCGCGCCGCCGACCCGAAGATCGCGCCGTACACCGGCGCAGGGACCCAGCTATCGAGCCTGCGCTCAATGCGAGACAGAAGGGTCTGACGCATCTGGGCCAGCGCGATGATGGGCTCTGCCGCCAGGTGAGCGCGGTTAAGCCGGTACAGGTAGGCGCTGCCTGCCCGTTCAGCCGAGATGATGCCCTGACCGTCCAGACGGTGCAGTGCCCTGCGGATACCGTCCTCAGAATGTTGGGACAGCATCCGGTGCAACTGCCCCGGAGTGAAGGCCGCTTCCACGAGGGCAAGCGCAGCCAAGATGTCGCCATCAAGCGTGGGCGTCACCACGGCAAGCGGATGAGCAAGGTCCACCAAGCCTCCTCCGGTTCGGGAATAGTCGGAATGCCTCGACTATAATCGAGTGTTCTCGACTATAGTCGAATCTCCATGCACGTTCAATCGCAGCGTGAGCATGCCTGAGCATCAGCGGAAGCGATGCGGCAGGTGGGTCCGGGCCGGCATCCGGGGACCGTGACGCGGAGGCGCAGCACCCGCAAGCGTGAGCAGCGCCTCCACCCGGTACCGGTGTCCCGCATAGGGTTCGAGCAGCTCAGCCAGGCCGTCGTCGTCAACCTCGGAGCCAGTCAGTGCCCACCCGATGCTCTTGGCGACGTGATAGTCGCCGAAGCTGACGGCGTCGGGATCACCGAGTGCCGTGTGTTCCACTGCCGCTGCTGTCCAGACCCCGATCCCCGGTATCGCGCGCAGTCGTCGATCGGCCTGGTCGCGGCTCAGGTCAACGCACTGCTCCAACCGCCCAGCGGCACCTGCGGCCCTCACAGCTGCCGCAGACCTGGCGCCGTCGACCCCGGCTCGCAACCACTCCCACGACGGGATCCGCGCCCATCCGCTGGCACTGGGCGCGACCCACAACCCGCGCGCGCCACCCTCGCCGGGTGCCCGCTCGCCATAGCGGTGGACGAGGGTGCGGTAGGAGCTGGAGGCCTCTTGACCCGTGACCTTCTGCGCGATGATCGAGGGGACCAGCGCCTCCAGAACCAGCCCGGTCCGCGGCACACGCCATCCGCTGAACCGTCGCGCCGCCTCGACAACCTGAGGGTGGTGCGCGACGAAACCAGTGGCGTCGTCCTGCTCGCCGAGCATGGTCGGCACCGACTCGAGCACCCACCCAGCACCCGGGCCCCACGCCGTCGCCTGGATCGCAGACCCCTCCACCTGGCGGAGGCGCAGCGTTGCCGGCCCCTGCGGCGTGCGGACTCCGCGCCAGATCGTGCCATCCGGATCATGGGCAGACGCAGGGTCGCCGCGGCCATGACGCAGGCCGGCGACGACCGCCTGCAGGTCCAGTGGCCGGCCCGGGGTCCAGAGCCGGACGGAGGATTCCGTCACCGACCCAGTGTCGCGCAGCCATGAGACATCGATGACGCCGAACATGACAGCACGTAAACTCGGCCCAGGTATCGAACCCCACGTGCCCCATCGACCCTGAGCAACCGCGAGGATCACCGTGCCCAAGAAGCAAGTCAGCCAGGACCGCAAGGCCCGCATTGCCGAGATGCAGCGGCTGGAGAAGGCGCGCGAGAGCCGCGTGCGCCGCCAGATCATCGCCGGGAGCGCGGTGCTCCTGATCGTGCTCGCCGGGGTGATCAGCTACGCGGTGTACGACGGCCGCAACCAGCAACCTGACGTTGCGCTCGAGTCCATCGGGGTGACAGCGGCTGCCGCCTCGTGCGATGCGATCACCACGGACAAGGCTGGCGGCAACGGCAACCACGTCGGCCCCGGCACCTCCGCACCCCAGACCGTAAAGGTCAAGTACGACACGGTGCCGCCCTCGAACGGACCCCACTTCGCCGAGCCGGCGCCCAGCAACGGTCAGAACTTCTACACCGCCAAGGACCGCCCGCCGATAGAGGACCTCGTGCACAACCTGGAGCACGGTTACACGATCCTCTGGTACGACGCGACCGCCGGCGATGCCAAGAAGGCCGAGCTCGAGCAGCTCGCAAAGGTCGCCAACAAGACCGACTCGGCGCTGGACAAGTTCATCGTGTCCGCCTGGGACCCGGCCTATGGCGAGCTGCCGGCAGGCAAGAAGTTCGCCCTGTCGCACTGGTCGGCCACGCTCGCGGCCGACAAGACCTCGGTAGCCAGCCAGGCCGGGCACCGTGAGCTGTGCGGCGACCTGTCCGGAGCGGTCGTCAAGGACTTCGTGCAGCAGTTCCCCCGCACGTCGGCACCGGAGCCTGGAGCGGCCTAGTGCTCGCCACCGCACGAACCCCAGCTTCGGTCCTTGGCGACATCCTCCACTCTGACCCTGCCCGACCGCGGGTCACCTTCTACGAGGACACCCCGGGCCCCACCCGCGGCGAGCGCATCGAGCTCTCGGGCAAGGTGGTGAACAACTGGATCTCCAAGGCTGGCAACGCTCTTCAGGACGAGTACGACCTGGAGCCTGGCTGCGTCGTCCGGCTGGCCCTGCCCCCCCACTGGCGCGCGCTCTACTGGGCCTTCGCGGTGTGGTCGGTCGGGGGCACCGTGGACTGTGTGGGCGCCGCCACCCCAGACCTGCTGATCTGCGACGACCCCGACCTGGCGGCCTCGCTCCAGCCGGCCCCGGACGACGTCGTGCTCGTCACCCTGGCCGCCCTCGCTCGCGTCCATCCGGGCCCCGTGCCGGCCGGTGTCATGGATGAGGCACGAGAGCTGGCGACCTATGGGGACCAGTTCTCTGCGCGCAGCGATGCTCCCCCCGAGGGCGTGGCGCTGATCACCCGGGATGGGCCAACGGCATACAGAAGTGTTGTGCCACAACGAGACTGGCCAACAGGCGCGCGGGTGAGCCTGTCCGGCGATCTGGCTGACGTTCTCGAGTCCACGCTGGCAGCATGGGCCGTGGACGGGTCGGTGGTCCTCGCCCGCAACGGAGACCGTGCCGGAAGCGAGACCGATCCGGCGCGGCTCGCCTCCGAAGGCGTCACGCTCAGCGCCTGATCTGCCTCTCGATCGCGACCCAGGTGACGCCGCTGACCACGCCGGTCGGCGTCAGCTTTGCGCGGGACTGGACCGCCTTCACCGCAGCCGCCGTTTTCGGACCGAAGGCGCCGTCCGGTGCCACTCGCAACGCGCGTTGCAGGGCGACCACCGCAACACCCTTGGAACCCTGCTTCAGGGTGAGCCCGCGGTAGCCCACCATCGGGTAGTCGCGCTTCTCGAGCCGGTCCCACACCAGGCGATCGGCGACGCCGTTGGGCGAAATATGTTGCAGCTTCTGGAAAGTCACCAACGCAGACCGTGTCTTCGGCCCGAAGGCTCCATCGGGCGTGGCTTTGATCGCGCGCTGAAGCGCGACCACGGCCGGTCCCCTGGACCCCTGGCGCAGGATCGTCGCCTTGTATGCCGTGTAGCGGGTCGATGCCACCGGCGCCGGCGGAGTCTTGAACACCGGCCGTATCGGCGCCAGGGCCGATGACGGCGCTGGGGCCGGTGTCGGTGACTGCGCTGGCTCCGGCACCGTCCTCACGGGTGGAGAGCTCACTGGTGGGGCAGGAGGTGTCGGGACCAGCCGGGCCCAGGTGGCCTTGTCCAGGACTCCCGTGATCTGGACACCCACCCTGGATTGCCAGGCAACCACCGCGGCGAAGGTCTGCGGCCCGAACTGTCCGTCGGCAGTCACCCCCAAAGCCTTCTGCGCCACCGCGATCTGGGCATTCTTCTGGCCGATGACGTACACCGGGTACGGCGAGGCCGGAGCCACGGGAAGGTTGGTGGGACAGGCAGCCGTGCGCGGCACCGTGTACAGCGGCGCGTACTGGCCGGCAAACACCCGGCAGGTACCCAGGTCGACGACCGTCGTCGCCGTCCCCGTCCACCAGGAGGTGCGGGCCATGGCGCCGTCCCACGAGAAAGTGAAGTGGATGTGGTCGGTGTGAGGGACGGAGCCGGTGTACGCCGCCCAGCCCCGCTCCGGCGCATACTCCCGCCACATCTTGGTGTTCCAGATGATGTAGCTGATGCCGAACCGGCGGGCCATGGCGCCGTTGTCGGCGCTGAGCCAGGTCACGACCGAGTCAGCCACGGCCTTCTGTTGCGGGTCCTTCGCGCTGAGCATCCAGTCCAGCGCCCGGCCGTCGAAGTGTTCGCTGATACCGGCGGTGCACATGCGGCTGATCCCGGTTGTCCCGGTCTTGTAGGTGGCCTTCATCAGGGCCGCAAAGGCAGCCACACCCGGTTTGTCGCGGGGGTCGCAGGACACCTGCGGTTCGTATGGCGTCCTCATGTCGAGCGCGGCAGGAAGGGTCTTTGCCGGGACCGGCACCAGTGGCGCAGGTCCAGGTTTGACGGGGGGAACCGGTGGCACGGGCGACGTGTCAGCGTGAGCGGTCGAGGCCAGACCAATGGCGATCAGCGGCAGCGTGAGCGCGGCGCCGCCCATCGTGACGAACCGTGCTCGAACGGCCATCTGCGGCTTCTCCTCATTCGTCACTCCAGCAACAAACCGCACCATTAGGTAACAGCCGTCACGAGTGTCGCACCCCGCAGGAGTGCGTGGGCGGAACTACAAACCTGTAATTCGTTGGCACTCAGGAGGTGCGAAGCTGCCGCAGCAGCGGCACGGCCAGACTGGCGCTGAACTGGTTGCTCATGTGGTCGAAGTCGTAGTAGACGCTCGCCCCGCCGATGACCGCGTAGCAGCGTTTGGCGTCACAGAAGTAGTCGCTGAGGTCGACCAGGTTGATGTCACCACGCATGGGGCGGGCCGCCCGCATCATGTCGTCGTCGATGAGG
>JBBRWQ010000107.1:0-10461 GCA_038249115.1 Actinomycetales bacterium
CATGTACTTCTCCATCAGCGGGTGGGGGCACGGGAACGCGGCCCGGTCGGCGTGGAAGTTCTTCCTCTACACGTTCCTGGGTTCCTTGGCGCTGCTGTTGGGCTTCGTCGGCCTGTACGTCGCCTCCGCCCCGCACACGTTCGACATGGTCGAGCTCGCCACCCACCCGCCGCTCCAGGGGCATGGCCTGGTGGGTGGGCTGGTCCTGGCCGCGCTTCTGCTCGGACTCGCCGTCAAGACCCCGACCTTCCCGTTCCACACCTGGCTCCCCCCCGCCCACAGCGACGCGCCGGCGATCGGCTCCGCCGTCCTCGCGGGGGTGATGCTGAAAATGGGCACCTACGGCTTCGTCCGCATTGCGATGCCGATGCTGCCCGACGCCTGGCGGGCATGGGCCTGGGTCGTGATCGCGGTCGGGATCATCTCGGTGCTCTGGGGCGCACTCGTAGCCTTCGCGCAGACCGACCTGAAACGAATGATCGCCTACACCTCGGTCAACCACATGGGCTACGTCGTCCTCGCCGTAGGTGCCGCCGGGGTGCTGTCAGACGGCGCGGACGAGGCACGTCGGGTCGCGGTGACCGGTGCGGTCACCCAGATGGTCAGTCACGGACTGCTCACCGCGGCCCTGTTCCTGGTGGCCGGCAGCATGTTCGAGCGGACCGGGAAGTACGACCTCGACGGCTACGGAGGGCTCGCCGCGACGGCGCCGCGCTACGCCACGCTCTTCACCGTGGCGGCGTTCGGGTCGCTGGGGCTCCCTGCGCTGTCCGGGTTCATCGCCGAGTTCCAGATCTTCGCCGGCAGCATCGCGACGGTTCCCGTCACTGCGGTGGCCGTGGTCGGGATCCTGATCACGGCGGCCCTGTTCCTGCGTGCCCTGCAGCGTGTTTTCACCGGGCCGACCGCAGGCCTTTCGGTGGGCTTTGCCGACGTCACGATCCGCGAGTGGGCGCCGGTCGCGCTGCTGCTCGCCACCTCCGTCTTCATCGGGGTGTTCCCGCGCCCATTGCTCGACATCATCGAGCCTGGCGCTGGGCTGCTCGCTCATCTCGTGGGGCGTTGAGCGGTGTCGACGCGTTCTGACCTGCTGACCCTGCTGCCCGAGGCGCTGCTGTTCCTGGGTGGGATGGTCACGCTCGTCGGCGGGTCGTTCACCCCGCGGACCCGTCAGTGGCGGCTGCGACTCGTGGCGGCTGCCGCCACGGTGGCCAGCCTCGTCGCGGGCCTGGTGGCGTGGGCGGGCAACGCGCGGACGGCATTCTCCGGCACCTTCACCGTCGACGCCTCGACCGGTGCGGCCCGCGTCACGGTGACCGTGTCACTGCTGCTGATCCTGCTGATTGCGTCGGGGGAGGTCCGCGACCACCCCCGGGAGAGCGAGACCTACAGCCTGCTGCTGTTCGGAGGAGCTGGAGCCCTGCTGCTCGCGGGCTGCACCGACCTTGCCCTGCTGGTCGTGGCGTTCCTGCTCTCCAGCATCCCGCTCTACGGTCTCGTCGGGATCATGGCCCGACCGGACTCGGCAGAGGCCACACTGAAGACCTACCTGTTCGGCGCCTTGTTCGGCATCCTCCTGATGCTCGGAGCGGTCCTGCTCTACGGGCTCGCCGGTCACGCCGGATACCCGGCCCTCGCAGCGGAGCTCGGCGATGCTCCGTCGTCGGCCGTGGGAGCGGGCGGGCTCCTGGTGCTGACCGGCCTGCTGTTCAAGGCCGGCGGCGTCCCGGGCCACTTCTGGGTGCCCGACGCCACCCAGGGCGCATCGGTGACCGCGGCGGCCTTCCTCACCACGGTCCCCAAGATCGGGGCACTGGTCGCGATCACCCGCCTGATAGCGGTGCTACCTGGGGAGGTGCGCTGGGCCACGGTCCTGGGGGTCCTCGCGGTGGCCAGCATGACCATCGGCAACCTCGCCGCCCTGGCCCAGAGCGACGTCCGCCGACTTCTGGGCTGGTCGACGGTCAGCCAGGTGGGCTACCTGCTCGCCGCCGCAGCCGTGACCAGGCTCAGCGACCTGGGCCAGCCTGCCCTGCTGTTCTTCCTGGCCGGCTACGCCCTCACGAACCTGGCCGCGTTCGCGGTCGCCGCCGCGCAACCCGACCGGCGCTCACTCGAGCAATGGGCGGGATACGCCACGACACGGCCCGGCCTCACCGCGGCCCTCGTCGTCGCCCTGCTCGGACTCGTCGGGACACCGCCGACAGCGGTCTTCGTCGGCAAGCTCACCACGATGGGGGCGACCTGGGACGCGGGCCTGGCCTGGCTCGCGGTCGCCTTAGTCCTCAACACCCTGATCAGCCTCTTCTACTACCTGCGCTGGATCCGGGCAGCCCTACGGCCGGCCGCTCATCTCGACGAGCTCGTCGAGACCGGCAACGGCCAACGCGGTGCCCCGGTGGCGGCCTACGTCGCCGCGGCGGCCACTGTCGTGATGGGGCTGGCCGCCGGGCCCATCTGGCTCCTTCTCGACTGACGGGCATGGGATACGTAGCCGACAAAATCTAGGTCGTACAGGGCCATCATCGTTCCCGCTTCGGCGTGGAAGATGTTGTGGCGGTGCGTCATCCCGGACCCGGGATTGTCGACCTGCAGGTCCACTGAGGCCCATCGTTCATGTCGCCGCGCCGCGACCTGGGCGCTCACCTGGGCGCCAAGACCATTCCTCCGGACGTCACGGACTCCGCCGCCCCGGTCCCGGGTTCTTCACCGGACGGGCCCAGAGTTGTAGGAGCCGAGAGCTACAGCGACCCTCCATGCGGGGTTGGTGGTTCGGAACAAATCCACCGAAAGCGATGATGAGCCGGTGGCCACTCTTGCTGCTACACAATCGACGGCCAGGGCGCACGCTCTGGCGGTCAGCTGACCGGGGCTGCGCGACGTCGGTGTCGTCCTGGAAGCCACCGCCGGCGTGTCGTCGCGCTGGCTGAAACCTCAGGCACGGTGCCCCGGGTCGGTGCCGTGGACGCCCGCTCGAGCCGCTTGTGTAGCCGGGCGCGGATCTCCTCGGGCGCCAGCTGAGTCCGTTGCCGCTGGTCACGGGCGATGATGACACCAGCTGCCGCAACACCGGCCAGACCAGCGAGACCGAGAACCTTCCAGCGGTTCATGAACAGGAGACCCTTTCGTGGTTGACGCAGTACTGAGCCTAGAGGCGGCCGTCGACGTGACCCGCACCGGCGACCTGTGGCTGTTCCGGGGCCGGTCGACCCCAGACCACGCTATCCGTGCCATCACCAACGCCCCGGTCAACCACGTCGGAATGTCCGTCGTCCTCGATGATCTGCCGCCGTTGATGTGGCACGCAGAGCTCGGCCGCGGGCTGCTTGACGTGTGGACCGGCGCCCACCACCGCGGCGCTCAACTGCATGACCTGCTGTCTGCGGTCGAACAGTGGAGCCACCTGTATAACCAGCAGACCTGGCTGCGGCAACTCGACACCACCGTCACTCGTGAGATGGAGGATTCACTGCTACGCGCCATCGCGCGTATGAACGGCACCCCGTTTCCTGCAACGGCGACCCTTGCCAGCCGCTGGCTCCGTGGCCGGCTGGGACGACCGGCGTCCGCGGAGTCGACCTACTGCGCGGAGGTGGTCGCGGCTACCTACCAAGCGATGGGGCTCCTCGCAGGGAACCGGCCGACGAACTACTACGACCCCGGCAGCTTTTGGTCCGGCGACGCCCTGCAACTGGTCGGCGACGCCCGCCTGGGCGCCGAGATCCGTGTGGCAGCAGTACCCCGCTGAATCGACAGCTGACGCCATAGGCAGATCCGGTCTCGACGACACGCGAGTCCCCTAAACTCGCCATCGGCTATCGGTAAACCGGGAACCGTGTGCGACGGTCGGGCTACGCCGAGTCGGGCGACCTCGCTTATGACACGCGGCCAACGTTCCTCGGATGTGCCCTCGCTGGACCCCCGGAGCTCGAGATGGAGTCGGTTCTTGGCGGACTAAGACTCGAAAACCTGCAGCAGGCTCAGACGGGGCGCGACGCTGGCCGCAGGCGTCCCGCATCACCGAGTTGGTGAGATCAGACCAACTGGGCGTCGCCTTGTGGTGGGTGCTCAGATCAGGTCGATCAAGACCTTGCCGACGACACCAGCCTCGACGGCTGCATGTGCCTCAGCGGCCCGTTCGAGCGAGAAGCGATGCAGCGGCAGCCCGGCGTCCTCACCGACCGACAGCGCGCCATCGGCGACGGCCGCGCACACGGCGGCGATCGCATTTGCCTTGGCTGCCGGATCGACCGTGTAGACCAAGACGAACTGGATCCGCGTATTCGCCGTCATGTTCGGCCGGATCGCAAAGGTGAACTCATCGCCACCGTTGTTCGCGTAGATCGCGATGGTTGCTCCGGGAGCAACGATCGTCGAGTCGAGCGTCGCGTTCTGCGACGGGGCCACCTCAACGACGATGTCCACACCCTTGGGTGCCACCTTCTTGATCTCCGCTGCGGCGTCTTGGGTCCGGTAGTTGATCACATGCGCAGCACCCGCTCTGCTCGCAAGACCGGCTTTGACCGGCCCACTCACCGTGGTGATCACCTCAGCACCTGCCCACCGAGCCAGCTGAATCGCCGCGTGGCCGACTGCTCCTGCCCCACCCGCAACCAGAACTGTTCGTCCAGCCAGGGATCCACGGCTGAGCCGACTCGGGCCCAGGTCGGAACCGGTCAGACAACGGTGCGCGGTCAGCGCAGGAATGCCCAGACTGGCTCCAACCTCGAGGGAGACGTCCGGCGGAAGGGCGACCACGTGCGCGGCCGGCAGAACCACATACTCCTGGGCCGTCCCGTCGGCGCGTTGCCACGCGGCCTCCCAGATCCAGACCCGCTGCCCGACCTCGAGCCCGCTCACGCCCGCGCCCACCGAATCCACGGTCCCTGCCCCGTCCTGGTTGGGGACGATCTCGGCAAATGGCGTCGCCTCACCGGGGACAGATCCTCGACGAGACTTCCAGTCCGTCGGGTTCACCCCGGAGATGTGAACGCGGACACGAACCTGCCCGGCTGTTACCTCCGGGACCGACCGCTCAACCAGCCGCAACACGGAGGGGTCGCCCGTCTGGGAGTACACGATGGCTCTCATTGGCAGTGCTCACCTCGATCTTCTCGGTTTCGTGTGAGCGTAGAGCACGTTCAATCTGGTTTCGGGGTAGACCAAACGCCACCATCTCGAACATCCGTTTGGCTCCCTGGCATCACACATCGGCAGCGACTGAACCGCCCCGGGATGGCCTGCGGGGGGTGAGTCACAGCCGCCCAACTCATTGCCAGGGAAGCGAGCCACTGTGCGCTCCGAGGCCCGCTTCGCGCGCCAACGAGACGGCATGCCGGCGGTCGGTGACCCCGAGCTTTGCGAAGAGATTCGTGATGTGGTTGCGAACGGTCTTGTCGCTCAGGACGAGACGCCCAGCGATCTGGGCGTTCGTCCGTCCGTCCGCTATCAGGGCCAGAACCTCTTCCTCCCGTGCGGTCAGCGCGGGCAGGTGCCGCCGGTCGGCCGCCGTGACCCGCGCCGCGACCTGGGCGCTCACCTGGGCGCCGAAGACCATTCCTCCGGACGCCACGGAACGGATCCCGGAGACGATCTCCTCTTGGGATGCGCCTTTCAGCAGGTATCCACGGGCGCCGCCCTCCATCGCCGAGACCAAAGCGGCGTCCTCGGCATACATCGTGAGAACAAGCACGCGCCCTGAGAACCCCGAACCCACGAGCTTCTTGGTGACGTCGATGCCGTTCGTGTCGGGCAGGTTGAGGTCAAGCAGGATGACGTCGGGGGCAAGTCCAGCTGCCGCCTCGATCGCCTCGGTCCCGGTGCCGACCGCGCCGACGACCTCGATGTCCTCAGCGTCGGACAGCACAGCCAGCAGGCCTCGGCGGAACACCGGGTGGTCGTCGACCTCGAGCAGACGAATGGACTCAGTCATGCGGAGTCATTCCGGCCAGGGGAAGCCGCACCCGAAGAGTGGTGTCCGTCTCATGGCTGTCGATCGTGACGATGCCGCCAAGCTCAGTGGCGCGGTCGCGGATGGATGCGAGACCGGTCCCCTTGCCCGGCGCTGCTCCGCCTGAACCGTCGTCACGTATTTCCATCTCGAATGATCCGTCGCTGATGCCGAGACGTATGTCGCAACGAGTGGCCCGCGCGTGCCGTGCCACGTTGGTCAAGACTTCCGAACCGATGCGGAACGCAGCGACCTCGACGGCCGCGGGCAGGGCCGGGAGGGGAGCCGAGTCCAGGCGCACGGTCCAGCCGGCCGTGTCGGCAAACGCATTCGCCCGTTGGGTGAGTGCGCCGACGAGACCGACCTCGTCGAGCAGCGGTGGCCGCAAGCCGTCAACCACCCGCCGAACGTCCTCGATCAGCCCCGTGACGTCGGTGCGGACGTCCGACAACAGCTCTTGGCTGCGGGAGATATTGGTCGGCAGCGCATTGTTGGCAGCCTCGAGACCAAGGCCGATGCCGGCCAGCGTGGGCCCGATGCCGTCGTGGAGCTCGCGGCGCAGCCTCCTGCGCTCGTCCTCCCGGGAAAGAACGAGCTCCTCGCGCGCGTGCTGGAGCTGGGCCGTGAGCCGGCTCGCATGCAGCACGACCCCCAGCTGCGCGGCTGCCGCCTGGAGGAGCCGCTCATCGCGAACATCGAGAGGGGTATGGCGTCGCCGGGCTGACAGCTGCCCCAGATCGACGCCGGCATGAGTGATCGGAAATCGAGTGGGCTCGACGCCATCAGCCCCGTGTTCGGCGATCGTCGTCCGCGTCCCGTCGACCTCGGTCACCACCTGCAGATAGCTGAGCCTCAGCGTGTCGACGAGAGCCGACGCGAGGCCGGTAACGGCCTTGTCGTCATCGAACTGCTCCAGGCCCCTGGCCAGCTGCCATGACGCGGTCGCGGCGTCGCCACGACTCCCAAACATCAGCCAGTCGACGAATCGGTGAACGACCCCACTCGCCAGCTCGAATGCAATGACGAGCGGAATGGCGATGACTCATGCCTCTTCGTGGCCAATCGAGTAGCGCTCGGCGACCGGGACGGCCACAAGGGCCACCGACACCAAGACCAGCCCGACGATCAGCGCGTGCAGAAGCGGATTGGCGACGGCATCCAGTCCACGTCGCACGCGGAGGGATGTGAAGACGGACATGTCAACAGAGTGCCACTTCGACCAGGTGTTGGCCTGGCCGAAGTGGCGATGGGCTGGTCAGCTGCTGACGGCCCGGCGGCCGCCGGAGAACTTGTGAACCGCGGCGATCACGGCAAGGACGATGAACACGATGAACGTGAGCATGAAACCGAACCAGCCGATCGCGCTGAGGTAGTACCAGGCTCCTGAGGTATCGCCGCCATCTCCCCTGCCCGGATAGGACAAGAGAAGGAAGAGGACCGCGATCAATGCGGTGACTGAAAGGACTCGGCCCGGGTGTTGACGGATCATGCTGAACCTCCTGTGAAAGGAACGTGACACTGCGTCGCGTACGTCGACCTTCGCAGGGCCATTGTCCCGATGTCATGGGAGAACGACTCCCAGATTTCTCAGGATTCGGTGGTCGGATCGCGGGTCACTTCCGGGCGCCCCGCCGCGGGTCATCACGATCCGCGAGCTTGAACTCTCGGTTGGGCTGTGACCAGTTCAGTTGCAGGGGCAATGTGATCGTGCCCAGGGCCTGTCGCAACCACAGCCAGGACGGTTGGTGGGCTGCAGGCACGCGGTACTAGCACCAACGTTCTATTGCTGCTGGTACCGCGGCGAGCGGAATCTAGGATCACCCCACCGGGGAGCAGGACACCGTCAGATTCTGGTTCACGAGGAGAGTTCATGAACAAGTTCGCCGCGATTGCCATGTCCACCGCCACGCTTGCAGTCGTCGTCCTCAACTCCGGCGCGGCATCGGCCAGCGGAGGCGGTTCATCCGGTGCCTGGCCGGCCGCCTTCCCGCTCCCGACCAACCCGGGCACGTTGCTCTCACAAAGCTCGACCACGGCTGTGGTGAGGTCTACCGACCAGGTGGGCGTCGTCCAGGCCAAGCTGGACGACCTGTACATCACGAAGTTGGGTTGCACCCAGAGCCTAGGCGTGAACAGGCCGAGGGACTACCTCTGCTACAACCCCGCGACTAGAAAGTCCGACGAGGTCCTTTTTACTTTCGCCGCTCTCGACGCAAAGGTGACCGATCCTTCTGTCTCGCAGACCAACGCCTTCTACATCCAAGGCTGACAGGGCGTCGCGTTCAGATCGGCCAACGACAGTGTTGGGACGGCCAGGGCGCCGATGTCCGCGAGGTCGACTTCCTGGGCGGCACGGGTTCGTAGCCAATGGTTCGGATCGAACGGGCGTGGCCGCCAAGTTCAGTGCCCACGCGGCCGTTGGAAGGTCAAACCACGGGCGATGTCACTGGGGACGGGGACCGAACTGCAATCGCGTGTGCCCGCCGCGGCTGCAGGCGCCGGCCACCGCTGCCGGCGCGCTGTGTGTTCGTGTCAACATGAGCCTGTTTGCATCTAGAACTGAGGCAAAGAGGTTGTTGGTGACCTGCAGATCGTTCGGGGGCCTCGGAGGCGCAGCTGATCCAGTAACAGTGGCCCCTGAGTACTTCGGGTCAATAGATGTGCGTGCCGGCCCTCCCGTGAGGAGGACCGCTACCCAGCAGGCCTGTGACCTGCACATATGGTGCGCCGTGAGGTGCCCCGTGAGGGACTTGGACCCCCAACCCGCTGATTCTGACTACTCAGTTGTGGGCAGTTGTGACTGGTTGTGGAAACCATAGAACCGCAACGAGTTCCGCGATTCTGACCACTGGACCTCTGTGGTCACTTGTCGTTGTCTGTGGTTGAAAGATGTGGCGAAAAGTGTGTGCCATGGCGGACCAGGAACCTGACAGCGACAGGGGATCTGGGCGATGCGGAGCGAGGTTGTCGCCAACGTGCGTTGAGCACGCACGTGGAGCTGCTGTACTTTGCTGCCGTACCGGACTGATCCCAGCCCTGTAGCTCGGACCGAGGCCCTTCGACCCCAGCGTCCAGGTCGAGGACGCGTCCCAAGAACAGCGTCCTCGCGGAGGTTGCTGCTGATCGCTTGGCGGGACCAAGAAGATGCCTCGGCGGAATACCGCCTCGTCGTCCGATCCGGGACGCCCTGTTGGCCTACCGGCGGGTCGCGATCTTGACGGAATCTTCATGAATTCGACGTCGTGACGACACGATCGCGACCTTAGTGTTTGAGATACCCCAATGGGGTATCTGGGAGACGGTGCTCACCTAACCGGTTGGCGTGGATGCCGATTGCGGCCCGTTCCGCCAACTGTGAGATAAACTCGGAGAGGACCATGAAAATGGCAAGACTAAGTGCCTTTGCAGAAACTAACTTAAATAACCAAGGCTTTGAAAATCTTGATAAGGATGCTAAGGCACGTATCGCGTTGCCACTGCGGTTCACGCCCGCTGTCGGCACCGCCCTGATTGTTATCGGATTAATCTTTCAGTCACCCATGTGGCTTGGGTCAATGGCACTTGTTGCTCTCAGCGGAGCGCTACTTCCCGATGCCATGATTATTGATCTGGTTTACAATTTCAGCGTTAGGCACCTAGTTCACGCCCCCGCCCTGCCGTCAACGCCAAGGCCACGACGGTTTTCCTACCTTCTCTCCTCTGTATTGTTGTTAAGTTCAGCCGTTTCCTTCCATTACGGACTCTCGATGTTTGGTTTCGTCTTAGGAGGGCTTGTCGTCGCGGGAGGCACAATCCTGACGACCACGCTCTGGTGTCTTGGATCGTGGTATTACAGGATGATCTTTCGGCACGCAGCGGGACCGACTGGGATCCGCGCAGAGATTCGCCTTGCGGACGAGAATGGACGGCGGTCGTCATCGTTGACCACGACTCATAGGACTCGTGACAAGATCACCATGTAATCGGGGGGACAGCCACCACCTCGTCATAAGGCATCCAGTTATTAAGCAGAAGGTTCTCAACTATGGGATCAGGGACCAGAACACGTTCCTGGGCATCATCGGGCTGAACCGGATGACGGTCACTGGACACACCTCGGCCCGGATCATCCGGGCCGTGCACGGAGTGCAACGATGACCGCGCTCCCAAGCGGGTCGTGCAGGCTATGGGTGTGCGCATGACAATGATTTCTGTCACGGCCATCGCCGCCATGATCTTCGTCAGCGGCTGGGCCAGACGACATTTCTCGGCCTCGACCGTGCGGCACTGGCACCGTTCGACGGCGCCGACCATCATGGCCGGTCGGCTGCGCACTCGTGTCGTGGGGACGGGCGCACCAGCAACCGTGCTGCTGCACGGGATCATCGCATGCGGCGACTACCACGGCGCCAGCTACGACATATTGGCTGACGGCTCGCGATGTCGCCGTGCCAGCAGCGGCAGAGCAGCATGCTGAGGGGCTCGAAGGTGCCGGTCCGCGTCCCGCCTGTCCCAGGCGCCACCCTTGGGGG
>JBBRWQ010000108.1:0-9995 GCA_038249115.1 Actinomycetales bacterium
CGCCGTCCTGGCCCTACAGATCGCCCACCTGATGCGCCGCCACGCCGCCCACGCCGGACTGACCATGTCGGTGCGCGAACTCCTCAACCACCTCGCCGGCATCCAAGAGACCGTACTGATCTACCCCTCCACCGGCGGACGACCCAAAGCCCGACGGATGCTCACCGAGACCACCAAAACCCAAGACCAGCTCATCGAGATCTTCGACCTAAACCGTTGGGCACCCCACACTTAGGTCATACACCCAAACACCACCCGCACCCCCGCTGACCTGCACGTTTACACCAACCCCCCGAGATAGCCGGGAAACTCCCGCTAGCCTTCTAGGGACCTCTTGGGTCCGGGGATGATCATCGGTGGCGTCGATAACTGCCCGTCCGTGCACCATCTTGAACACTTCTTCGCCCCGTCCTGGCACACAACACCGAGGACGGCGAGCCTGGCACCGAAGGGACCGTCGTGGTCATCCATGGCCTGACGAGACCGACGACCGAGCCCACCTGACGGCGCCGTCGATCCGCTCCCGCATCAGGTCCGCGTTGCCGGCGTGCCGCGCAAACACCTCGATCATGTGGATGAGGATGTCGCGGACCTGGCCGTGCCGGGCCGCGAAGCTGCGAGACGTCGCCGCCGGGGACGGCCGGCACGAACCTCTTGAAGCCATAGATGCACAGCACCGTCCCGAGCGCGAAGGCGAAGGTCGTGATGCTGGCGTGCGGGACGGCCCGGAGGGTGCGCCAGATCTGCTCGAACCAGTTGCCCGAGGGCTTGGGCACGCCGAGCATCGTCGGGGTCTGCCCCGTGAGCACCTGGATGCCGACGCCCGGGGTCTAGGGCGGATCCGGAGGCGGCGGTTCAGCGAGTTCGGCATCGGCAAAGGCACCCACGGCCAACGGGTGTACGAGCCGGCTCAGCCGGGCACCCAGAGCCTGCCTGGCCTGGTGGTGTTCCGGTTCGACGCGCAGCTCTTCTACGCCAACGCCAACCGGTTCGTCGACGACGTCAAGGCGGTGTTCTCTGGTGCCCCTGACCCGGTGCGCTGGCTGGTGCTCGACTGCTCGGCCATCGACGACATCGACTACTCGGCGGGTATCGCCTTGACCCAACTCGTCCGGTTCGTGCACCACTCGGGGGCGCATTTCGGCATCGTCCAGGCCGATGCCGGGTTGCTCGCGACGCTGGAGACGTATGGCGTGCTCGACGCGTTCTCGCAGGACCGCGTGTTCCCAGATCTGAGAGCGGTCTTCAAGGCCTATGCGATGCAGGACACCGAGGAGATGGACGGCTCGCCCGGCTGAGCCCGGCGAGGGAGCGTCGATCCGGTCCCGCCGCCCGCGCTCAGTGGCCGCCCCCCCCTTGAACACACCCCCGAGGATGAACGTCGTTGTGTCGATCTGCCATGCGTAGCAGCTGGGCCGCTCGGACAGCACCTCTCGGGGCCAGCTGCGCCCGGGTGGTCGCTGCAAGGGTTGTCGTACTGGTCGCGAAGATAGGGGCGAGGATGGCGGTGTTCTCGTTGTGCCCGTCGTTGTAGCCGGGGGAGGTCGTGGCGTCATACAGCGCTGACCCGTCGCGGCCTTCGGCGAGCCAGCGGGCCATGGCCCGTGGCATGCGTGAACAACGGGTGACGCAGGGTTAATGGAAGTCGACATTAATAGGGGCTGGCGTTCACTCGGGGTGGCTACGATGTCGGCACGATGACAAGCCCGACCCGGACTCTGCAGGCGGCCGACGAAGGTCGCCTGGATCTCGAGGCGATTGTCGCCGCTCTCTCCACCCGGTTCTCAGTGGTGACCGGGCCAAAAACGCCCGTTCGTCGAGCCCGACTGGACACGTTCGACCGGCGGCTGCGGGCAGCCGGCCTCAGGCTGGAGTACCAGGCGGTCGCCTCCGGGGAGTTGCTCGTCCTGGAGGGGACGGACACCGCTGTCAGTGTCGCGGTGCCCGCGGCGGATCTGCGGTGGCCAGCGCGCGCCGACGCTCTGCCGGCGGGCCGCGTTCGAGAGGTCATCGCTCCCGTGGCCGGCATCCGCGCGTTGATGATGACCTCGGAGGAGACGCGCCGGCTGCGACGGTTGGAGCTGCTCAACGAGGACGGGAAGACCGTGGCCCGCGCCGAGCTGGACGAGCCCGCTTCCGGGGCCACCGGACCGGCCCGGCTCACGGTGCGCACGCTGCGCGGATACGACGATCAGGCGCGACGAGCCGCTCGTCTGCTGGTGGGTCTTGGACTGCAGGCGGTCGAGCACGGTGATGCGCGCGAGCCCGACTCTGCACCTCAGCCCGATGTCGCGGACCGCGCCGCACCTGCGATCCTGCTTCTGGCGACGGCATTGAGCGGCTTCCTGGCGACGATGCGTCAGAACCTTCCCGGTCTGCTTGACGACGTGGACACCGAGTTCCTGCACGATTTTCGGGTTGCGGTACGCCGGACGAGATCGACGCTCAAACTGGGACGAGAGGTCCTGCCCGAGGTGATGCGCAGCCGGTGGGAGCCGGTCTTCAAGGGGTTCGGCGACATGACGACACCGGTCCGGGACCTGGATGTCTATGAACTAGACCTTCCCATCATGGCCAGCTGGCTGGTGGCAGCCAACCCCGCCGACCTGGAACCCTTCGCGGCGCATCTGCGCACCCGACGTGCTGCTGAAAGACGGGTGCTGGTGCGCGAACTTCGGTCCGCCAGGTTCGGGCGGCTGCTGACGCAGTGGGACGAGGAGCTGACCAGGCTCAGCGACGCCACGGACGCCACGGACGCCACGGGTGGGGAACGGCTGTCGGCCGGGAGCTGGGCCGACCGCAGCATCTCGCGTGCTTATCGGCGAGTCGCGCGTGGCGGTGCCGCGATCTGCGCCGAGTCGCCAGCCACCGACCTCCACGCGCTGCGCAAGAGGTGCAAGGAGCTGCGCTACGCGATCGAGGTGTGCGCACCGGTGGTCGCCAGCGGCCCGCGCAAACGCGCGGTGGCCGACCTCAAGGGCTTGCAGGACGTGCTAGGCCGATTCCAGGACTGCAACGTGCAGAGCCATGCCCTGCGCGGGTTCGCCGAGGCAATGATGAACAACGGGACGCAGGCAGCGACGATGTTGGCGATGGGCGAGCTCATCGCCCATCTGGACGCTGAGCAGGACCGAGCCCGCCGACAGTTCGACGGCACCGTCGCCCGCTTCACCCGGCCAGCCAGCCAGCAGAGGATGGACCAGCTCGGAGGCGCCGGGCGGTGAAGGTCTTCGCGACGTACAACATCAAGGGCGGTGTCGGGAAGACGACGACCGCGGTGAACCTGGCCTACCTGTCCGCCCGTGAGGGCCGACGGACCCTGCTGTGGGACCTCGACCCGCAGGCCGCCGCCACCTACCTGTTCCGGGTGCGAGCGCGGGTCAAGGGTGGCGGTCATGCCCTGGTGACCCGCAAACGTCCGATCGAGCAGGCCATCAAGGCCACCGACTTCGACAACCTGGATCTGCTGCCGGCCGACTTCAGCTACCGCAACATGGATCTCGACCTCGACGACACCAAGAAACGGACCCGGCGCCTCGGCCAGCTGCTGGAGGAGGTCGTCGACGACTACGACGTCATCTTCCTGGACTGCCCGCCCAGCATCTCACTGGTGTCCGAGAACGTCCTGCACGCCGCCGACACTCTGTTGATCCCGCTGATCCCGGCCACACTGTCGTTGCGGACCTTTGCCCAGCTGACCCGTTTCGTGGCCGACTCGGCTGGCAGCAAGCCGGAGCTGGTCGCCTTCTTCTCCATGGCCGACCGTCGCAAGCGCCTGCACCGGGAGGTGATCGACTCGATCCCCCGAGACGGCACCCGGGTGAGCGGCACGGTGATCCCGGCACTGTCGATCATCGAGCAGATGGCCGAACGCCGGGCACCGGTCCCCGCGTTCGCCCCGACCAGCCGGGCGGCCCTGTGCTATGAACAGCTCTGGGCGGAAGTGCGCCCGAGGTGAGCCATCCCACCGTCCTGGCAGCCGGAGGAGTCCTGTGGCGTGAGGACGCCTCGGATCCGCAGGTGGCACTGGTGCATAGGCCGAAGTACGACGACTGGTCCCTACCCAAGGGCAAGGCCAAAGCCGGGGAGCACCTGCTGGTCACCGCGTTGCGGGAGGTGGCTGAGGAGACGGGGCACCGTCCGCGCCTGGGTCCCTACCTGATGACCCAGCGGTATCGCGTCAATTCCGGTGGCCACCGTTCCAAGAAGGCTGTGGCCTACTGGGCGATGCGGTGCGCCGGGGGGGCGTTTCGTGTCAGCAAGGAAGTCGACCAGATGGCTTGGCTGCCACTGGCCGAGGCACGCGACCGGGTCACCTCGGGGTCCGACCGTGCCGTCCTGGACACCTTCGGTCGAACCCGCCGGAACACCGAGCTGCTGCTGCTGGTCCGGCACGGTGAAACTGTGGCACCTTCGCGGCGAACCAAGGCGCGACCCGAAGAACAGCGGCTCAACCGGTCCGGCCGGGACCGGGCCGCCTCCCTGGTCCCCATCCTGGAGGGGCTTGGGGTCACCGATCTGCTCAGCGCCGACCTGGCGGCCTGTGTCGACATGCTCACCCCCTTCGCCACGGCCACTGGTCTGACCGTGCGACGCGAGACCCAGCTGACACTCGCCGGCTTTGCGGGGAACGAGATCGAGGCCGCGGACCGGGTTCGACGCGAGGCATCCGCCGGTCAGGCTCTGGTCGTCTGCGGGGGGCAGCAAGTGATCACCGGTCTCCTCAGCGGCCTCGGCCACGGCTCCTACCTGCGGGCGCCGCGGGAGACGACGGTCATGAAGGGCGGATGGTGGCTACTGCATCACTGCCACGGAGCCGTCAGTGCCTACGAAAGGCATCAACCCGCCCGCTAGACGCCCACGACTCGCATTAGGCCCCATGCACCATGGCCGGCGCGGCACGTGCCGCTTCCGCGGCCGGACTCGCTGGGTTGTGGTCAGGCCGAGATGAGGGTGTTGACGGCGGCGCCCGGCGTGGCGGCGGTCAAGGCCTCGCGAGCTGCGTGTTCGACCAGGACCGGCACGTAGTTGCGCACTGGGGCACCGGCCAGGCTGTGGTGTGCCTGCTCGACGGCGAACCTGACGTTCGTCGAAGCTACGTGGGGGAAGCCCGCGGCGAGCCGCTGGCAGACCTGCTCGACGGCGTGCTGTTCATCGAGGTTGTACATGACTGAATTGTCCTCGGCGCCGCAGGGTTCGGGCAAGACGTCAGCTGGTGGGAATTGTCCGTTTGGGGCCCGCGGCGCTGATCAGGAACGGCGTGCTCGTTTTCGCGCCTGTGAAAGGAACGCGTCAGCGGGCGGGCCGGGTCGTGACGGCGCGCCCGATCCGATCTGCCTTCGGGTTTGGCCGCCCTGGTGTGAGATCTTGGCTCATGGCCACGCAGCGGGAGATCGAGTCCAAGCTTGAGGTTTCTGTTGACCTCGTGCTGCCGGATCTGGCGGGGTTGCCTGGTGTGACCTCAGTTGACGGACCTGAGGTGTTCGAGCTCGAGGCCGTCTATGTGGACACCGCTGATCTGCGCCTAGCCCAGGCGGGTATGACGCTACGTCGTCGGACCGGCGGCTCGGATGCTGGCTGGCATCTGAAGATCCCGGTGTCGGTCGATGAGCGTACCGAGATCCAGGCGCCGCTCGGGCCGGTCGACGGCCAGGTCCCTGGCGAGCTTCTTGCAGTGGCGCGTTCGCAGGTCGGCGATGCGCAGCTGGGGCCGGTGGTGTTGCTGCACACGCGGCGTTCGGTGCGCCGGCTGCACGATGCCTGGGGCCGAGTCCTGGTCGAGGTGGCCGACGACGTAGTCACCACGCGCGCCCCCATCAGCGGGGAGGTGCTTGATCAGTGGCGTGAGTGGGAGGTCGAGCTCGTCGAGGGCGACCGCGGGTTGCTCGCGGCCGCAGTCGAGCTGCTGAAGGGCGCGGGTGCTACCGGGTCCGGATGGTCATCCAAGCTGGCCCGCGCGCTCGGTGACCGGCTCACCGCCGCGGAGCAGGAGGGGACCGGCGAAGCTCCCGATCCCGGGTTGACTGATCCGGTGCCTGGCGAGTAGCAAGAGCGTGGCTCCCCTGCCGAGCGTGCTGGGTCACACCCATTTCGCCGGGAAGAAGCACGCGGGCCGGCCACGGATCCCTGCGGGACCGTCATCGACACCCACCTGGGTCAGGAGGTCATCCCTGCGCGTCGGCCGCCACCGTCCGGCACGGGATGTCGGTGTTCTCGTCAGTGTGGAAGCTCGCGCAGACGCGGTGATAGCCGTCCGCGATTTGCAGGGCTTTGCCCGTGACGAAGTCGCCTCGCACCAGCAGGATTGGGGACAACGTAACTCCGTCCTTGATCTTTGCCAGGTCCGACGCGACGTGCGGGTTGCCGACCGAAAGGATCGGCAGGCCCGCGGCTCTGAGGATGTCCTTCGCCTTATGGTGTTCCAGCGGCGCCCGGTGCAGGGCCTCGATCAGGGCCTTGACACGCAGCTCGTCTGCGAGCAGCGTCGCCCTGGCCGTGGTTGGGATCTTGTTCGTCACTGCCGCGGCGCAGAACTCAGCGAGCAAGGCCACCGGACTCGACGGGGCGCTGCGCACGTTTCGTCAGCAGCCGGCCGGGCCCTGGCTCCTGACTGTGGTCGCATTCGGCATCGCCGCCTACGGCGTCTACAGCTTCGCACGCGCCAAGCATGCCCGCGTCTGATCCTGGCCGCTTCTCAGAAGGAGCGGCGCATCCTGATCTTCAGAGGCCGGCCGTCGGGGTCGTAGAAGAGATGGTAGAGCGGTGTTGCCCAGGCTCGCGTCAACCGCGTCAGCGCCCCGTCGTTTATTGGGCGCAGCCGCCCCGGCGGGCGGGCGCCCTGGCATCCGCCGTCATACCAGCGTTGTAGCTGGGCGGCGCAGTCGGCGAACGCGGTGAACGTCGTGGCCGGGTCCTGCAGGTCGTTCACCGGCCCGGCACGTTCGAGGTGCTCGCGGGCGAGGTTGAGCCGCAACGCCTGCGCGTACCCGGGGTCTAACACTGCCGCGGACAGTTCGGAGTCGTGGGTCCAGGACCTGCGGTTGAAGTTGTCGGACCCCACTGACGCCCACCGGTCGTCGATGACGCAGACCTTGGCATGCACGTAGACCGGAACGCCGTCCGGGCTCTCCAGCCCGTAGAACGCGACCCTCCCGGGTGCCGCCTTGCGCAGCGTCTCGATCGCGCGATCGCGCCCCACCAGGTCAGGCGGCTGGGAGATGCGACCATCCTGGTCGGGGAACAGTGGGAGCACGGCTATCAGCTGCAGCCCGGGGTTGCGCTGTAACGCCTTCGTGAACATCGCTGCCACGTCCGGCGACCACAGGTACTGGTCCTCGATGTAGATCAGGTGGCGCGCCTGGCTGACGGCTTTGGTGTAGCCGCGCGCCACGCTCCGTTCCCCCTGAGGTGCGAACTCGTAGCCGCCGATACGGCGAGGGTAGGTGCGCAGCAGCTGCACCCGATGAGGTCCTGCCGGCTCAGGGTCGGGACGCTGTGACGGCAGCTCCGTGACCTTCGGCTGGTCGGCTCGGACCCGGTCCGCGAGCCATCCCAGCGGGCTTCGGCTCAGCGCCCGGGGGTCTTCCCATCGTTCCCGGAACACCGTCTCCACGTCACCGACGGCCGGGCCGCTGATGGCCAGCTGCACGTCGTGCCACGGCGGTCGCGACCCGTACACGGCCGCCATCGGCTGGGTCTGCGGGTCGCCCCTATGCGAAATGTCGTCGCGGCGGCCGTGGCACAGGTCGATACCACCCAGGAAGGCGATGTCGAGCTCGGGGCGGTCGTGGTGGCGAAGGACGACGAACTTCTGGTGGTGCGACCCTCCGGTCCGCACCCGCATGTCGAGCAGGCACTGGCCGCCGGCGGCATTGATCTCCTGACCCAGGTGCCGGTTCTCCTGCGCAGAGAAGGCGAAGCGGTCCCAGTGAGAGCGCCACACCAGCCCGCGAACATCGACGCCGCGTCGAGCCGCGTCCGCGAACACCGTTCCGATTCCGGTGTCGGGGGTATTGGTGAGGCGCTCGTCGGGGTCGCCACGCCAGTCGACGAACATCAGCAGGTCACCGTCGCGCATCTGCGACACCCGCTCGTGCAGCTCCGCGAAGTACGTCGCGCCGTGGATGAGCGCACGCACCAGGTTGCCCTCGGTCCACGCCACGCCACCGCGATGGCGATCGTCCAGGCGAGTTGAAGGATTTCCGCGCTCGCGAGAAGTCAGGAACCACTGGGTTACCGGCACATTCGATCCTTATCCAGTGCGCCGACGGCAACCTGCCGCCCGGTCAGGGCACGATCAGTCCTTGTTGAAGGCGTCCTTGACCTTCTCGCCGGCCTGTTTGAGGTTGCTCTTGGTCTGATCGGTCTTACCTTCGCGTTCCAGCTGCTCGTCGCCTGTTGCCTCGCCAAGGTGCTCCTTGGCTGC
This sequence comes from Actinomycetales bacterium, assembly GCA_038249115.1. Taxonomy (GTDB): domain Bacteria; phylum Actinomycetota; class Actinomycetes; order Actinomycetales; family Dermatophilaceae; genus UBA4719. The sequence continues at coordinate 8,426 of JBBRWQ010000108.1, forward strand.
GCCTTTGGCCTCGTCCTTCTTGTTCTTCATCTTGTCGTCCCAGCCCATTTCCGGGCTCCCTTCTCGTTCGGTTCATCAATGGCATGTGGGGCACGTTCGACGTTCGTCCACGCCCGTCGTAGGAGATCTCCGTCAGTATCGTGAGGTCCGGATCAGTAGTAGTGCTTCCGTCCGCCGACCGCGCGGCCCATCGAACCGAGGACCCACAGGATCGCTCCAACCACCAACAAGATGACGCCGATGGTCACCAAGATGGGTATGCTCGCGACTACTCCCACGACCACAAGCACGATTCCGAGAATGATCATTTGAGGTTCCTTTCGTCCTTCCAGGATGACCCCGTCTGGGCTATCCAAGTGACTCACATCGCTAACGGCCGCCGTCCCTCACGTGACGGACCTGCAGCGCCAACAACGTTAGCGCTGCCCGCCAATTCGGGATAGCGCTTACCGCGGCGGATGAACGTTGCCTGCCGAGAGCCCGGGCGCGGGAGATCCGCGTCTTAGGGCGAGGGGTCGGTCCCCTCATCGCCGGTGGTGCCACTGGCCAGTTGCGGTGCCTGCTCGGGTTCGAGCCCCTCCTCTAGGTCCACCGGTCGCAGTCCGCGATCGATGCGCATCGCGTTGAAGACGGCCGCCATCGCCGCCACCCACGCCGCACCCAGGACAAAGCCCCCAACAACATCGGACAGGTAATGGACCCCGAGAGCTACCCTGGAGAAGCCAATCGCCAAGACCATAAGCAGCGCGAACGTGACCGCGACTCTGCGCCATACTCCACGCAGGATGGGCAAAAAGACCAACAGCAGCACCGCGTACCCGACCACCGCCGCCTGGGCGTGACCGCTGGGAAAGCTCGACCCGGGCTCATGGGCGACCGGGTGGGGAAGGACAGGACGTAGCCGGTGGACTGCTGCCTTGACAACGGTGTTCAGCAGCGACGACCCGGCCGTCGTGGTCACCACGAACAGGGCCAGTCGAGGTAGCCGACGCCAGAGCAACCAGACCACGACAACCGTGAGCACGATCTGCCATGCCAGCGCAGACCCGGAGTCGCTGATCAGCTGCATGGCGCCGACGAACCCGGTGTGGGTCACCGCGAAATTGTGCAAGCTGTCGCGCGCGCCGTCGTCGGCCCGCAGCAGTGGCGCCCACCTGTCCTCCACCAGAAACAGCGTCAGCGCACCAGGGACCGCCACCAGTACCAGCGCCACAGCGGACAGGACGGCTCGGGCACCAAATCGGGTTGTCGGCTTGGCTGGCGGTGGTGACGACGACTCGGACGCGTTGGGCATGACAGTCATCTTGCCTCCAGCGCAAGGACTGATCCACCCCGAATGACTCCGCGCCTCCAACAGTCGGTCTGGGTCACACCCGTCGATTTCGCTCGGTGCGCTCGACTGCTCGGGCAGGAACCGGGCAGGGTCCCCTCGACGGCGGACGGTCACCAACGTGCGTACGGGGTTGAAATTCGATGCTGGGGGTAAGGTTGATGGCGCCCTTAAGCGCTCCGAGAGAAGAGGCTGACATGAGTACGACCCAGTTGATCTGGCTCGTCGTCGCGATCATCA
>JBBRWQ010000109.1:0-9707 GCA_038249115.1 Actinomycetales bacterium
AGCTCCGAGGGCAGCATGTAGAAGCCCTTTTCGGCAACCGTCTCCTTACGCCCAAACTCGGCATCGGCATCGGCGAGTGCACGGTAGTTGAAGTTCGCATCCCCTGACTCGCGCTCACCGGCGTCGACGTACGCCGCGAGGTTCTCCGAGATGAAACGGTAGAACAGCATGCCCAGCACGTAGCCCTTGAAATCCCATCCCGTGATGCTCCCGCGCAGGTCGTTTGCGATGCGCCAGATCGTCTTGTGCAGCTCTGCGCGCTGCGCCTGGCTAGTCGTTGGAGTCAACGTAGGTCTCCTGCGGGGTGCTCGCGAATCTGGCTTTGGGGCTGTGTGTTCACGGTATCGGCAAGGGCTGACTACGGCCTGCTGCCACGCTCGTCCATACGGGTTCGGCTTTGCCGCTCGTTGTGACGGGGTTGGGTCGCGTCGTTGAGACCTAGAACGCTGGTGGCCTGCTGGGATCGCTGTTGTCGACGCATCCAGAATCAAGGGACCACGAGCCATGTTCGAGCCTACGGGTTCGCTGTCAGGAACTCGGACTCCACGCACAACGCCCCGGGGCTAACCGCCCAGCGTGATGTCTTGACCTTGATACCATTCCAGGGCCTCATAGACTTGCTCGCTGCTGTAGTCGGGCCACATCTCATCCACCACATAGAAGTCCGCATAGACCGATTGGATCGGTAAGAATCCACTCAGCCTTCGCCCCCCGCCCCAGCGGATGATCAGGTCGATTCTTGAGATATCCGAGGACGCTATACCGTCAACGATGTTGCCCCTCGAGCTGGTATCACTGTTCTGCGTCGAATAGTTGAGGTCCCAATTCCAGCCATAGTTGGCCAGGAAGTTGACCTTGATGAGACCACTCCCGCATCTCGTTCTCTGGGTGTACGGCAGTAGTGCCTTTGGAAAGAATCGCGACTTAGTGTTCCCCACAACCAGCAGGTCCGTGTCCTTGCTCGCCAGGTATTCAACGGCTTCAACACACGCCCTCTGAAACGCTCCGATCTGTATAGATGGACGTTTGGTGTTATCTACGGTGAACCCGTACAACGTCAGCTCCCTGATTCCCAGCTCCACACACAGCTCGTACACCTCTAGCCCTGGCCGAAGGCCAGACTCATACCCGTCCTGCTTCTTCAGTCCCTTCAGCTGAGCCCACCGTCGATTGCCGTCGGGAATGATGCCAATGTGTTGCGGGAGCCGAGCTAGCTTCTTCATGGGAACAACTCTGCCATGAAGGGGCACGAAGGCGAGCGTCGACAGACCAAGAATGGATGCGACGTCGAAAGAGTGACAGGGGTGACGGGTTCCTCCTTGGCATTGTCACGGGGAAGGCCTGCCAGCGCGGCCAGCTCGGCAGCCAGTGTGGTGACGGCCACCGAACCAAATGGTTGACAGGACAGAGCCAGCGGTCGCGCCGACGACAGCGTGGACGAGGACGCGAGCGAGGACGCGAGCGAGGACGCGAGCGAGGACGTGGCGCGACGTGCGGCTAATGTTGGGCTCGTGACAACTTTGGCTGGCGTCCACGCTGTCTTGCCGCAGAACCGCTACACGCAGGCGGAAATTACCTCGGCCTTTACCGAGATGTGTCTGGGACCGGGTGGCAACGAGGCTCTGCTGGCGCGGCTACACCGCAACTCGCGGGTCAGCAACCGCCACCTTGTCCTGCCGCTCGAGCAGTACGCCACGCTCACCGGCTTCAAAGAGTCGAACGACCTGTTCATCGCCCACGCGGTCCGGCTGGGCGCTGAGGCCTTGACCGGCGCGCTGGAACGCGCAGGCATCGCTGCGGCTGACGTCGACGTGGTCTTCTCCACCACGGTCACAGGCATCGCCGTGCCGTCGATCGAGGGCCGCATCGGCCAGATCGTCGGGTTGCGGCCCGATGTGAAAAGGGTGCCGCTCTTCGGGCTCGGGTGCGTGGCCGGCGCGGCGGGAATTGCCCGCCTGCACGACTACCTCGTTGGTCACCCGAACGAGGTCGGGGCGCTGATCTCCGTCGAGCTCTGCTCGCTGACGGTGCAGCGAGACGACCGCTCGGTCGCCAACCTTGTGGCCAGCGGCCTGTTCGGCGATGGTGCCGCCGCCGTCGTTGGGGTGGGGGCCAACCGGCCAGAACCGGGCCCGCGTGTGATCGACTCCCGTAGCCGCCTCTACCCGGACACCGAGAGCGTGCTGGGCATGGATGTGGGCGCTGGCGGACTGCGGATCGTTCTTGACGCGCAGGTGCCTGTGCTCGTGAAACAGACTCTAGGTGGGGACATTCGATCGCTGCTGGAGGCGCATTCGCTGCGGGTCGATGAGGTCCAGGCGTGGGTCTCACACCCGGGCGGCCCCAAGGTGATCGAGGCGATCGAGGCGGAGTTGGGCCTTCCAGGTGACCCGTTGGAGCTCACGTGGCGCTCGTTGGACCAGGTCGGCAACCTCTCGTCATCTTCGGTGCTGCATATTCTGCGCGACACCCTAGATGCGCGTTCCCTGACCCCGGGTGCTGCGGGGATGATGACGTCGATGGGCCCCGGCTTCTGCTCCGAGCTTGTCCTCCTGGAATGGTGAGCAGATGATGACGTTCTATGTGGTGCTGATCCTTGCCGTCGGAGTCGAGCGGCTTGCCGAGCTGGTCGTATCCAGGCGCAACCTGGCCTGGGCTCTGGCCCGTGGTGGGCGCGAGTACGGCTTTGGGCACTACCCGTTCATGGTCGTGCTGCACATCGGTCTGCTGGTGGCTTGCCTGGTCGAGGCGCAATATCGTACGTTCATCCCGGCGCTCGGCTGGCCGATGCTCGCCGTGGCGCTCCTCGCCCAGGCCCTGCGCTGGTGGTGTATCACCATCCTTGGAACCAGGTGGAACACGCGCATCATCGTGGTGCCCGGGCTGCCTCTGGTCGACCGCGGTCCGTACCGCTGGATGCGTCACCCCAACTACGTCGCGGTGGTGCTCGAGGGCATCGCGCTGCCGCTGGTGCACACCTCCTGGATCACGGCGGTTGGCTTCACTGTGGTGAACGCCGCGTTGCTGCGGGTGCGGATCTTGGCCGAGAACGCGGCGTTGGCGCGGGCGCTTGCGGAGACGCCGCTGCCGACCCCGCCCGAAACGCACGTGGCGTCCGGTGACTGACGCCGACCTCATCGTCGCAGGCGCCGGACCCGCAGGGCTGGCCACAGCCTTGTATGCAGCACGAGCCGGTCTCCGCACGGTGGTGCTCGAACCCCGTCAGGGCCCCATTGACAAGGCGTGCGGCGAGGGCCTGATGCCAGGGGCCGTCAAAGCGCTGAGTGAGCTCGGGGTGCAACCGCAAGGGCAGACGATCCGCGGCATCCGCTACACGGACGGCCATCGCGCGGTCGATGCAGGCTTCCGGCACGGCGACGGAATGGGCGTGCGCCGCACCACCCTGCAGGCACTTCTGATGGAAGCCGCCCAGGACGCAGGTGTGGAGGTGGTGACCTCCCGCGCCGTGGACGTACGCCCCGGAGCAGACGGGGTGAGCGTCGACGGCCGGCGTGCCCGGTACCTGGCCGTGGCCGATGGGCTCCATTCTCCGATACGCCGCCAGCTGGGTCTCGAGCGAGCCTTCAACCCGGCGAAAGCTCCGCGATGGGGCACTCGGCAGCACTTCGCCATAGCCCCGTGGACCGATCTCGTCGAGGTGCACTGGGGAACCCGGGCGGAGGCGTACGTGACGCCGGTCGGGCCCGACATGGTGGGCGTCGCCGTCCTATCGAGCGTTCAGGCACCATTCGCTCAGCAACTGGATGCGTTCCCTGAGTTGCGCGACCGACTCCCTGACATCGGTGTCACATCTGTCCGGGGGGCGGGCCCGCTACGGCAGCGCACGTCCGCCCGGGTGGCTGGACGGGTCCTGTTGGTCGGGGATGCCGCCGGCTACGTCGATGCCCTGACCGGAGAAGGTATCGCGGTCGCGCTGGCCTGCGCCCGCGCGCTCGTGGACTGCGTCGTTGCCGATGACCCGGGAGCCTACGAACGACGCTGGCTGTCCGCATCGCGGCGCTATCGCACGATCACCTCGTCTTTGTTGTGGGCCAGGAACCAGCCGCTGTTGGCGTCGCGGATCGTCCCACTCGCCGCACGCCTGCCGCGGGTGTTCGGCGCGGCCGTCCAGCAGATCGCGCACTGAGTTAATTCAAGAGCTGACAGTCCGCACAGCGGGGCTTTGTCGGCTCTCGTAGGGGAGCGACGATGCCGATCGACCGGCGTGACTAGCGGATTCGGTCACAACAGCAGCGCCGTGGCCGCCACGCCCGAGGCGAGGAGCACCGCGACGTCGAAGCGGCGCTGACTGATCCGGCGAGCTGTGGCGTAGCCGATGATCCCCCCGAGCAGGATGAGCGGGGCGAGAAGCCCTCCGCGGCCGACGTCGCCCCAGTGCATCAGCCCGAGCCCGACGGAGAAGGGCACCTTGACGAGGTTCACGATGAGGAAGAACCACGCGTTGGTGCCGATGAAGCGGCGCTTCTCGATGCCCGACGCCGATAGGTAGAGGGTCATCACCGCCCCAGCAGCGTTGGCCGTCATGGTCGTGAAGCCCACGCCGGTCCCTGCCGTCCAGGCCACCGCGCGGTGCTCGTGCGCGTTGGACGCGCTGTGCTCGTCCGCGGTCGAAGCGGGGACCTTGCTGCGCCACTTCACCCAGAGTTGGAGCAACAGAAGCACGAGCAGGATGACCCCGATGCCGCGGCGTAGGACGACGTCGGACACGACCCGGAGGAAGACCGACCCGAGCACGAGCCCGGGGAGCACGGCCGGGAGTAGCCGCCGGATCAGGGACCAGTCGGCGTCGTGGCGGTAGTGCCACACTGCGACGAGGTCGCCCACGATGAGAAGCACCAGGATGGCGGCCGTGGACTCCTTCGCGGGGAGAATCGTCGCGAAGATGGCAACGGAGATGACGGCAAGGCCGCCCAGTGCCGTCTTTGAGAAGCCGATGACCACCGCAGCCAGGCCCATGAGAAGGACGGTGCCCAGCGACCCGCCGAGCAGATCGAGCATGGATGCGTCCATTCTTCAGGTGCACATACCAGGATATGCAGGCTTATGCGCGGGTCCAGGACAATCCTCCCTGTTATCCGGGGCCCACGGCCGCGCGACGCGCCCCACTCATCGTCTCGAGTCAGTGCTTGGCGTCCTTGAGAGTGCGCGCGTCGCCCACCCCGTCGCCCTCCGCGACAGCAACGATCCTGTTCACCATGCCGCTAAAGATCAGGCCGTGGAACGGAAGCATGGACAACCAATAGAGCCGTCCGGTCAGCCCGCGAGGGAAAAAGACCGCGCGCTGCCAGTACTCCGAGCCGGTCTCGGTGGGATTGACGCCCAGCTCCAGCCACGCGCTCCCGGGAACGCGCATCTCGGCGCGCAGGCGCAACAGGCGCTCGGGCTCGATGTGCTCAACGCGCCACACGTCGATCGCGTCTCCCACCGTCAGCTGCTTAAGCGTGCGACGCCCGCGCGTGATGCCCACTCCGCCGGCGAGCCTGTCGATCAAACCCCGCGCCGCCCACAGCACCGACGCCGAATACCACCCGGTGGCGCCACCCACCTGCGAAATCACTCTCCAGACCGTAGCGGCATCGGCCGAGGTAGACTTCTTGCGAAGATCCTTGAAGACGATCCGACCCGCCCACTCGGGGTCGCTCGGCATGGGGTCGCTGGGCGCACCGGTGACGCGAGCATCGACCCAGCTGGTCTCCACCTGATCAATCTCGATGCGGCCCAGTGCAAGCCGAAGCGCGTCGCTGTAACCCACAAGGCCCTCGGGCGGAGGCGGTATGACGCCATTGATCGCGTCGTCCTTCACCACGCACGAGTGCAGCAAAGACTCCACGAGGGGCCGCGCGAGCCGACGAGGCACCGGAGTGACAAGCCCCACCCAGTGGGAAGCGAGCCCCGGCGTGAGCACGGGCAACCCCGCGATGCGGCGCCTCGGTAGCCCCGCCTCGGCCGCGTATCCGTTCATCATCTCGGAGTAGCGCATGACGTCGGGTCCGCCGATGTCGAACGCCCGGTTCACGCCATCGTCCACACGTGCCGCGGCCAACAGGTAGTAGATGACATCGCGCACTGCGATCGGTTGGATGAAGTTGCGCACCCATTTGGGTGCGGGCATGTACGGCAAGACCTCGGTCAGGTGGCGGATCATCTCGAACGATGCGGATCCCGCACCGATGACCACGCCTGCTTGGAGGACGATAGTGGGCACTCCAGATCCCATCAGGATGTCGCCCACCTCCTTGCGCGAGGCGAGGTGTGAGGAGAGTTTGCCCTCATCAGGATGCAGCCCGCCCAAGTAGACGATGCGTCCCACCTTGTGTTCCGCTGCGCTCTTCGCCACGTTGACAGCGATGGTGCGATCGAGACTCCCGTAGTCGCGTCCGCTCGTCATCGAATGCACCAGGAAGTACACGATGTCCACGCCAGCCATTGCTTGATCCATCGCAACTGCGTCTGAAGCATCGGCCTCGACGATGTCAACATCGTTGGCCCAGGGGAGTGCGGCAATACGCGTGCTGAAGCGCGTCAGGGTGCGTACGCGGTAGCCGCCCGCCAAGAGCCGCGGCACCAGACGGCCTCCGATGTAGCCGGTGGCTCCCAGCACCAAAACCAGTGGAGCCGTGCCGTCCTCGGAGCGTACGGCACGCAGGTTGTCCTCGGAGCCCAAGGGCCTGCTCGGTGGCAACGGGCCAGGATGATCGTGGGGACTCTCGCTCACAGTGACGCTCCCGTCTCGCTGGCCATTGCGCCCAACACGGGTGTAGGGAACGAGGCCGCAGGTGCAAAGTCTAGCCTTCATGCACCGGCTTACAGGCGGTGTCGCCAGCGAAGTTGTATGCCCGCTTCTTCGCCACGCCGTGACAAATCAGTCACAAACGCCGCGAAGTGAGACGCGTTTCTATCGCACGAGAGATGGTGTGTTGGTGGGGGCGATTCCGCAGGTGTCACGAACTCTTCAGACTGCATCTCACCCGCCGTGGTTGAACGGTTTCGTGATGGTAACCGGCGGTGTTCGCTCTCCTGTGGCATGCTGAATAGCATGCGTCGTTGGCAAAGATGCCTGACAGAGGTCCTGGTAGGTGAGGGGCCCGAACTTCGGCGTGAGTCAAATGCTACCTACATGGAAAAGGCCGCCGAAGCCAGAGGCCCCTAGGGACCGCGGACCAGCGACCTGTTCGCGCGAACTCTGACCGCGCGAGCCCTGACCGCGAGCGAAGTGAACTGAAGCCCAATACGGAAAGGCAATGACGTGACGACAGCGAGCGAGAGCCCAAAAACCAAGAAGGCCGACGGCGACGGGTCAGGTGCGGATCACAAGCAACGACGCATGTATTTGCTGTTCGGTGCGATGATCCTCACGTCCACGACCGTGATGTTCCTCCTGTCTTACACAAACAACTTCAGCATCGACCACGTGCGATGGAGCGAGGAACGCTTCTACATGGCCCTCCTGATGGGTTCGGCGATGGCAATCATCATGCTGAGCTTCATGTGGGCGATGATGTATCGCAACGTCAAGGTCAACATCGCGATCTTCGTGGCCGCCTTGGTGCTGGGCGGTTCAGCCCTAGGCCTGTCCCGCTCCCAAGTCCTGGTCGACGACGTGGCCTACATGAATGGAATGATTCCGCACCACTCGATCGCGATCCTGACCAGCGAGCGTGCAAACATCGATGACGTGAGGGTGCGTGAACTCGCCGACGGGATCATCAATGCGCAGGTCAACGAGATTGCCCAGATGAAGTGGCTGATCGACGACATCGCGGCCAATGGCAGAGCCACGACCAAAGAGGATGCCGATCGCCGTCCGGTCCCGGAGTTCGACGGGGCGCCATAGGACGGAACGGTCTGCCCCAACGTGGCGGCGTCCTTTTACTGGGCGCGAATGGAAGCCGGGAGGCAATACGATGACCCGCTGCTTGTCTGCTTGCGACACGCAATGTCGTCAACAGCAGATATGTCCAGACTCACCTGTCAGGCATGTGGTGGCATCGTACGTTGCAGCGAGCACTTTGTGATGTCTCAAGACATCGTTGACGCTCAGGGCCTCTCCATCGGGAGTGGCCCTGTTGCTTTTGGGTTCGGAACTGAGCCGCAGTTTCCGGCGTCGTCCGGCACGGCACTGTTCTCGGTTCGCCTCAGAGGTGAACGCCCGAAAGCGCGAGGGACACAACGTCGAGCGCCGCAATGAGGATGATCGCTATGAAGAACCTCCGCGAGGAAGGGTCGCCGTAGGCGACCCTGGTGGACGCACCTGCCGCCAGCACCGTTGCGGCGAAGAGGCCCCAGCGCCAGGCGCCCGCTTGGCCGGCCGGGCCGGCAAAGATCGCCGCCGACGCGGCCAACAACAGCGCGGCGGCGGTCAGTGCGGTGGCCCTGGCGCCGATCCTGTGTGGAAGCCCGCGGATTCCCGTCGCGACGTCGTCGCCCAGGTCGGGAAGGACGTTTGCCAGATGGGCGGCCACTCCGAGCAGCGCACAGGCGGTCAGCAACCAGGAAGGCGGCCACCGCGGCGTGGAATCCGACAGTGTCACCACCGCGGGAGCCAGCCCGAAGGCGATGGCATACGGCAGCCAAGACAGTGCCGTCGCCTTGAGGCCCAGGTTGTAGCCCCAGGCGGCCAACACGGTCAGCAGTGCAGCTGCGCCGCCTGGCCAGCCAAGTGCTGCCGACAACGCGACGGTCAGGGAGAGAGCGACGACTGCGGCGATGCCGACGACGCGAGGCCTCGCCCCGCCGGTCGCAAGAGGCTTGTCGGACCGAAGCACGGCCCTGTCCCTGTCTGCGTCGAGGTAATCGTTAGACCAGCCAATTGACAGCTGGCCGGTGAAGACCGCTCCCGTCACAAGGGCCCCGCGGCCGAGGGGAAGGCCGGCGAGAACTGCCAGCCCAGCGCTGATTCCAGTGACTGCCACCGATGGGATGGGGTGACAGGACAGGACTAGCGCTCGGATCAGTTGGGACGAGGACATGACGCAAGGCTAGGGGAGCGCGAAGTCGTATGCCCGCAATTGGGAACATTCTCCACATTCGGGCCGGGCGTCGGGTTTGACTACTACTCGTTGCGCCTCTTGTTTACGTACATCTTGTGATCCGCAGCGTGCACGGCCTCCTCAAAGGTCGACCCTGCGGGCCAGTCCGCGAGGCCGTAGGAGCAACCGACCGGCAGGGAGGCGACGACCCGTGCAATGACCGCCCTGGCGTCGTCGACGGTGGTGAAAGGCAGCAGGACCACGAACTCGTCGCCGCCGGTTCGGGCGGGCGTGTCGCTAGGTCGAAGCTGCGAACGCAGAGCCGTGCCCGCCTCGCGAAGAACCTCGTCTCCTGCCTGGTGCCCGTTCACGTCGTTGTATGCCTTGAAGCCTTCGAAGTCGAGGACCGCCACGGCGCGGGGCAACATGTGGGCGCGGTTGCCCGAAAGGTTCGCCGCCACGAGACCGAGCCCTGTGCGATTGAGTAGGCCCGTGAGCGGGTCGGACATCACCCTCCGGTTGAGGTCCCGCACGAGCGCGTTGACGAAGAGACCCAGGCCCCAACACAGGGCGATAATGGCGGCCCACAGCCCGCGCAAGTACGGACCTTGGCTGCCAAGAACGAAGAACACGACGGCGGCCGACAACACCGTCAGCAGCGCCAGATGCGCCACCATCTCGCGCTGACGAAACCACGTAGCCGCGTACATGGCTGCG
>JBBRWQ010000110.1:0-9702 GCA_038249115.1 Actinomycetales bacterium
AGCCAGACCGAGCTCGAACCCGGCCCGCCGTTGAAGGCGAACGTCACCGGTCGAGGCGTGTCACTGCTCGCTTCTGCGACGTATGCCGTGATGGAGACCTCGGCCTTGGCCTTCAGTCCCGCGAAGGCCCCGTCCTCGTACACCTCCTCACGCAGGACGATACGACCTGTCGTCGCGGTGTACGCGAGCTGCGTGCGGCCGATCCGCAGCGTGTGCTCGGTCGTGACGAGGTCGTCGACGGGGTCGGCGGGCACGGTCGTGGTGGAGGACGCGAGGTCCTTGTCCTTCGGGGCGTCTGTCGTCTTCTCGTCCATGCCCAGACCCTAGACCGCGGCGCAGACCTTGTGAGGCGCTGGCGAGCCAGGCCGGGTCAGTCCGCCCAGCGTCGTGGGCGTTCCCGATCATCCGGTAGCTGTAGCTGGGGCGACGTCCACCATGACCAGACTGAGGTGGCTCGGTGCATCTGCAACGAGTGCGTGTTGCTCGCCAGGGGCCAGATAGATGACATCACCCGGGACCATGGGATGCTCGTCTTCGCCCACGGTGAACCGGATCGCCCCGTCGAGCAGCTGCACGACCACAGCCCGCGTCGAAGAGTGCTCGGTCAACAGCTCGCCCTCATCGAAGGCGAAGACCACGACGCGCAGCGCTGGGTTGTTGACGACCACCCTGGAGGTCGTTGACGACGGCGTGACCCGGATGCTCTCCAGTAGATCCGTGAAGGCCAGGGAGGCCGAGAGCTCTGTGGACCGTGCCATGGCAATCTCCGATCGTCCGAGCTGGGCCGGTTGGAGCCCTTGTGACAATGACTAGCGCTCGCTGCGCCAGCAACGAGCGATCGCGCACGAGTACGCCCGTCGGCATCGTATCGAGGTGCCGCAAGAAGGAGCCGTGCAGTTCCCTGTCCGGTGGTGATCTCGGGTGGAGGCGGCAGTTGAGGCGGCCGGGTGGGCCAGGCGGGTACTGCGGGAGGTGGCGGAGGGAGTTCCGGTGATCGACCCACTTGTCGTCGAGGACCTGCTCCCCAGGCGGCCGCGTCGCGGTGGCCCTTGTTTCTAAGCGATCGTTTATCTATTCTCTGGAGTGTGGGCCGACCCAAGCAGTTCGATCGGGATGAGGCGCTGGACAGCGCCCTGGAGCTGTTCTGGCAGCTGGGCTACCACGACGCGTCAGTTCGGCGGCTTTCTGCCGCGATGGGCGTCAACGTCGCCACGGTGTTCAGCGAGTTCGGAGACAAGGAGGGCCTCTACCTGGAGGCCCTTGCGAGGTACGAGGCGGCGAAGGTGCCGTTCTACATCGGTTCGCTCGAACATGACGGGGCTGACGTGGAAACCATCATCACTGTCCTGCGCGCCTTCGCCTCGTTTGCGAAGTCGGGCACGGCGCCAGGGTGTCTGATCACCAACTCTGCCGTCGAGCTGGCCCCGAACCCAGCGCGCAGCCAGCAGGCGTTGCTGCGCTATGTCGAGCGACTCCAGCGCGCCTACGCCCACGCCCTCGGAGAGCCGCGCAACCCCGGCTCGCGACGGGGCGGCAGCGGCCAGGCTCAGTCGCTGGCCGCCACCACGCTCGGCCTCTTCGTCATGATCCGGGCGAAGCTGCCGGCCGCGATCGTCGCGCAGGTTGTTGACGGCACCATCGCAACGCTTCCCGACCGAACCACCAGCACTGACTCGATCGCGTCGGGAGCCACCCGCCGGACGAGGAACACCCGGAAGGACCCCAAAGCATGACCAACCCCACCACCGCCACCTCACCGGAGGCATTCCGCACCGCACGCAACCTCGTGTCGCGGACCGCCTCGGACAGCGTCGCCGCGTCATCGGAGTCGATCTGGCGGATCCTCTCCGATGACTTCCTGGACATCTCGGCATGGGCCGGCGGCGTGACGTCCTCGACGGCGAACCCGGCGACGCCAACCGGTCTCAACGGGAGCCCACACGGAGGGAGAGTCTGCGATGTGGACGGGCTAGGGCTCACCGACGAGCGGATCGTCGCCTATGACGCCGACCGGCGGCTGTTGTCCTACGACATCGCCGCGAAGAAGCTCCCGTTCTTCGTCACGTCGATGGGCGCCACGTGGTCCGTGCAACCCGGTGACGACCCGTCGAGCGCACGCGTGACGCTGACCGTCGAGGCCCGCACCAAAGGGCTGTTTGGAGGCATCGGCAAGATCCCGCTGGGCAGGATGCTGTCGGGGACCGCGCCCGGCCTGCTCGGCGACCTCAAGACCTGGGCCGAAGCCCGCGGCGCAGACCGGTAGCCGCGCGACACATGGGACACACCCAGTAAGAGATGGGTGAGCCTGCCTTGCGCGTTGGTTCGACAAGTGTCAATATTGATAAATGTCGAAACAGACCCCGGCCCTGGTTCAGGGCGAACCGTGTTGCACGCCGTTGGTGCGCGAGCCGCTCACCGCGGGCTGGGCTGGTGATCTGGCCCGGATGTTCAAGGCCCTGGGCGACCCGGCCCGCCTACGGCTGCTGAGCCTGGTGGCCAGCCATGCCGGCGGTGAGGCGTGCGTCTGCGACCTTTCCGTGAGCTTCGACCTGAGCCAGCCGACGATCTCCCACCACCTCAAGGTGTTGCGCGAGACCGGGCTGCTGCAATGCGAACGACGAGGCACCTGGGTCTACTACCGGGTGGTGCCCTCGGCGCTGGCCCAGCTGTCCGCGGTGCTCGGCTCGACCGACCTCACCACCGCCCCGCTCAGCGTGACCGTGCCGGCTGTTCGGGTATGACCGTGCCCGTGAGCACCTCCGCCGCCCCGGCCGTGGTCGGCAAGCTGTCCACCCTGGACCGGTTCCTGCCGGTGTGGATCGGCGTGGCCATGCTGGCGGGGCTGTTGCTGGGCCGAGTGGTGCCGGGCCTGGGAGCGGTTCTGCAGTCGGTGCAGGTCGACGGCATCAGCCTGCCGATTGCGATCGGGCTGCTGATCATGATGTATCCGGTACTTGCCAAGGTCCGTTACGACCGGCTCGAGTCCGTGACCGGTGACCGGCGGCTGCTGGTCAGCTCGCTGCTGCTGAACTGGGTGATCGGCCCGGCGCTGATGTTCGCCCTGGCCTGGGTCTTCCTGCCAGATCTGCCGGCGTACCGCACCGGCCTGATCATCGTCGGCCTGGCCCGATGCATCGCCATGGTCATCATCTGGAACGACCTCGCCTGCGGCGACGGGGAGGCTGCCGCGGTGCTGGTGGCGGTCAACTCGGTGTTCCAGGTTGTGGCCTTCGCTGGCCTCGGCTGGTTCTACCTGTCCGTCCTGCCGGGCTGGTTGGGCCTGGACCAGGCCGGCATCAACGCCTCCACGTGGGATATAGCCCGCAGCGTGCTGATCTTCCTCGGCATACCGCTGCTGGCCGGGTTCCTGTCCCGGCGCGTGGGGGAGAAGGCCAAGGGGCGCGCCTGGTATGAGGAGCGCTTCATCCCCCGCGTCGCACCATTTGCTCTGTACGGCCTGTTGTTCACCATCGTCGTGCTCTTCGCCCTGCAGGGCAACGCGATCACCAGCAACCCCCTTGATGTGGCGCGGATCGCGCTGCCGCTGCTCGCCTACTTCGCGGTGATGTGGGGCGGCGGGTTCGCCCTGGGTGCCAGCCTCGGACTGGGTTACCAGCGGACTACGACCCTGGCGTTCACCGCTGCCGGCAACAACTTCGAGCTGGCCATCGCGGTCGCGATCGCCACGTTCGGGGTGACCTCCGGGCAGGCCCTGGCGGGGGTCGTCGGCCCGCTCATCGAGGTCCCCGTCCTGGTCGCGCTGGTGTACGTCAGCCTCGCCCTACGTAAGCGTTTCACCCCGACAGCCGTCCACTCCTGAGCCGCAACGACCTCCTCGAAAGGTACTCACCCCCATGACCGACAAACCCAGTGTCCTGTTCGTTTGTGTGCACAACGCCGGTCGCTCCCAGATGGCGGCCGGCTTCCTGACCCACCTCGGTGAAGGCAAGGTCGAAGTGCGCTCCGCCGGGAGCATCCCGGGCGACCAGGTCAACCCGTCCGCAGTCGCGGCGATGGCCGAGGTGGGCATCGACATATCCCGACAAACCCCCAAGGTCCTGACCACTGACGCCGTGCAGGCCTCCGACGTGGTGATCACCATGGGCTGCGGTGACGCCTGCCCGATCTTCCCTGGCAAGCGCTACCTCGACTGGGACCTGGAGGATCCCGCGGGCCAGGGCGTCGAGGCCGTGCGACCCATCCGCGACGAGATCCAGGCCCGTGTGGAGGCCTTGCTGGCAGAGCTGTTGCCCGACCAGAGCTCCGCACAGGCAGCCAACCGTTAACTCCATGTTGTTAACCGCAGTCCCAGTGTCGACCGCAGTTCGCACTACCCCGAAGGAGACTGATCATGAGTGCAGCTGAGGACATCAGGGAAACAGTCCGCCGGCGGTATGCCGCGGCCGCGACCAGATCAGCGGCCGGAGACCATGAAGGAGCCCTCGTGGTCGAGACCTCGTGCTGCGGTCCGGCACCGGTGGACACCACCGACGAGTGGGGCCCGGTTGTGTTTGGCGCGGAGCTCTACGGTCCTGAGGCCCAAGGTGCTCCCGACGATGCGGTGGCGGCCTCGCTCGGCTGCGGCGTACCGACCGCCGTTGCGGACCTGCATCCCGGTGAGGTGGTCCTCGACCTGGGCTCCGGCGCCGGCGCCGACGTCCTCATCTCCGCGCGCCGGGTTGTCCCGGGTGGACGGGCGATCGGGTTGGACATGACCGACGAGATGCTCGAGCTGGCCCGACGAAACGCCGCCAGCGCCAGGGTGGAGAACGTGGAGTTCCTCAAGGGCTACCTGGAGGACATCCCGTTGCCTGACGAGAGCGTCGACGTGGTGATCTCGAACTGCGTCATCAACCTCGCAGCTGACAAGAACGCGGTTCTGGCCGAGGCCTCCAGGGTGCTGCGCCCCGGTGGGCGGCTGGCGTTCTCCGACGTCATCGCTGACGAGGACATGGACGCGGCCACGAAGGCCGACATGAGCGAGTGGACCGGGTGCATCGCCGGCGCCCTCACCCAGACCGAGTTCACCCGGGCGCTGACCACTGCCGGGTTCACCAACATCGAGATCTGCCCCACCCACCGGGTGCACGCCCACGCCCAGGCCGCGATCATCCGCGCCAGCACCGGCAGTGGCGAAGCTGCTCGGCCTCACTGAGACGGCGCCCTCTTCTGGAGGCTGCTGCTCGAGCTCCGAGACAGATACCTGCGCGACCGTGCCCAGCGTCACGTGGCCAGAGCGGTGAAGCCCTGGAAGACCATGAATGCCGGCCACAGGATCCCCTGGAAGATCGCGAGCAGCTGTTCCCCGGCGGTGTCGGCTTGTTGCCAGAAGAACACCCACGCGCCGAACATGCCAAGTCCGTAGATGGCGCCGCCGCCTGCGGCCGCACCAGCGTTGTTGTTGCTCAGGTGGACCCCACCTCTCATCATCGACTCTGGCGATCCAATACAACGGGGTCGCGCGCTGTGTCTGCCCAATTCGTGGCGGCCGTCGGTTCAATCGCCCTCACCGGACCGGGACTGCTCCAGATCCTTCAGCGATGCCTCGAGGCGGCCCGTTCAGACGGCGCGTAGGACGAGCAGGAACTGCCCGCCGCCGGCCTCGACCTGCGTTGCCAGCGCCAGCTCCGGAGCGAACCGGGACAGCCGATCCAGCAGCCAGGCCGCAGCCTTGTCGGCGTCAACCCGGCTCGGACAGCGTCCCACCACCTCGCGGCCGCCCTTGCGGGTCAACCGATCGACTGTCGCCACGATCGAAGCAGGCTCCACGACGTACAGCTGCGGAGACCAGGCCACGACGGGCTTGACCGCACCCTTGCGCGTGTTGCAGGCCCGATGTGCCAGGCGCTCCATGCCCACGGCAGCCTTCTTGCCCTTCGGCGACGCGCCGCTGTCAACGCTTGGGCTGCGGTCTCCGTTGACCGATGCGTGGGGATCCACCGGTTCGTCGCACAGCCAGCAGCGCCAGTTGTCGCGCTCGCCGACCTCGTTGAGGGTGCTCATGGCCCGAGGCTACGGGTCGCCGGCTGCTGGCCCAACTGTGGGCGTGACGACGTACGGAGAGCGTCGTCGTCAGGGCGATGAAGAGAACTCCGAACAGGCCGGTCGTCCCACGGTCCTGCAGGTTCTCCGGATGCGGTGAATGGGTGTGTCCAACTCCAGTCTTGTCCGCTTTCGCCCGTACAGTTGGGCGCACCGCAAACGCTGCAACCACGCAGCTCCGCTGGTGACAGTCAACGACGTGAGGGACCCGAACGCGATGCCAACCAGAGCGGGCTCACCGGTGCAGGCGGCAGGGGAGCCGGGGCCCACCGGTTCGGCGCCCCACCGGCGTGAACGCCTGGCGGCGCCCGTTCATCCAGTCCCCGCCACATCGAGCCTGGACTCGTTCTTGTTGGGGCAAGGCTCCGACGGCCGGATCGCGCGGCGCAGTCGTCTGGCTAGCTGGGTCTTGGTGCTGGTCCTGCTCGGGGTCAGCGCCTTCGCCATCTGGTCTTCGCAGGTCACCGCCGCGGCGGCTCGTGCGGCTGTGGTGGCGAGTACCTTGTCCGATGACTACGCGCGGGCCGCGACTGCGGTCGCTGCTGAGGAGTCGTTGGAGCGCAAGTACCGCCTGGAACCCGGGCCTGAGGTGCGGGCAAGATACGACGCCGCTTCACGCGACCTGGTCGTTGCCCTTCGGTTGGTGGAGCGGCACGGGAGCCCAAGTGACCAGGCAGAGGTCGATAAGACCCTGGCGAACCACCGCGACTACCTCGAGGCGGTCAACCGCTTGTTCGCTGCGGTTGACAAGGGCGACACCCGTGCCGTGCTGAAGATCGACGGCGGTGAGGTCGACCCTCTGTTCGGCGCGATCGTGCAGACAGTGGACCAGGCCGCCGCCGTTCACAACCATCAGTCGGTGGCCCAGCTGACGAACCTGCAGCAGTTGGAGAAGGTGACCAGCAAACTGATTCCGTTGGTATTCCTGGTGGGGCTCCTGCTCACGGCGTTGCTGGTCTCGATCACCCGAGTCCATCGGCGGCTTCTGGACACCGAACGTCGCCGTGCCCTCCACGACTCGATGCACGACGCGCTGACCGGCCTGCCGAACCGCGCGCTGCTCTTTGACCGCTGCGACCACGTGCTGCGGGCCGCCAAGCGCACTGGCGCGCCAGCCGGGCTGCTGCTGCTGGACCTGGACAGGTTCAAGGAGGTC
Organism: Actinomycetales bacterium; assembly: GCA_038249115.1. GTDB lineage: Bacteria > Actinomycetota > Actinomycetes > Actinomycetales > Dermatophilaceae > UBA4719. Next base: position 7,199 of record JBBRWQ010000110.1, read on the forward strand.
AACGAGACCTTCGGCCACCATTATGGCGACACCCTGTTGACGCTGATCGGCCCTCGGCTGCGCTCGGTGCTGCATGAGGCCGACACGGTCGCCCGTTTCGGTGGGGATGAGTTCGCGATCCTGCTCCCCGACGTCGGTGACCTGAGTGCAGCAACGGTGGCCGCTACTGAGCTCCTCACCGCGTTGGAGACGCCGTTCGTCGTAGAGGGCGTCGCTTTTGACCTTGAGGCCAGCGTCGGAGTGGTGATCTCCGGTCAGCACGGCAGTGATCCGACGACGCTGTTGCAGCGTGCGGACATCGCGTTGCAGATCGCCAAGGCCCAGAACCTGGGGGTCGCCGCCTACGAAGCAGGCCTCGATGGGCACACCCCGGCCAAGCTCGCCGTGCTCGGAGAGCTGCGCCGCGCACTGACCCTGGGCCAGCTGGTGCTGCACTATCAGCCCAAGGTCAGCTTCAGCACCGAAGATGTTGTCGGCGCCGAGGCTTTGGTGCGTTGGCAGCACCCCGGCGGGGGGCTCATCTACCCGGATGCCTTCGTTCCCTTGGCCGAACGCACCGGCTTGATCGGACCCCTGACGACCTACGTGCTCGGCGCTGCGCTCGCCCAGGTCCGGACCTGGATGGATGCCGGTCGGCCACTGATGGTGTCGGTCAACCTGTCGGCCCGCAACCTTTTGGACGAGCGACTTCCGCAGGAGGTCGCCGATCTGCTGGCGGCGCATGGTGTCCCGGCCGAGCTGCTTCAGCTGGAAGTCACCGAGAGCGCACTGACGACCGAGCCGAAACGGGCACGGCGCCTGCTCGAAGCCCTCGCCGCAATCGGGGTCCGCCTGTCCATCGATGACTTCGGCGCCGGCTACACCAGCCTTGGCCAGCTCAAGAACCTGCCAGTCACCGAGCTCAAGATCGACCGGTCATTCGTCATGAACCTGAGCCAGGACCCCCGCGACGCACTGATCGTGCGCAGCATCATCGATCTCGGCCATAACCTCGGCCTGACAATCGTCGCCGAGGGGGTCGAGACAGCGTCGGTCTTCGCAGATCTGACCGCGTTCGGCTGTGACACCGCCCAGGGCTACTTCATTTCGCGCCCGACCACGGCAGCGGCCTTCGACACCTGGCGGGCCGCCCGCCCCCCGGTGGATACTGGAAACCCGGACGATCCGTCCCTTACTGCCAAGGTGGTGCTCGCGCGATGATCCTCCTCCCGGTAGCCGCGCCCAGCGCGGATCTTCGAGATGGGGTAGCCCGGGTGCGGCCGACAAGCACAGCGCTGGTCCCTGTCAGTGAGTTCGGGCCTTTCCACGACCTCGCTCGTCGCGCTCACATGATGTACCTCAATGGGTTCTCCGAGAGCGCGGTGCTCGACTGTCGGGAGTCAGCGCTCGTCACCGTGGGTGCGGGTGACAGGGTCACGACCCAGTTCCTGCTGTATATCGAGGGCATTGCACTGCAGGAGGTGGGCCGTCACCACGAGGCGGTCACGGTGGCCCTGGATCTGCTTGACAGTCTCGATGACGAGCCCGACCTGATGTGGCGAGCCAAGGCGCTGGCGCTCTTGGCAGAGTCCTCGACTCAGGTCAATGAGGTGAACCGGGCGATGGATGCCCTGGCCGAGGGAACCTGGCTGGTGGCCAACACCAAGCCTGGCCGTTACAGCCACCTCTCGGCCAGCACGGCAATCGCGGTTTCGCTGCGGGCTGTGTACCTGTTCGAGCAGGCGGATGAGCTGTTGGGCGGTATCCAGCTGGGTGACGACCTCGACGTCGACCTCCAGGTGATGCAGGAACGGGCACTGCTCAGTGCCTACTGGGGGACGACGCTGATGGTCGTTGGTCACGGCGAAGCCGCTCGGCAGCAGCTTGTCAGGACGGCCGAACGGGCGCTGTGGATGGGTCGGCTCGCGCGGCTGGCCGGCAACTCCGAGATGGAGGCCCGCGCTGAGGTCGTCGAGGCCTACGCGCTCAGCCAACTGGGCTGTGTGCAGCTCGCGGCCGCCCGGGTCAACGCCGCCGTCCCGCGTTTCCGGCTTCGCGACGAGCTCGTCGAGACCCACCTGGCCCATCTGGTCTTGGGCATGGCGGCGACCGAGTCGGCGAACTTCGCCGAGGCGCGACACCACCTGCTGGCCGCGCTGACCAACGCCGACCGGGCCAACCGAGACATCTGGGCGGCTGCGGCGATGGAGGCGTTGGCCGAGTTGGACGTGGTCGAGCACGGTCCCCATCCGGCGGTGGCCTTGTGGAAGCGACTGGCCCGTGAGGCCCTGGGACGGGTCTGGGTTGAGCGTGATGGCCGGTTCACCGCGTTGTTGTCCCGCAACCAGGTGCGGTCGCTGACCGCCGAGACCGACCGGATGGGCCACGCCGCGTTGCGGGACCACCTCACCGGTCTGGGCAACCGGGCGATGATGACCACCACCTTGGAACATGCTGAGGCGGATCTGTCTGCGGTGTTCATCGACGTTGACGAGTTCAAGCAGATCAACGACACCTACTCCCAT
>JBBRWQ010000111.1:0-9652 GCA_038249115.1 Actinomycetales bacterium
CAGCGCCGGGGACGTTGTTCGGGCACGCGTAGACGTTGGTGTACGCGAACGATCGCTTTTCAGCGGCACCCGTAGTGACGTCCAAACCGTTCTTGGCCCGGTCAAGCCCAGTTTTTGTTATCCCCGTCGCGATTCCACCGCCGTTCGCGTAGCAAGCCGACAGGTCCATGACGTCGCAGGCCGGGTCGGCGAAGGCCTGATCTGCGACCAGGAGGGACATCGCCAACAGAACGGACGTGGTGGCCATGTGTATGAGCAGTCGGAGGCTCATTTCAAGACCTTCATCTCGAGGACGCGCCAGCCTCCCGGGGACCATGCGAGCGTCACGATGAACTTGGCCTTCTCCGCTTTGGCCTTGCTCCTGACAACAGAGCCGTTGATGTCGATCACGGCACCTTCTGGCTGTTCGCCTGTGACTAGCACTTCGGACTCGCCGGTTGCCCCGACGGTCTCCACGGCAAAGACTTCGCCTGCGTAGTGCTGGCGCTTGGAGGCCAGTTCCACCGCAGATCCTTCGAGTGCAGCGCAGGTCTTGCAGGTCATGGCGCTCAAGCCAGAAATCAGACCTGCCTGAGGCTTGCCCCACGCGATATTGAGTTGGCTGTAGAAGTAGCGGACGAAGGCTTCGGCGCCGGCCGGGGTGTGGGCGCGCGCGGCTGCGGGAATGTTGGGGTCGGTCGTGGGGGAGGCCGTAGGCGGAGCCGTGGTAGTGGGAGAAGCGGTCGAGGTCAGCGAGGACGACGCATCGGGCGTGGCATCCCCACCGCAACCGGCCAGAACCAACGAGCCCAGCACCAACGCAGCCACCACGAACGATGTCGCCGAAGCGATAGACGTCCGTGTCTTGCGGGCAGCCGTGCTTGCAGCCGTGCTTGCAGCTGTGTGGGCGGTCCTGCCTGCAGCTCTGCGTGCGGCCATGCTTACAGCCGGAGTCTTCGTCACCGACGCATTATGCCCGATTTGAGACGTTCGAGCACGTTGTCCCCAGCCCGGTCCAGGTGCCCGGCAACCCCGACACGCCGAGCAGATGCGGGATTCGCGGAACCGCTTGTCCCAACGGCCACATCGACGTAGCATCCCTATATGTAGTAGTTACACGGACGTAAGTCCTCCACATGTAGTTGTTACAGGGCAAGCAGAGTTATCCCCACATCATCCACAAGTCATCCACAACTTGGCCACAGGTTGTCCCCAGGCAGTCCCGCAAACCGCCCGTAAACGGCCTGCAAAACCGGCCGACGAGCGGTTGGGCAACAGCTTGAGAACGGCCCCGCAAACGGGGCACCCGGCATACGCACGACCCAGGCACACGGCATACCCCCGAAAGCGGGAGGCGCCCGAGAACAGAGAAGGGGAGGGAACCCGCGATGCACTGCCCCTTCTGCCGGCACACCGACAGCCGCGTCGTCGACAGCCGCACGGCCGACGATGGCACCGCGATCCGCCGCCGGCGTCAATGCCAGGCCTGCAACCGGCGTTTCACCACGGTCGAGACGGCCAGCCTGTCGGTGGTCAAGCGCAGTGGCGTGACCGAGCCGTTCAGCCGTGGCAAGGTGCTGGTCGGCGTACGCAAGGCCTGTCAGGGACGTCCGGTCAGCGAGGACGACCTGGCCCGTCTGGCCCAGCGGGTCGAAGAAGACATCCGGTCACAGGGCAGCGCCGAGATCGACGCCCACGAGGTCGGGCTGGCCATCCTGGGACCGCTGCGCGAGCTCGACGAGATCGCCTACCTGCGATTCGCCAGCGTTTACCAGGCGTTCGACAACCTCGAGGACTTCGAGTCCGCCATCACCCTGCTGCGCGCCGAGCGTGAAGTGACCGGCCAGGAGCATGCAGAGACAGAACGAAAACCAGATGACGCCCGGATTGCGGGTAGCTAGCCCCAGCGCCAACCGAGCACGTTCCGAGCACGAACCCCAGCACGAGCTCACCACTGGATGCGATGTCAGTGGTGGCAGCAAGACTTGACCAGAGACCGCTATTCCAGGGCCAGGGAGGCCAGCAATGACAGAGACGACCGGCGCACGTGCAGGTGCACGACGCAGCAGCGGCAAGAGGGGCGTGAAGGTCGAGCGCATCTTCACCACCCCCGGAGTGCACCCCTATGACGAGGTCACCTGGGAACACCGCGACGTCGTCCAGCAGAACTGGAAGACCGGCGTCACGATCTTCGAACAGCGTGGCGTGGAGTTCCCGGACTTCTGGTCGGTCAATGCGTCAACGATCGTCACCACCAAGTACTTCCGCGGCGCCGTCGGCACCCCCGAGCGTGAGAGGGGGCTCAAGCAGCTCATCGACCGCGTCGTGCTGACCTATGTCAAGGCCGGCAAGGACAACGGCTACTTCGCGACGCCCGAGGACGCCGAGCTGTTCGAGCACGAGCTGACCTGGTCCCTGCTGCACCAGGTATTCAGCTTCAACTCGCCGGTGTGGTTCAACGTCGGCACGTCCTCACCTCAGCAGGTCTCTGCCTGCCAGCCGTACGACGCCCTGGTGAGCACACCCCAGGGACTCATCCCCATCGGCAAGCTGGTCGAAGATAACGCCGTCGGCACCAAGGTCTACGACGCCAACGGGCTGACGCGAGTCGTGGCCACCAAGGCGAACGGTGTGAAGGACGTCCTGCGTGTGCACACAATGGCGGGCTACGCGCTTGATGTGACTGCCGACCACCTGGTGTGGCGCAGCTCCGACGACCGGGGCGCTGGGAGATTTGTAGAAGCAGGCGCTCTGCGGGTCGGTGACAAGCTCGAGTGGCACCGACGTGATGCGCACGGCGAGGCAGAGATCGACTCTCAGGAGATCGCCGAGGCGGCGCTGGCCGGCTGGATGCAGTCGGATGGCTTCGTCGGCCAGTACGACGGCACCAACAAGTCCCTCACGATGGAAGCCATGTCGGTCACTCCCTCCGAGCTGAAATGGGTCACCGACGCCTTGGACAAGGTGTTCCCCGGCGTTCACCGTCACGAACGCACCGTTGTCACGCGGGACGAGACACTCGACTGCCGGCGGACCAGGCTCTACGGCAACCATCTCGAGGAGTTCGTCGCTGCGTGGAACCTCCGTCCCCGGGGCGTCGACATGGAGGTGCACGAGCGGCTCTTCACGGCGCCGCTGCCCGTGGTCGCTGCCTACCTGCGCAGCGTCTTCCAGGCTGAGGGCTTCGTTTCCCCGCGTGAGCGTTCGACCGTCGTCGAGGTCGACATGGTCGGGGAGAAGCACATCCGCGGCATGCAGTCGTTGCTGCTTCGATTCGGAATCTTCGCGCGCGTCGGGTTCAAGAAGGACCCCCGAAGCGACCGCAAGGGCTGCTGGACCCTGCGTATCCAGAATGCGGGTGACCGCCGTGCGTTCGCCGACGCGATCGGCTTCATCGACCCGATCAAGGCTGACAAGTTGGAAGCCAGCTTCGACAAGCCCGGTCGCGGCGCACTGCCGGTCAAGCGACTCGAGGTTGCGCGCATCGAGCAGCTGGGTGCGATGGAGGTCTACGACATCCAGACCGAGAGCGGCGAGTACCTTTCGGGCAACCTGCGCGTGCACAACTGTTTCATCCTCGCCGTTGACGACTCGATCGACTCGATCCTCAACTGGTACAAGGAAGAGGGGTTCATCTTCAAGGGCGGCTCCGGCGCGGGCGTGAACCTCTCGCGCATCCGCAGCTCCAAGGAGCTTTTGTCCTCGGGCGGTACGGCGAGTGGTCCGGTCAGCTTCATGCGCGGCGCCGATGCATCGGCCGGAACGATCAAGAGCGGTGGTGCTACGCGTCGTGCGGCCAAGATGGTCGTGTTGGACGTCGACCACCCCGACATCGTCGACTTCGTCGAGACCAAGGCCCATGAGGAGCGCAAGATCCGGGCCCTGCGCGACGCCGGTTTCGACATGGACCTCAGCGGCAAGGACATCATCTCCGTCCAGTACCAGAACGCCAACAACTCGGTCCGCGTCACCGACGAGTTCATGCGTGCCGTCGAGGAGGGCAAGGAGTTCGGGCTGAGGGCTCGTGGCAACGGTGAGGTCATCGAGACCATCGATGCCAAGGGGCTCTTCGAGAAGATCGCGAAGGCCGCGTGGGAGTGCGCCGACCCGGGCATTCAGTACGACGACACAATCAATGACTGGCACACTAATCCGGAAACGGGTCGAATTACTGCATCTAATCCCTGCAGTGAATATCTTTCTCTGGATAATTCTTCTTGTAACCTGGCCTCGCTCAACCTGTTGAAGTTCCTGCGCGACGACGACACGTTTGACTCCGTGACCTTCCAGAAGGTCGTCGAGCTCGTCATCACCGCGATGGACATCTCGATCTGTTTCGCGGACTTCCCGACCGAGCCGATCGCCAAGACCACCCGCGACTACCGGCAGCTGGGCATCGGTTACGCCAACCTCGGTGCGCTGCTGATGGCGACCGGCCATGGTTACGACTCCGAGGGTGGCCGTGCGCTGGCCGCATCGGTGACGTCGCTGCTGACCGGTGCCGCATACAAGCGCTCCGCAGAGCTGTCTGCCGTCGTTGGCCCGTATGCCGGGTACGCCCGCAACGCCGATGCCCACAAGCGCGTGATGCGCAAGCACCAGGCGGCCAATGACCAGATCCGCACGCTGGACGCGATGGATGGTGACATCCACCGTCTGGCCACCAAAGCGTGGGATGACGTGGTCAAGCTGGGCGAGAGGAACGGCTACCGCAACGCGCAGGCCTCGGTTCTCGCGCCGACCGGAACCATCGGCTTCATGATGGACTGCGACACGACCGGCATCGAGCCCGACTTCTCGCTGGTCAAGTTCAAGAAGCTCGTCGGCGGCGGCTCGATGCAGATCGTCAACCTGACGATCCCGCGTGCGCTGCGCAAGATGGGCTACACCAACGAGACCGTCGAGGCGATCGTCGAGTTCATCGCTGACAAGGGCCACGTCATCGACGCGCCCGGTCTCAAGCCCGAGCACTACGAGGTCTTCGACACCGCGATGGGCGAGCGTTCAATCTCGGCGATGGGTCACGTCCGGATGATGGCGGCCGCCCAGCCGTTCCTGTCCGGTGCGATCTCCAAGACGGTCAACCTTCCCTCGGATGCCACGGTCGAGGAGATCGAGGACGTCTACATGCAGGGCTGGAAGCTCGGACTGAAAGCCATGGCTGTCTATCGCGATTCGTGCAAAGTTGGCCAGCCGTTGTCCGATGGTGGCTCGACCGCCAAGGACGCCGCGGCGGACAAGGCTGCCGGCATCGCCCGAGCGGACGAGAAGGACAACGTCCGGATCGAGTACCGACCGGTCCGCAAGCGTCTGCCCAAGCGTCGTCCGAGCCAGACCATCTCCTTCTCCGTGGGTGGTGCCGAGGGTTATCTGACCGCCGGCTCCTACCCCGACGACGGCCTGGGCGAGCTGTTCCTGAAGTTTGGCAAGCAGGGCTCGACCCTGGGCGGAGTCATGGACGCGTTCTCGATCGCGGTCTCGATCGGTCTGCAGTACGGCGTACCGCTGGAGACCTTTGTCGAGAAGTTCACCAACCTTCGCTTCGAGCCTGCTGGCCTGACCGACGACCCGGATATCCGGATGGCGCAGTCGATCATGGACTACGTGTTCCGTCGCCTGGCGCTGGACTACATGGACTTCGAGACCCGCTCGTTCATCGGCATCCACACCGCAGAAGAACGCATGCGTCAGCTTGAGACAGGTTCGTATGCCGCACCGGTCGACCCCGAGTCCGATGAAGAAGTCGAGGAAGAGCTCGAAGGATTCGCCCAGTCGGCCCAGCTCGCCAAGAAGGCAAGCAAGCCGGCGGCGGCCACGTTCGAGCCCGTCGACAAGTCTGGTTCGGGCGCCGCTTCAGCCAAGATGGTTGAGGGTATTCACTCCTCAGCCGAGTTGCTGGAAAGGTTCCATGGCAAGTCCGCGGACGCCCCGATCTGCCTGACCTGCGGTACGAAGATGAGGCCGGCTGGCTCCTGCTATGTGTGTGAAGGATGTGGAAGCACCAGCGGCTGCTCGTGATTAAGGATGCCCGCTCCGTGGTCGGTCGCTGACCTTCCCGAGCCTGGCGCCACGGGGGTCGGTTCCAGATCCACGCGGCGCCAGGTCTCCGCTAACCCGCAGCCCCGGTCAACCTTTTCCGGGGGTGCCCTCGTTGACGTGTGCCGTCGCCGTCAGTCGTCGTAGTGGAATCGTGTCTGAAGGATGACGAGGTCGTTTTCGACGACGCGATAGACGAGCCTGTGTTCCTGGTTGCTGCGGCACGACCAAACGTCGCCGGCGCGGTGTTTGAGTCGTTCCGGTTGCCCACGCCCCGCGCCCGGCTCACGCAACGCGTCGTCGATGAGGAGATTGATGCGCTTGAGCATCCGGCGATCATTGGCCTTCCACCACTGGTAGTCGTCCCACCCAGCCGTGTCGAAGGCGAGCCTCACGAGCGGTCGAGCTCGTGAGCTTCGTATTCTCCACGTTCAGAGCGTTCGATAGATTCGAAGAGACGGCGTGCGCCGCCGTTACCCAGCTCGAGGCGTCCGAACGCCGGTCGGGACGGGAACTCGGCTCAGGGTTGGATTGCTTTAGATTGCCTTCCATGTGGCTGAACATCCTGACCGGTCTAGCCGGGGCGGTCTTGGTCTCGTGGCTGGCCCTGATCATCGCTCTGATCATCGTTCGGCCCAAGGGCAACCTGCTGCGCGAATCGCTGCGGATACTGCCAGATCTGGTCAGGCTGCTGAAGAACCTGACAACCGATCCCACCATGCCCAGAAGCGTCCGGGTCCGGCTCGGCATGCTGATGCTCTACTTGGCGCTGCCCATCGACCTGATCCCGGACTTCATCCCAGTCCTGGGCTACGCGGACGACGCCGTTGTTGCCGTTGCTGTTCTGCGCAGTGTGGTCCGAAGAGTCGGCCTCGAACCACTAGAAGGACACTGGCCGGGTACCCCGGACGGTTTCGCTGCCTTGTGTCGACTCGCCGGCCTGCAGGCCAAACCCGCCTAGACCCAGCTGACGTTCACACCGCCAACTGAGAAGCAAGTGACACTCGAAGTGACAGTCGACTGAGAGCCGACAGCTGACGTCTGCAGGCCGATCGGTGAACTGCGCATTCTTACGGCCAGGCGGGGCGGTGCCACGATTGGCCGGGTTGGCTTGGGTGGCGGCCGGCCTATTTCTTGAGTAGTCCGCCCCCGACCCAGGCGCGAATCGCTGCGACGTCCTGCTGGGCGAGCTCCATCCGGGCTCCTCGGCACAGCCCAACGACGTTGTCGGCCCAGGTCTCAGCGACTTTCACTGCGGTGGGCTTCTCCGTCAGATCGAGCCCCGCATACAGAACACCGGCGATCACAGTGTTCACCGACGCCCTGCCGATCTTCTCGCCAGCAGCCTGGCAGGCGTCGCGCACTCGCCTTGACGTCTCCGGCCGGTCGAACGGGACCGCGGTCACGTCGTCGGCCAGGGTGTTGATCAGGGTCCGGTAGCTCTCGGCCGGCAGGTTCGGGATATCCGTGACCTCGACTACCTGGCGCTGCAGAGGCGGCAGGTCAACAGGGTTCGCGCTAGGAAGGTCCGCCTCGCTGAATCGCTTGGGATCCCACACGAACCCCGGAGCGGGACGTGACGCGGCCGCGAGTTCCTGGACCGCCTGGGCGAGCCATGGGAAGAAGGCTCCGGCACCCTCCCATTTCGACGTGGTCAACGCTGGGTCTGCCTTGTGGGCGACTTGGGCCACCGCGCTGCCGGCCAGCGGACGGTCGGCCGAACGCACGAGGCGCAGGACGGCTTTGCGCGCCGGGCTGTTCGAGGACGGGCCAGCCTTCGCAGGGGTGCTCGGCGACGAGCGCCGAGGCGACGTCCGATCCTGTTCGAGGGCGGGCACGGAGGTTTCCTCCAGCTCTGCCGGTTCTGGATGCTTCACCAGCTCGGCGAGCTCGTCCGCGGTGATGACGGTGTCTGCCACAGCCCGGTAGGCACTCGCAGCCGGCCCGGCGGTGATGATCGTGACGCGTCGATCGGCCGCCCGGCAACGCAGCGCCAGGGGGGTGAAGTCGGCATCCGCGGACAGGATCACGAACTCGTCATACCGGGTCTCTGCGCTCAAGGCGTCGACGGCATCGAGCACCAGGTTGATGTCGGCACTGCTCTTGCCCTGCTGGGTCAACGAAGGGCAGTCGACGACGCTGAAACCTGCACGGGTGAAGTTCGGCCGGAACTGGGAGAAGACCGAGGGGTTCAGGTAGCAGGCTCGGATCAGGAACCGCCTGGAGAACTCGCCCTCCGCGTCGTTGCCGGTCTCCAGGGCGGTGAGCCAGTGAGCGGGGGCGCTGGCAAACGCTTCGGCAGCGCTGGGGTCGAGGCGCTGCAACCCGATGTACACGTTGTCGAAATCCACGAAGAGCGCGCATCGCAGGCGGCGCCCACTCTCAGCATTGTCCATCATTGTCATGAGGCCATCCTCCTCGTCCGCACCGGGCACCTGCGTCACCAGGTGTCCCGCTAGCGTGAAGCGAACCTCCTCGCATCGGCATCACGTCCGCGCATACCTCTGGGCGGCCCGCCGCGCTCATCCGCTAACCGGGTGCTCGGAGGTGGAGCTGGCCCAGTGGCCCATAGCGCTCTGGTCGACCGGCGGTTCTGCCAGCGCTGAAGCCTTGAGGGCGACGAGTCGACCCGCCTGCTTTGAACGGTAAAGGGCCGCGTCGGCACGGCGAAACAAGTCGCTGACCGACGAGTCGCCCTGGGTGCCATCCCCGGTCGCGATACCGCAGGACGCGCCCGCACCAACCGTCAGATCAGCGACGGCAGAGCAAGCCGTCTTCGCCAAGGACGCCACCGACTCGGGGCTGTGGCCCGGTACCAGGACGATGAACTCGTCACCGCCCACACGCGCGGCGAGCGAACCAGGCAGCGCGTTGAAGTGGGCCCGAATGATCAAGGCGGCACTGCTGATCAGGCGGTCGCCTTCGGCGTGGCCGAGCCGGTCGTTGACTTGTTTGAGACCGTTCAGATCGAACGCCGCCACTGTCATGCGGGTCATGTCCGCGCCGCCGAGCTTGACGAAGGCCGCGGCGGCGGCCTCGTCCAGCGCCCGTCGGTTGGCGAGCCCAGTCAGAGGGTCTTCATAGGCCAGTTGTTCAAGAGACTGGATCTGGGCCGCCCTGGCCAGCGCGCTCTCCACGATGGCCAGATACACCTCAAGATAGGCGCGGACGTCGGCGCCGTTCGCCTCGTCGGCGCGGGAGTAGGTGACATACAGCTCGCCCCACAGCGCGTTGTTCACCACCAGTGCCGCGGTCGTCGCCGCCTGCTTGCCGAGCTCGGCCAGCAGGGCAAGCTCGGTGGTATCCGCCTGTGGGTCGTCAGATCTGACTGTCCAAATCTGCCGCCACGTCCGTGGGTCGGACAATACTTCTCGCAGGTCCCCGTAGTTCTGCAGGTTGTACGTCTCGTCGATCGGCCAACGTTGCTCGGTTGGGCCAAGCTCACCGACGTTGATCAGCGTTCGCAACGTGGTGGTACCCGGCTTGAGGCGCGATAACGAGACCGATGCGCGTCGAGTGGCCATGCCTGCTGTTGCTCACCGGCACCTCCGCGTGGGCGCAACCCGTTCAGCAGATCATCGCATGCAGGGCTGCTCCGGGCCTAGTGGCGCTATGCATCGCAGCATCGGTTCAACAC
>JBBRWQ010000112.1:0-9267 GCA_038249115.1 Actinomycetales bacterium
AGCCAGTTCGAAGGTTACGAGCAGCTGGCGGAGTTCGACTGGGCCGGCTACCGGGTCCGGTACGGCGATATCGGCCGTCTCGACCTGATCTTGGCCGCCGAAGACGACAGCACCAACAACTATCGCCTGTCCAAGCAGGCCGACGTGCTGATGCTGTTCTACCTGTTCTCAGCCGAGGAACTGCGTGAGCTACTGGACCCGATGGGCTACTCGCTTCCACCCGGGGCGATACGCCGAACCGTCGAGTTCTATCTGGCCCGCACCAGCCACGGCTCCACACTGAGCCGGCTCGTGCACTCGTGGGTACTCGCCAGAAGCGACCGACACCGTTCCTGGTCCCTGTTCACCCGGGCCCTGGACAGCGACCTCGCCGACATCCAGGGCGGGACCACCCGCGAGGGCGTCCACCTCGGCGCCATGGCCGGCACCGTCGACATGGTCCTACGCTGCTACGCCGGCTTGGAGGTGCGCGGCAACGTGCTGTGGGTGCACCCGGCCCTACCGCCGGAGCTGCCCCGGGCGGCCTTCGAGATCGTCTACCGCGGCCAACCCATTCACGTCGAGCTGACTCGCGAACGGGTCTCGCTCGCGTTGCGGTCGCGCTCCGGCCCTCCCGTCACCGTGTGCGTCGAGGGCCAGGTCAGCGTCCTCTCGCCAGGCGAGCGGCACGTGGTCGCCCTGACGCCCGAGGGGGCTCCGCCCACGACCGCGCGAGTCTTGACCACCGAGATCTCGTCTATGCCCGGAGCTCATGGTGGTTCTTCGATCCAGGGGGCGCCGTGACGCACGCACACCCCTCCCGTCCGGAGCTCCCTGTGGCGCGCGGTCTCAACCAGCGGCTCGGCTGGTCGCTGACGGCCGCTGCCCTTGCCCTGCCCGGTTGGTGGTGGCTGCGTCACCAACGGTCGGCCGCGGTGCGCTTCTTTGCGCCAGGGGCCGGTGACGTTATGCGTGCCGGACCGCTGCGAGTCCGGGTCTTCGGCACCGGGGAGACCGTGATCCTGCTCCTGCACGGGATCATCGCATCCGGCGACACCTTCGGTGCCACCTACGACGACCTCGGCCGATCGGCCCGCGTCGTTGTGCCAGATCTGCTCGGCTTCGGCGCATCGATGGACACGGCCGGCCCGTGCGACGCGGCCGCACACGTGGCCGCCCTCGACGCCGCCCTCGGCGCGCTCGACCTGGACCAGCAGCCGACCACAGTGGTGGGACACTCCATGGGCGGTGTCCTCGCGATCCGGTGGGCAGCGACCCACCCGGATCGGACACGAGCGGTCCTCACCTTCGGAGCACCGCTGTACCGAACCCGCGACGAGGCCGACCAGCGGATGGGGGCCATGGGTCCGATGGCGGCTCTGCTTGCCGGCACCGGCCGGGTGGCTGAGGCAGTCTGCGCGTGGACGTGCCGCCACCGGGGCATCGCGTCCTGGCTGGCCGTCGGCTCCGCGCCCGACGTGCCCGTCTCTATCGCTCGCGGCGGTGTCAACCACACCTGGGCGAGCTACTCCGACTCCCTCGACAGCCTTGTTCGTGACGGCGGGTGGGCTCCCGCGCTCGAGACCCTCGCTGAGCGGGGAACCCGGGTCGTCATCGCTGAGGGCGCCCGGGACCCCGTGCCTGTCCCCGGCCGGGCCGGTCTGCTCGCTCGACAGCTTGCGAGTGTCCGATACGAGATCCACGAGTACGCCGACCACCTGCTCCCCCTCAGCGACCCCGGCTGGTGCCGCGCCCTGATTGAGCAGGTCACCTCACCAGATGATGACTGGGGACCCACCCGAGGCGAGGAGGGAACCGAGGCCACGAACGGGACCAGCTGAAGCAGACCCCACCGGGTTTGCCAACCGCCCAGTGCCAGGCGTTCGCCACAGGGCCGGCTGCGCACCGGTCTCCAGACGCCTCGTCGCGTCGCTCAAGGCTTGGGCGCCATCCAATCGTGCCGATGGCCGGAGGTCGGTTGCGGGCCGGGACGCACAGTCGGCCGCACGGTGCGGACGACCGTAGACTCCGGACCCGGATATGCGCAGAGCTGTGACAGCCTGATCGGAGGACCGATGGACTGGTTGGCCACCGCAACAGGGGCCGCCCTTGTTCTGCTCGTGCTCCGCGACATCTTCCACACCTTGGGCCATCCTGAAGGGCAGGGCAGCCTGAGCCGTTTCGTGCTGAGCACGATGTGGCGGCTGTCGCGGCTCCGAGGTGGGCGTGGGCCCTTGGCTCGGTTAGCGGGACCGCTAGCGTTGCTGGCCGTCATCATCGTTTGGGGCACGGTGGCGGTGGTCGGTTGGGCGCTGCTCTACTGGCCCTCTGTTCCCGAGGGTTTCGTGTATGCCTCCGGGCCCGTCGCGGGTGGCACCGACCGCGTCCTGGACGCCATTTACATCTCGATGGTCACGATGTCGACTCTCGGCTTCGGCGACATCGCCCCGGCTGCCGGCTGGCTGCGCATTGCCACTCCGCTCGAGGCACTCTTCGGTTTCGCGCTCCTGACCGCGGCCGTCTCCTGGGTGTTGCAAATCTACCCGGCCTTGACCCGGCGCAGAGTGCTGGCGATCCGGCTGTCGTCCCTGCGTCGCGCGGACGTTCTCGCCGAACTATCGATCGCCGATTCCACCCTTCTGCCAGGGGTCCTGGAGCGACTCTCGACCGACATCATCCATGCTCAGGTCGACCTGAGCGCACACTCGGAAACCTACTACTTCCGAGACGACGACCCGAACGCCTCGCTCGCGGCAGCGCTGCCCTACGCCGCGGAACTCGCCCGGATCGGGGCCACCTCGTCGCGGCGCGACATGCGGCTTGCGGCCAATCTGCTCACCCGTGCGCTGGAAGACTTTGCCGGGGTCCTCACGGACCGGTTCCAGCACGCGGGTCCCACCATGCACGAGGTGCTCGCCGCCTACGCAGCCGACCATGGGCACGCGCCCGCGATCGGGCGGCACCACCAATAGTCTGGCTAACATCGGGTGAGCACAACCACAGAACGCCCGTCCAATGTGCGTGCCTTCAGTGAACCTTCACATGAACCGCCGTCAAGGCTTCATCGACGCCCGGCATCCTCGATGAAGCAAGGACAGCGGCAGGGGACGAAGGCCGCGTGCCTTCATCAGGCGGCTGTCGGGTCGATGGCTTCGCAACTTGGCCCCGGTCAAGGTCATGTCGCGACCTACCAACTACACACGAGGAGCTCACCATGACGAACGTCGCAACCCCCTCCCCCCAGGTTGACGGGGCAGCCGGACGTGTAGTGGTCGGGGTGGACGGATCGGCCAGCTCAGACCAAGCACTGCGCTGGGCGCACTTCTTGGCCCAAACGCTCCGAACCGACCTCGACGCCGTCACCGCGTGGCAGTCACCCGCGACCTGGGCCGCGGCCGGTTGGACCGCGCTTCCCCCCGACAGCTGGAACCCGGCGGCTGACGCCACCACCCTCCTGGAGTCCGCCATCGATCGCGTACTTGGGGAGAGCCACCGAAGCAGCATCCTTCTCAGCGTGCGCGAAGGAAGCGCCGCACGCGTCCTTCTCGACGCCAGTCAGGGAGCCCAAGCACTCGTCGTCGGAAGCCGAGGCCACGGCGGATTCGCCGGCCTACTCCTGGGATCGGTCAGCGCCGCCTGCGCCGAGCACGCGAAGTGCCCCGTCCTCGTCGTCCACGGCGACACGCCCCCTCCAGGAGCGACCTACTAGACGGTATGGCGTGACCGGCTGTTGAGGCTGGTTGCGGCCGGGGCCTCGCTCGCGCAACGGTCGTGAGTTACCTGGCAGGAGCGGCCTGCTCGGTTCACATGCGTGGGAGGCCCCGGTGTTTGTAGAGCGTACGAGTGTTGGTCTGGATGTGCATGCACGGTCGGTGGTGGCGTCAGCCCTCGACACGGTCACGGGTGAGGTGGTCGAGGCGCGACTGGTCCCGGACAACGAGATTGTCACCGAGTGGGTGCGACGGTTGCCTGGCCCGTGGGCGGTGGCCCGTGGGCGGTGGCCTACGAGGCGGGCCCAACCGGCTACGGCCTGGCTCGGCACCTGGCCTCGGTCGGGATCCGGTGCGAGGTCGCGGCGCCCTCGAAGCTGCAACGTCCCAGCGGTGATCGGGTCAAGACCGATCTGCGTGACGCCCGGCATCTGGGCAAGCTGCTACGTCTCGACGAGATCGTGGCGGTCAGGGTCCCCAGCGTCGAGCAGGAGCGGGCGCGCGACCTGGTCCGGGCCCGTGAGGACGCCCGTCAGGACTTGATGCGTGCGCGTCAGCGGCTGAGCAAGCTGTTGCTTCGCCACGGCCACGTCTACAGCGGCGGCAACGCCTGGACGCTCAAGCACGATGTGTGGCTGCGATCGGTGCGGTTCACCGACCCGGTCGGGTCAATCACCTTCGACTCCGACTACGACGCCGTGCTCACGGTCACCGCTCGGCGCGACCGGCTCGACACCGCGATCGAGACGATGGCTGTCGACTCGCTTTACACCCCGGTCGTTGCCCGACTTGGGTGCCTGCGCGGGGTGTCCACGCTGACCGCGTTCGCGTTGGCCGTGGAGATCGGCGACTGGGAACGATTCACCGGCCGCAGCATCGGCGCCTATGTGGGGTTGGTGCCCACCGAGTCGTCCTCGGGCGAGCACACCGCCCGCGGGTCGATCACCAAGGCCGGCAACGGA
Source organism: Actinomycetales bacterium (assembly GCA_038249115.1). Lineage (GTDB taxonomy): Bacteria > Actinomycetota > Actinomycetes > Actinomycetales > Dermatophilaceae > UBA4719. The sequence goes on from JBBRWQ010000112.1 coordinate 4,652, forward strand.
CATGCTCGACGGCTGCTGGTCGAAGCCGCGTGGCATCACCGCAAGCCCTACCGGCCCGGAGTCACTCTGCGCCGTCGCTGGGACGCCGCACCGGCCGCAGCCCGAGCACGCGGCGACGCAGGGAACCGACGCCTTCAACGTCGCTGGGCCGCTTTCGATGCACGGAGCAAGAAGCCCACCATCGCCTGCGTCGCGATCGCACGCGAGCTCGCCGGCTGGACCTGGTCCCTGGCGACCCTGGACCCCGACACGTAGCGGGGGGGGGGTCCCACCATCTCCTCTGGCCCGCGGTAGCAGCGCTTCAGAGAAACCAGCGCCCTAGCTATGAGAATCCCGCTCAACCAAGCGGGAAACGCTCGCTTCTAGAGCAGCATGAACCCTCCGGCCGAACGCACCGAACCAGCAGCGAAGACCTGCGCATATCAGCATTGACAGCGTGTCGAGACCCGCTCACCGCAGGCACAGAGGAAACCCGAGACGCCGTCCCTGATGGCCAAGCAGGGACGGCGTCTCACCACGCCCTCTTGACAACCGGTACCGCCATATCAGCTAGTGGCCGATTCTGCGGTGGCGTCATCGACGCGCGGGGCTCGGACTCTTCGGCCGTGCGGTGCAGGGCGGATCGGTCCCGCCGACTGCCCTACCGCGCCGGGCCAGGCCGGCTCGCTGAAGTCGAACACCAGTCAGAGTAGGCTGGGTCCAGCCCGGTCAAGCGGGCTTCAAGAGCAGTTCGGCACAGCCTCGCGGGGGATCTCCATGGCGGTGGCCGTGACTACGAACGCGCCTGACCGTTTCCTCTAGTTCGCGGCGCGAAGGCGGATCATGAACGTCGTTCCCACCCCCACCGTGCTCGCGACGGAGATGCGACCGCCCTGGGCTTCAACCAGTGCCCGGGTGATCGTCAGCCCGATCCCGCTGCCGCCCTGCTCTCGGTTTCGCGCCGTATCGGCACGATAGAACCGGTCGAACACGTGCCTGATGTGCTCGGCGGCGATGCCGTCACCGATGTCGGTGACGCTGAACTCGACCCAATCGTTCCCGGAGCGTCGGCAACTGACAGTGATCACCCCGCCGGCCGGACTGTGACGGATCGCGTTGTCTAAGAGATTTGCGAAAACCTGGCCCAGTCTTTCTGGGTCTCCGAGGATTCGTGCGACATCGGGGTCGACCTGTGCCACGAGGCTGACGTCCTTGGCCAGTGCGCTGGCTCGCGCTGCGGCGATCACCGTTGCCACCAGGTCGGTGGCGAGTACTGGTCTCACCTCGATGGCAAGCTGGCCTTCTTCAGCCCGCGAGACCGCGCCGACGTCTTGTGCGAGACGCAGGAGCCGGTCGGTGCTGGTTCGGATGACTGTCAAGGTTTCGTGATCCGCGTCGCGCAACCCGTCCTCGATGGCCTCCACGTGCGCGTCGATCGTGGCCAGGGGAGTCCTCATCTCATGGGCCAGGTCGGACAGCATTCGGCGGCGAGTACGCTCGACCGCGCCCAAGCGGTCGGCCAGTTGGTTAATGGTCTCGGTGAGCCGGTCGAACTCGGTTCCGAGACCGGGACGAGCGACCCGGGTCCGGTAGTCCCCCTCCGCGATCCGGCCCGCCGAGTCCCCCACGGCGTCAATGGAGCGCTGCAGCCGTCGAGTCAAAAACCACGTGACCGCGAGAGCGACGAGAAGGGACACGAGTACCGCGACGACCACGGAGATGAACATGGCCGAGGCGAAGGCATCTTCGACGTGGGACGTTTCGGACGGCGTGTGCGCGACCCCGGCCCGCTTCAGGTGGTCCTGAAAGATGCCGGGGCCGACCGAGGCGGCGACGATCCACGAGGTCGTCGCCCCGGCCACCAGAACCAGCGCCTGGGCGATGAGGAGTCGCGAGGCGAAGCCGGGGCGCGCTTGCTCCCGGCCACCCTCAGTGGTCATCGCCGGTGCCCATTCGATACCCGACACCGCGGACGGTGCGCACGAAGCGCGGCTTGCTGGCATCGTCGCGCAGCTTCCCTCGCAGGTGCCCGATGTGAACGTCGACGAGGTGCTCGTCGCCGACCCACGTCGAGCCCCAGACGGCGTCGATGAGTTGTTGCCGACTGAAGGCCATCCGGGGTCGCCCCGCCAGTGTTGCCAACAGATCGAACTCCGTGCGGGTCAACTCGATGGGCTGACCGTCCAGCCACACCTCCCGCCCGAGGGGATCGACCGTCAGCGGTCCGAACGTCTGTAGGGCGGGGTCCTCGTCCTGCTCGGGTGTCGGTTTCGACCGTGGTCGGCGAAGCAGTGCTCGCACCCGGGCGGAGAGCTCACGCGGGCTGAACGGCTTGGTCATGTAGTCGTCGGCGCCCACGGACAACCCGATCAACATGTCGACCTCGTCGGTGCGGGCCGTCAGCATCACGACGTAGGCATTGGAGAAGGTCCGGACTTGTCGGCACACCTCGATCCCATCCAGGCCCGGCAGGCCCAGGTCGAGCACGAGCAGGTCCGGGTCGACCTCCCGCGCGACAGAGACGGCTGAGAGCCCGTCGTGCACAACCGACACCTCAAATCCGTCGCGCTCCAGATAGCTTCCTAGCACTGCGGCCAAGGGCTGCTCGTCTTCCACGACCATCGCGCGTAGACCCGACGCGGATCCGGCCAGAAGAGCGTGCTCGGTGTTCGCACCCGGTTCCATCGGTACTGACGCTGACATGTCGCCATGATGCCAGCGAGGCGTCCCTGAAGTCGCCATCAACTGACCCGGAGCTGACTTCTTCAATGAATCTTCATCGAACCACGACCGTTCGTGTCGGGTCCCTCGGTCATCGTGGTGGCACAGATCTACTAAGGGAGGCTCGCGATGATGTGGTGGAACGATGGGATGGGTTGGGGTGGCTGGGTTGTGATGACGCTGACGATGTTGGCGTTCTGGTCCTTAGTGGTCTTCGGTGTGGTCGCAATCTTCCGGGGCGACCGGGAGGACCGAACCCCCCAGGTTCCGCGTGAACGCGACCCGCTCCAGATTCTCGACGAGCGGTTCGCTCGTGGCGACATTGAAGGCGAGGAATACCGTGCACGCCGAGATGAACTCCGCACGGCTCGCTGACCCCGCCCCTCGTTTGACTGAACTGAAGGATGAACTGTGCAGAACATCGATCGGCGAACCATTCTTTTGGGCGCGGCAAGCGTCGGCGTGCTCACCGCCGGAGGACTCGGGGTGGTCGCCGCAACATCTGGCTCCGCGGGCGAGCTCGTCGGCCCTGAGTCCGACGCCGTCCGCCGGGCCGAGGATCGGCGCCGTTCGCCCGGCCAGAACGTGGTCACGGCCGACCTGACAGCCCGCGAGGCAACGGTCTCGCTCGGCGGTCTGGTCGTGCCGACTTGGGTGTACGGCGACTCGGTGCCCGGGCCGTTGCTGCGCGCCAAGGCGGGTGATCGGCTGCGGGTAAATGTGACGAACGCGCTCGAGACCGATACCAGCATCCACTGGCACGGCATCGCCTTGAGCAACGACATGGACGGGGTCCCCGGCATCACCCAGAAGCCGATCAATGCGGGTTCTCGGTTCACCTATGAGTTCACCGCGCCCGACCCGGGGACCTACTTCTACCATCCCCACACCGGAGTCCAGCTCGACCGCGGACTTTACGGCGTTCTGATCGTCGATGATCCCGACGAGCCGGGAGACTACGACCAGGAGTGGGTCCTCGTTCTCGACGACTGGGTCGACGGCACCGGACGGACTCCCGACGCCATCTTGGCGGAGCTCCAATCGGCCGGTGGGACGTCGAGCTCCGGAGACATGGACGGAATGGACATGGGCGACGACTCCATGGACGGAATGGACATGGGGGGCATGGGGGAAGGCATGCAGTCCGGCATCCTCGGCGGAGCTGGCGACATCGACTACCCGCATTACCTGATCAACGGGCGCACCGCAGGTGCACCGGACGTGCTGACCGGCAAGCCCGGACAACGCGCACGGATCCGCATCGTCAATGCCGCCTCCGACACCGCTTTCCGGGTCGCACTTGGTGGCCACAAGCTCACGCTCACCCACAGTGACGGGTTCCCGGTCGAGCAGACCACGACCGACGCTTTGATGATCGGCATGGGGGAGCGGTACGACGTGACCGTCACCCTGGCTGACGGAACATTTCCGCTGGTCGCTTCCGCCGAGGGTAAGGGCGGTCAGGGCCTCGCCGTGGTCCGGACCTCTGGCGGCGGTGCGCCGAAGGGAGATGTTCAGGTGCCGGAGCTCAACCGCCGTGTGGTGCTGAGTAGCGACCTCGTCGGCAGTCCGAACGTCCTACTCGCAACCAAACGTCCGGACCGGGTGCTCAATGTCGTACTCGGCGGGACCATGGCGCCGTACCGATGGACGCTCAACGGCAAGACCTCCCCCGACGCCGAACCCTTGGACATCTCCGCAGGCGAGCGAGTCCGGCTACGGTTCGCCAACCACTCGATGATGTTCCACCCCATGCACGTGCACGGCCACACCTACGGCCTGGTGCGCGGCGGTGCCCGCAAGGACACCGCGATAGTGCGGCCGATGCAGACCCTCGAGGTCGACCTAGACGCCGACAACCCTGGCCAGTGGGCCACCCACTGCCACAACATCTACCACGCCGAGGCCGGCATGAT
>JBBRWQ010000113.1:0-9248 GCA_038249115.1 Actinomycetales bacterium
GCAATGGGACCACGACATCGATCGGCGCGAGGGCCTGGACGGCGAGGGGTGGCGGATCATCGTCATACGGTCCAAGGGCATCTATGTGGAGCCGCAGCGAACCCTCGAGCGGATCGCCGGCGCGATGAGGGCGCGAGGAGCCCAGAACGTGCCGACCAGGCTTCGTGATGACTGGCGTAGCCACTTCCCGGGCCGGGCCGCCTGACCATCTGCCGCGTTTGGCCGGAAGACGTGCCCGGTACGGCCGGTGGTCGGGTGCGGGTGCCGCGTTTGGCCCGAAGACGTGCCCGGTATGGCGGGTGGTCGGGTGCGGGCGCCCCGTTTGGCCGGAAGACGTGCCCGACCGGCATGAACGCGTCTGGTCGGCATATGGGCGCGGGGAGGTCGACGACGCTAGTGGTTGAAGGCCCTGGCGATCAGCTCGGCCTGCTGCAGCGCATGCTTCTTGCTCGAGCCGGTGGCCGGTGAGGCGGAGGGGGCACGTGACGCCACCATCAGAGCTCGCGTCTCGCCCAGATCGGCAAGTGCCTGAGGCAGGTTCATCGCCATGAACGGCCAGGCGCCCTGGTTGGCCGGCTCGTCCTGGACCCACATGACGTCGGCGCCCGGGTAGGCACCGAGGGCCGCAGCGATCTCGGCGGCTGGCAGCGGGGCCAGCTGTTCGACCCGCAGGATCGCCGTCGTCTTGTCGCCGCGCTTGGTGCGTTCGGCCTCGAGGTCGTGGATGACTTTGCCGGAGGCCAGGAGGACCCGGGTCACTGCGCCCGCGTCAGGGGCCTTGTGGTCGGGGACCACTGTCTGGAAGGTCCCCGTGGTGAAGTCCTGGACGGACGAGGCTGAGGCCTTGAGGCGCAGCATCGACTTTGGCGTGAACACAATCAGGGGACGACGCGGCCGGTCGTACGCCTGGCGGCGCAACAGGTGGAAGTACGACGCGGGGGTCGAAGGATAGGCCACCGTCATGTTGTCTTCCGCGCACATCTGCAGGAAGCGCTCGATACGGGCCGAGGAGTGGTCCGGGCCTTGACCCTCGTAGCCGTGGGGGAGCAGAAGCACGACGGACGAGCGCTGTCCCCACTTCTGCTCCGACGAGGAGATGAACTCGTCGATGATGGTCTGCGCGCCGTTGAGGAAGTCGCCGAACTGTGCCTCCCACAGGACGAGGGCATCCGGCCGCTCGACGGAGTAGCCGTACTCGAAGCCCATCGCCGCGAACTCGGACAGCATCGAGTCGTAGATCCAGAATCGGGCCTGGTCCTCGCCGAGGTACAGCAAGGGAGTCCACTCCTCGGCAGTCACGTTGTCGATCAGGACGGCGTGACGCTGCACGAACGTGCCCCGACGTGAGTCCTGACCTGCGAGGCGCACGGGCACTCCCTCCTTGAGCAGTGAGCCGAAGGCCAGCAGCTCGCCCATGGCCCAGTCGATCCCGCCGTCACGGGTCATGGCCGCGCGCTTGTCCATCAGCTGTTTCAGCTTGGGGTGCAGGGTAAAGCCCGCGGGACTGCTGATGAAGGCGTTGCCGATCTGATGCAGGTTCTCCGCGGAGATCGCGGTGCTGGTGATCGGATGCGGTGTGTGCTCGTCTATCTCTTGTGCCATGGGGCGTTCGAGCCCGCCGTGGCCCTCGGTGTCAGTGCCGGGAACCTCGCCGGCATGGGCGTCGCGCGTCGAGTCATCGTGGGCTCGGGTGGCTTCCCTGGTCTCGTTGAACACTCGCTCGAGTTGCGCCTGGTAGTCGCTCAGCGCCACCCCGGCCTCTTCGATGGAGATGTCGCCCCGACCGATCAGGGACTCGGTGTAGAGCTTGCGAACCGACCGCTTGGCCTCGATCAGGCTGTACATCAGCGGCTGGGTCATGGAGGGGTCGTCACCCTCGTTGTGACCTCGACGGCGGTAGCAGACCATGTCGATGACGACGTCCTTGGTGAACTCCTGGCGGAATTCGTAGGCCAGCTCGGCGACCCGCACGCATGCCTCGGGGTCGTCGCCGTTGACGTGGAAGATCGGCGCCTGGATCATCCGCGCCACGTCCGTGGCGTAGACCGAGGAACGTGACGATGACGGCAACGTGGTGAAGCCGACCTGGTTGTTGATGACGACATGGATCGTGCCGCCGGTGCGATAGCCGCGCAGCTGCGAGAGGTTGAGCGTCTCGGCCACCACACCTTGACCCGCGAATGCGGCGTCGCCATGCAGCAGCACCGGCAGGACGGTGAATGCCGTGCCGGCCAGGTCGAGCCGGTCCTGCTTGGCCCGCACGATGCCCTCCAGAACCGGGTTGACCGCCTCGAGGTGCGAGGGGTTGGCGGCCAGATAGACCTTGGTGCTGGTGCCGTCCTCTGAGGTGAACTCGCCCTCGGTGCCGAGGTGGTACTTCACGTCACCCGATCCCTGGACCGACTTGGGGTCCTGAGTGCCTTCGAACTCACGGAAGATCTGCCCGTATGACTTGCCTGCGATGTTGGCGAGCACGTTGAGCCGGCCACGGTGCGGCATACCGATGCAGACCTCGTCCATGTCGTCGCCGGCGGCGCGGCACAGGAGACGGTCGAGCAGTGCGATCACGGACTCGCCGCCCTCGAGACTGAACCGCTTCTGTCCGACGAACTTGGTCTGCAGGAACGTCTCGAACGCCTCAGCAGCATTGAGCCGCCTCAGGATCCGGAGCTGGTCATCGGCGGAGGTCTTGGCGTACGGCCGCTCGATCTTGTCCTGGATCCACTGGCGCTGGTCCGGGTCCTGGATGTGCATGTACTCCACGCCGACGGTGCGGCAGTAGGAGTCGCGCAGAATCCCGAGAATCGCTCGCAGGCTGAGCATCGGCTGCCCGCCGAAGCCACCGGTGGCGAAGTCGCGATCGAGGTCCCACAGGGTCAGGTCGTGCGTGGTGAGGTCGAGGTCGGGGTGACGGCGTTGGCGGTACTCCAGCGGGTCGGTGTCGGCCATGATGTGGCCACGCACGCGGTAGGCGTGGATGAGCCCCTGTACGCGGGCCGTCTTGTTGACGTCGGAGTCGTGGCTCACCGAGATGTCCTGGATCCAGCGGACCGGCTCGTAGGGGATGCGGAGCGCCTCGAAGATCTCGTCGTAGAAGCCGCTCTCGCCGAGCAGCAGCTGGTGCAGGATCTTCAGGAACTCACCGGACTGCGCGCCCTGGATGATCCGGTGGTCATAGGTCGAGGTGATCGTGATGATCTTGCTGACTGCGTTGCGGTTCAACGTCTCCTGGCTCGCGCCCTGCCATTCGGCGGGGTACTCCAGCGCGCCGACACCGATGATGGCGCCCTGACCGGACATCAGGCGAGGCACGGAGTGGACGGTCCCGATCGTGCCGGGGTTGGTCAGGCTCAGCGTGGTGCCCTGGAAGTCCTCGACAGTGAGCTTGTTGTTGCGTGCCTTGCGGACGATGTCCTCGTATGCCGTCAAGAAGTGAGTGAAGTCCATCGCCTCTGTCGACTTGATGCAGGGCACGAGCAGCGCCCGGGTGCCGTCCGGCTTGGCTGTGTCGATAGCCAGGCCGAGGTTGACGTGCGCGGGCGTGACCAGCACCGGTTTGCCGCCCTGCTCGCCGAATCCGGTGTTCATCTGCGGCATCAGGGCCACGGCCTTGACGATCGCGTATCCGATCAGGTGGGTGAAGCTGACCTTGCCGCCACGACTTCGCGCGAGGTGGTGGTTGATGATGACCCGGTTGTCGATGAGGAGCTTGGCAGGGATAGTGCGCACGCTGGTTGCGGTCGGCACGCCCAGGCTCGACTCCATATTGACCACGGTGCGGGCGGCGGCCCCCCGCAACGGTGTGCTCGTGCCCTCGCTGGCCGGGCCCGTGGGGGTGACCGCGGGGACGTCGCGCGGTGTGGGCTGCTCGACCTGGGGCGCCGAGAGGGCGGGCGTGGCCGCGGCAGTGGTCGTGGGGGCAGGCGAGGGGGTGGGCTCGGGTGCCTCAGGCGAAGGCGAGGGGGGGGCCGGTGTTTCAGGCGAAGGCGAAGGCGAGGGGGAGGCCGGTGTTTCAGGCGAAGGCGAGATCGGCGCTTCGGGGCCGGTGCTGCCTGTCGAAGAGTCCGTCGGCCGGTAGTCGGCGAAGAACTCCCACCACGCCTCGTCCACGGAGTTCTTGTCCAACAGAAACTGCTGGTAGAGCTCGTCCACGAGCCACTCGTTCGGCCCGAAGACCGACATGGGGTTGTTCCGGGGTGGCTGAGCAGGCACGGCGAATACGCCTCTTTCGTAGCGTCGACGATGTCGGGACACAAACGTGGCCCCCAGCCTATGGCGGGCTCGGGACCACGTCTGTGTTCGCCGCTATCTGGACGTGACCGGTATCAGGTCACGTCGCGGCGGACGGTCAGGTAGGAGCCGATTCCGGCCAGGACCGCTGCGTAGGCCACCAGTACCAGCGCGCCGGCCCACCACGACAAGAGCTCGGTGGTCGAGCTGGTGTTGACCTGTCCGACCATCGCCGAGGTCGCCTGACTCGGCATATAAGGGACGACGGACTGTCCCCAGCTGACGAGGCTCAACAGGAAGCCCGCGAGTGGCTCCACGATCCAGGCCGCGCCGACGGCGATCAGGATCGCGGCGACCTGGTTGGGGATCAGGATGCCGGCGCCGAGTCCGAGCAGCGACCAGAGTCCGAGGACCAGCAGGCTCAGCGCGAGGGCACGTGCGATTGGACCAGCCTCAGGGAATGGCGAGAAGCCCTTGATGGCGATGGTCGCCCCGCCGACGCCCACGGAGCCGACGAGGAACACCACGCCGTAGAAGGCGCCGATGCCGAGCAACGAGGTCACCTTGGCGACCATGACACGGATCCGCTTCGGCGTGGACAAGAAGGTGCTCGTGATCGTCTTGTGGCGGTACTCCGAGCCGATCGACATGACACCGACAACCAGGGTGAGCAGGTAGGCAAGGCTCAGCCCCGCGGTGTAGACCGTCGAGACCATCGTGGTGTTGTCAAGACCGGGCAGCGGTGGGCCGCCCTCGCCGGGTCCCCCTTGCGGTGACGAGCCGGCCACCACCAGGGCGAACAGAAGGGCAAACAGCGCGCCGGCCAGGAATACCCCTATGGCCATGCCCCACCACATCCGGGTGCTGAAGAACTTGCGGAACTCTGCCCTGACTGCGCCCGCCATCACGGTGTTGCTCCTTTGTACGGGGCGACCGGTGTGGTCGCGGGGGCGTCTTCGCCAGGCAAAGCAGCAGTTCCGGCACTACCTGCCAGGTTGCGGTTGCGGTTCTCCGGGCTCTCGGTCAGCTCGAAGAACAGAGCCTCCAGGTCGGTCTGGTTCGCCCGCAGCTCATGGATCGGCAGACCGGCGGCCAGGGCGATGTCGCCCACGCGGGCCAGGTCGTCGCCCATTGCCGCGAGCATCGTCTCATCGGTGGCCGTGGCCTGGACGCCGGCGGCGATCAGGGCGCTGACCAGCGCCGGTGCACTGGTGGTGCGAACGATGGAGCGCTTCTCGCCGTGCAGATCCGCGACCGACCCCTGCTGGATGAGCCGTCCGTTGGCGATGATGACGACGTCGTCGACTGTCTGCTCGACCTCGGCGAGCATGTGGCTCGAGATCAGGATCGTCTTGCCCTGGCTGCTCAGGTGGCGCAAGAACATCCGCAGCCACCGAATGCCTTCAGGGTCGAGGCCGTTGGCGGGTTCGTCGAGCAGGAGGACCTGCGGGTCGCCGAGCATTGCCGCCGCCAGAGCCAGGCGTTGGCGCATGCCCATGGAGTAGCCGCCGGCCCGTTGGCGTGCCGCTGCCGGGATGCCCACCAGTTCGAGCATCTCGTCGACCCGCCTGGTGTCCACGCCGGCAGTGTCGGCCAGGACCCGAAGGTGGTTACGCCCTGAACGGCCCGGGTGGAAGTTGGTGGCCTCCAGCGCCGATCCGACGACTCGCTGAGGGTTGCTGATCTCGCTGTAGGGCTCGCCCCCGATCGTGGCGATGCCGTTGGTCGGCCGGACCAGCCCCAACAACATCCGCAAAGTGGTGGTCTTTCCGGCTCCGTTCGGCCCCAGGAAGCCGGTGATCCGGCCCGGCTCGACGGAGAAGCTGAGGTCGTCGACCGCGGTGAGACTGCCGAACTTCTTGGTCAGGTTGCGCACCTCGATCCTTGTCCCATGCTGCGCAGGATCAGTCATGTGGTCTCCCGGGCGTTTTCATGTTCACACCCAATCACCAACCGCTCCCGAGGGCACGAGCGAGGTGAGCCAGTCTCAGCGATCTCTCAGCCTTAGGATGGTGAGCACTATGACGGAGTGGTTGCTGGTCCTTGCCGGCGTCGGGTTGACCATCGGGACTGCCGTCTTTGTCGCCGCGGAGTTCGCGTTGGTGGCGTTGGACAAGCCGACAGTCCAGAAAGCCATCGAGCAGGGGGACGTCGCAGCCAAGCCGGTCCTCGCATCCCTGGCCCATCTCTCGACCCAGCTGTCCGCCTCGCAGGTCGGCATCACCGTGACCACGCTGGTCGTCGGCTATCTGGCGCAGCCCTCAGTCGGCAAGTTGCTGCGCACCCCACTGAGCGCGGTGGGTATCCCTGCGTCGGCGGTCGAGCCCTCGGCGACGACCGTGGCCCTGCTCCTGGCGACCCTCTTCTCAATGGCCTTCGGTGAGCTGCTGCCGCAGTTCCTCGGCATCTCGGCGCCTCTTCGGACAGCCAAGGTCGTCGCCCTGCCGGTGCGCATCTTCTCGGTGGCCACCAAGCCCCTCATCATCGTGCTCAACGGCTCAGCGAACCTGGTGCTCAAGGCTTTCGGCATCACCCCGCAGGAAGAGCTGTCGGGTGCACGAACCCCCCAGGAGCTCGCCTCGCTGGTCCGTCGATCGGCTGACGTCGGGACTCTCCACCAAGGCACTGCGCGGCTGGTCGCCCGTTCGCTGGACTTCGGCGATCGCACTGCCGCCGACGTCATGACGCCGCGTGTTCACGGGACGGCGATCGAACGAACCGCCTCGTCGGGGGATGTCCTGAGGCTGGCTCGCGAGACCGGCCACTCCCGGTTTCCCGTCATCGGCGAGGACTGGGACGACGTTGACGGACTGGTCCACGTCAAGCGTGCGATCGCTGTTCCGCACGACCGCCGCGACGACGTGCCCGTATCCGCGCTGATGGTGGACGCACTCGTCGTGCCCGAGTCGATCCGGCTCGACCCGCTGCTCCTGATGCTTCGCGGAGCCGGTCACCAGATGGCCGTTGTCGTGGACGAGTACGGCGGCACGTCGGGGGTTGTGACTCTCGAGGACGTCATCGAGGAGATCGTCGGCGAGGTCAGTGACGAACACGATCGTGCCCGCACCACAGGCCGGATCAGCACTGACGGCTCCTGGACGGTGCCCGGCCTCTGGAGACCCGACGAGGTGCGCGACCGGCTCGGCGCACCGGTTCCGGACGGCCCTGCATACGAAACGGTCGGCGGCTATCTCATGGCCTGCCTGGGGCGCGTGCCTGTCATCGGTGACGAGGTGTCTGTGACCGGCTGGTCCATGCGCGTCGACGCCATGGACGGCCGTCGCGTGGACCGGCTACGGTTCACCCCCATCGATGACGAGGTCGAGGGCGCCGAGGTCCTGCGGACCGATCCGTCGAACGGCGGTGAGTCAGCGTGACCCACTCTGTCGCCCTGTGGCTATCCCTGTTCCTGTTGCTGGCCAACGCATTCTTTGTCGGGGCAGAGTTCGCCGTGATGACCGCCAGGCGCTCGCGACTCGAGCCGATGGCTGCCGCCGGGAGCAAACGCGCCGAGGTCAGCCTCAAGGCGCTCGAGCAGGTGGCGTCCTTGCTCGCCACTGCTCAGCTGGGGATCACGATCAGCTCGGTGGGCCTGGGAGCCGTCGCCGAGGAGGCACTGCACGAGATGATCGCCCCCCCGCTCAGCGCCCTCGGCCTCTCAGACGCATGGGGCCGCCCGGTCTCATTTGCACTGGCATTGTTGGTCGTCGTGTATCTGCATGTCGTCGTCGGCGAGATGGTGCCCAAGAATCTGGCCATCGCCGGCCCCGAAAAGGCGGCCCTGGTGCTGGCACCCTCGTTGCTGTTCATTACCAGGGTGCTTCGTCCGGTGATCCGGCTGATGGAAGGCCTGGCCAAGGCGATGGTCCGGGGGCTGGGCATCGAGCCCAAGGATGAGCTGACGTCGGCCTTCACCGCCATAGAGGTCCAGTTCATCGTCGCGGAAAGCCATCGCGAGGGCTTGATCGAGTCCGACCGACACGGCATGGCGAGGCGCGTGCTGGAGTTCAGCGACAGGGTGGCCGCCGACGTGGCGGTGCCGCTCAGCGAGCTGGTCACCCTTCCCTTGGGCGCCACTCCGGACGACGTCGAGCGGCTGGTGGCCAAACGAGGGTTCTCGCGTTTTGCGATCACCGATGCAGCCGGCGAGGTCGCAGGCTACCTGCACCTCAAGGACATCCTGTATGCCGATGACGTCCAGCACAGCGAGCCGGTGCCACTCAAGCGGGTACGGCGTCTGGCCACAGTGCAGTCCGCTGACGAGGTCGAGGACGTGTTGGCCACGATGCAGCGCACTGGAGCCCACCTCGCCCGGGTCGTGAACCCAGAAGGCGCAGTGACCGGTGTGGTGTTCCTGGAGGACGTGCTCGAGGAGCTGGTGGGCGAGGTGACGGACTCCAGCCAGCGCTGACCTGCGCGAGATTGTCTTCTGAGGTCTTGCGATGTCTTGAGACATCAGGTGGCGCCCCCGGCAGGATTCGAACCTGCGCTTCCGCCTCCGGAGAGCCCTCAGACGACGATCGGCAGTAGCTGGAAGTCGATGAAACCGCAGGTCAAACGCGCTTCTCGTGATGGGGCGATGATGGCTCGATCGGACCGCTTTCGGCTCTGGTGTTGCCAATCTGTTGCCACGAACGGCGATCGTCAGGACCGGGACTGGATGCTCCCTGACGAACCTGGCCAAAGCATCGAACGGCGCTGACCAGCTGTTCTGGGCCCGACTCGGACACGCCTGAAGCAACGTGTGTGCGCCCGTCAGCTCACGGCTGACGCCTCGGACCAGACGCCCCCCGTTAACGCCGCGCGAGGTTCTATCGGTCGTTGCAACGCCTTCTCTGAAGGTGGTCAACGATGGGGCTCCGGTCGGATTCGGTTGCTGGTGTTCGGTTCTTGTCGGCGGCGTGTGAGGGTCAGACCGCCTCGGACTGCCGTAGGTGGTCGGACTGCCCGAGCTTGAGCGGGCTCAGTTAGGCACCGAATGACCCGGCACGCTGAGACGGTCGGGTCACCGAGCGCCA
>JBBRWQ010000114.1:0-8949 GCA_038249115.1 Actinomycetales bacterium
AGCATCGCCAGCTTGATGATGTCGGCGGCCGAACCCTGGATCGGGGCGTTCAGCGCCATCCGCTCGGCCGCCTCGCGCCGCTGCCGGTTGTCCGAGGTCAGGTCCGGGAGATAGCGCCGACGGCCCAGCATCGTCTCGGTGTAGCCGGTCCCCCGCGCCTGGTCGACGACGTCGTGAAGGTAGTCGCGAACGCCTCCGAACCTGGTGAAGTAGCCCTCCATCAAGGTCGCGGCCTCGCCGGTGGGAATCAGCAGCTGTTTGGAGAGCCCGAACGCAGAGAGACCGTAGGCCAGGCCGTAGGACATCGCCTTGATCTTGGAACGCATGGCTGACGTGACGTCCTCCGGCGCGACTCCGAACACCTTGGAGCCGACGAACCGGTGCAGGTCCTCCCCCGACCTGAACGCCTGGATCAGCCCCTCGTCACCGGACAGGTGCGCCATGATCCGCATCTCGATCTGGCTGTAGTCGGCCGACATCAGCGACTCGAACCCTTGCCCCACAACGAAAACCTCGCGAATGCGCCGACCCTCCTCAGTGCGAATCGGGATGTTCTGCAGGTTCGGGTCGGTCGATGACAAGCGTCCGGTGGCGGCGATCGTCTGCTGGTAGGTCGTGTGGATCCGCCCGTCGTCCGCCACTGACTTGAGCAGGCCCTCGACGGTCACCCGAAGGCGTGAGGCGTCACGGTGGCGCAGCAGCGCTTCGAGGAAGGGGTGCTCGGTCCTGGCGTACAGATCGGTCAGGGCATCGGCATCTGTCGTGTAGCCGGTCTTGGTCTTCTTGGTCTTGGGCATGCCCAGGGTGTCGAACAGCACCACCTGCAGCTGTTTCGGTGAACCGAGGTTGATCTGCTCGCCCCCGATCGCGTCATACGCGTCGCCTTGCGCCTCGCGCACTTTGGCCGCGAAGTCGGCCTCGAGCTCCTCCATGGCAGCAACGTCCGCAGCGATGCCGACACGTTCCATGCGCGCCAGCACATCGACCAGCGGAAGCTCGATCTGCGTGAGCAGCGTCGCGCCACCGGTTTGTTCGAGCTGGCTGTCGAGTGCCACGGCCAGGTCGAGGATCGCCCGCGCGCGCACCATTGCCGCCTGCGCCTCCGCCTCGCCGTCGGCGCTGAAGTCGAGCAGACCCTGCCCGCCGGCCTCGGTGTCGTTGCGAAGCTCGCGGGTGAGGTTGCGCAGCACCAGATCGGCCAGGTCATACGAACGCTGGTCGGGCCGCACGAGATAGGCCGCCAACGCGGTGTCGCTACTCAGCCCGGCGAGGGTCAGCCCACGCGCGGCGAGCGCCTGCATCGGCCCCTTGGCGTCATGCAGAGCCTTGGTCCGTGCCGGGTCGCCCAGCCAGGTGGCGAGCGCGGCCTCGGCCGTGGGGTCGGGAGCAATCAGGTCGATGTATGCCGCCACGCCCGTCCCCGCCGCTATCGCGAGCGCGTGGGCGTCACCGGTCCCCCGGGCCCAGGTGCCGTCGACGTGGACGCCGACCCGGGCCCCCGGCGGGGTGTGCTCGTCCAGCCAGGCCGGAACCTGAGCTGATGACAGCGCTGAGCCGTCGAGGTCGAAGCCCGAGTCTGCTTCAACCTCAACGGCTTCGAGTGTCGCGAAGAGCCGGTCGCGCAGGACCCGGAACTCCAAGCCGTCGAATACCTGGTGCACCTCTTCGCGGTCCCAGGTCCGACGTTCAAGATCGTCGACAGCGACGTCGAGGGTGACGTCGTGGATGAGCTGGTTGAGCCGGCGGTTTCGCAGGACGAGATCAAGGTTGTCGCGCACCGACTCACCCACCTTGCCCGGGATGTCGGCGATGTGGGCGACCACACCGGTGAGGTCGCCATACTGCTGGATCCATTTGGCCGCGGTCTTGGGACCCACTCCGGGGACACCAGGCAGGTTGTCGGATGACTCTCCGACCAGCGCTGCGAGATCGCTGTAACGCTCGGGCGGGACGCCGTACTTCTTCTCAACGGTGGCCGGGGTCATGCGGGCCAGCTCGGAGACGCCCTTGACCGGATAGAGAACGGTCACCTTGTCAGTGACCAGCTGGAACGTGTCTCGGTCACCCGAGCAGATGAGCACCTCGTCGATGCCGGCCTGCTCGATGGCCATCGTGGTCAGGGTCGCGAGCAGGTCGTCGGCCTCGAAACCGTCGACCTCGACATGGGTGATCCGCAGCGCGTCCAGCACCTCATGCAGAAGGGAGACCTGACCCTTGAACTCGTCAGGCGTCGCCGATCGACCGGCCTTGTACTCGGAGTACTCGGCCATCCGGAAGGTCTGCCGGCTGACGTCGAACGCCACCGCGATGTGGGTCGGCACCTCGTCGCGCAGAACGTTGATCAGCATCGAGGTGAAGCCGTAGACGGCATTGGTCGGCTGACCTGTGCTGGTGGAGAAGTTGGCGACCGGCAGCGCGAAGAACGCTCGATAAGCCAACGAATGACCGTCGAGAAGCAAGAGTCGGCTCACGCATGGCAGCCTAGGGCCACGGACCGATACAGAGTTGGCCGACACAGAACTGGTCGACACCGGGTCGGCCACCGCAGCGATGGGCAGGGTGATGGACGACAAGCACGAGCAGGTTCTCAACGCACTGAACGCCATGAACGGCGGCACACTCGGGGAAAGAATGGGGATCGAGTTCCTCGAGGCGAGCCCGGAGCGGGTCGTCGGCCGGATGCCCGTCGCCGGAAACACCCAGCCGTACGGGCTGTTACACGGAGGCGCGAGCGTGGTGCTCGCGGAAACCCTGGGGTCGATCGCTGCCGTGCTCCATGCCGGCGAGGGGCGGATCGCCGTCGGGGTGGACATCAACGCCACTCATCACCGCGCCACCCGCGACGGGTTCGTGACCGGCGTCGCGACGGCCCTGTCGCTGGGCAAAACCCTCGCTACCTACGAGATCGTGATCACCGATGACAACGACAACCGGGTGTGCACCTCACGGATCACCTGCCTGATCCGGCCCAAGCCGCCAGGCGCCTGAGCCAGAGCTCAGCGGTGAGCGGTCAGCGGTGGATGAGGTCGGCCGAACGAGTTGCTCGTGCCCGGAGCGAGCGCCGGTGCTGCAACAGCCGGTCGAGCGCCGGGTGCGACTCATCGCCGGTGGCCAGCTTGCGGTGAAGCGCAGCCGTGCTGGTCACGCGTCGCACGACGTCAGACGAGAATCCCAGCCGGGCAAAGAATCGGTTTGCCTCGCGTCCCTGGACCGGGACCAAGCCAGCGATCTGGTCCGCACCCAGCCGGTCGGCGTAGGTGGCCGCAGCGTTGAGCAGCACCCGGGCAGCACCCCCACGACGAGCTTCCGGGACAACGAAGATCTGCTCGATGGAGACCCGCTGCGAGTCGGTCAGAAACGACAGGGGGCTGCAGGTCAGCAAGATGTACCCGACCGGCCGGCCGTCCGTGAAGGCGAGATAGGCACGTAAGTCATCTCGGGCAAAAGCCAGAGCAACCCGCTCCTCGGACGCAGCGCGGGCCGCCGAGGCCGCACAGTTCTCAACGCATGCGGCGGTCCAAAGGGCAGTGAAGTCGGGTTCGAGCTCAGGGGTCACCCGGCGAACGACGAACAGCGGACGGGACACGTTCTCCTCCATCGAAGGCATCATCAGCGACACGGACCCCCGACCGCGGTCACAGTCTGATAACGAAGAATACAGATCGCAACAGGAAATGTGACCAGAACAGCGTAAGTGCTCTCAGTCACAATGCGCCAAACGGGGCCGGGAACTCATTCAAAAGGATGAGCCGCTGAGCGCGGCCCTGCGCGAACTGCAGTGGCACCCCCCTACAGTGACGCGCATGGAAGGCGCCTTCCCCGGCCTGGGGACAGTCATCAACGTGAGCACGATCGTCGTCGGGTCCCTGCTGGGTATGGCGGTGGGTCACCGGCTCTCCGACCGCACCCGGTCCGTTGTCACCGACTGTCTGGGGCTCACGGTCCTGCTGATGGCCGGTCTGTCGGCGGCCAAGGTGACCGACGCATCCTTGACAACCGCAGTCGGCACGGGCGCCCCGGTTCTCATCGTTCTCGGCAGCCTGCTGATCGGCGGCATCGCCGGTTCGCTGATGCGGATCGAAGGCCGCCTGGAGAGTCTGGCCGGCGCCGTCCAGACCCGGCTTGCGCGCCGCCCGAAGCTCGTGGGGGCCCAGGAGACAGGTCAGAACCACGAGGCCCGCGAACGCTTCATCGAGGGCTGGCTCAGCGCGTCACTGCTGTTCTGTGTCGGCCCGCTCACGATCCTCGGCTCGTTGTCCGACGGGCTTGGCAACGGCATCGACCAGCTGACGCTCAAGTCGGTCCTCGACGGGTTCGCCTCCGTGGCCTTCGCCTCGTCGTTCGGCATCGGCGTCTTGCTGTCGGCAGTGTCAGTGGCCGTCATACAGGGCTTGCTGACGTTGCTCGGAGTGGTGATGGGCTCACTGATGCCGGACGCCCACATCGCCGCACTGACAGCTACCGGAGGACTCCTGCTGGTTGGAATCGCCTTCCGGTTGCTACGGATTCGTGAGATCCCTGTGGGTGACCTGCTGCCGGCGCTGCTCGTGGCGCCGCTGCTCACCCAGCTCGTGGTGTTCCTGCGTTAGCGGCCGTCCGAGCCATCCGTCATACCTGAGATGACTGCGGCTGCGACCTCACGCATCCCCAGTCGACGGTCCATTGCGGCCTTCTGGATCCAGCGGAAGGCCTCGGCCTCGCTGATCTTGAGCTGAACCATCAGCACACCCTTGGCCCGGTCCACGGACTTGCGGGTTTCTAATCGCTCCCCCATGTCCGCGATCTCGGCCTCCAGGGCGTACAGCTCGACCCAGCGGGAACGAGCGATGTCGATCGCCGGGGCGAGGTCCGAGGCGCTGAACGGCTTGACGATGTAGGCCATGACGCCCGCGTCACGCGCGCGCTCGACGAGCTCCTTCTGGCTGAACGCCGTGAGCATCACCACCGGCGCGATCCGCTCCTTGTTGATCTGCTCGGCCGCGCTGATGCCATCGAGCACCGGCATCTTGACGTCCATGATCACGAGGTCCGGCCTGAGCGCACGGGTGAGATCGACGGCCTGCTCCCCGTTGCTGGCCTGGGCCACCACGTCATAACCGGCCTCGGTGAGCATCTCGGCGAGGTCCAGGCGAATCAGCGCCTCGTCCTCGGCCACCAGGATGCGGATGCTGACCGTCGCGCTCACGTCAGGGCCTGAGTCAGGGCCATCAATCGAGCTGTTCGCGTCGTTGTCGGGGCTGTCTTGAGCGCTGTCACCAGCGTTGGCGGGCGCGCTCGGCAAGGGGTGGGCGTGGTCGGTCACGCAGGTCAGCCTACTGAACCACCCTCCGCGGCCAGGTGCAGCCGCCGTGGGTTCCTGTCGCCGAGGGCCGTTGGCACCGGTCGAACGTCAGATGTGGCTTTCCTGCTTCTGTAGCTGTCTGCGCTGGTCCAGCAGTACTCGCGCACCGGAGAACCGGAGCTGGCGTTCGTGCTCTCGGAAGTCGTGAGCACAGAAGAGCAGCTCGTGGTCCCCGCTACCCGGGACGGGCACACTGACCAGGACATAGGCCTGGAGGCCGCACCGGTCGCAGCGATCGGCCGCCGTGAGAAAGACCCTTGTCATCTGACGCCTCCTTGTCGCTGGTCAGTTCTCGCGGGTGCTCATTCTTAAGGGGCCGCGTTTCGTTTTCCTTACGTCCCAAGGATAATCACCATTTCGGCGCCCGGACCAGAGGATTAGGTCCCCACCCAAAAGTTCGCCCTTCCCTGGCGAGTCGAGCGGTCCCAGCCGAGGCGGCGCGCGGCCCGTGCCCGGACGAACATCGACTGGCTAGGCTGCGCCGATGACCTTCCTCCGGGATCTCACCGCACTATCCCGGTTCGCAGGTTTCCGGCGGCTGTTTGCGGTCAGGCTGATGTCCCAGGGCTCGGACGGCATCTTCCAGGTGGCTCTCGCATCCACCGTCCTCTTCTCCCCCGAGCGAGCCGCCACCCCCGGCGCGATGGCCGCGGCCTTTGCCACGATCCTGTTGCCCTTCACGATCCTAGGGCCCTTCGTCGGAGTCTTTCTCGACCGGTGGTCACGACGCCGGATCCTCATCACCAGCAACGTTGTTCGTGTGGTTCTTCTTCTTGGCGTCGCCCTTCTCGTGTTCCGTGACGACATCAGTCTGGTCTTCTACCTGCTCGTCCTCTCCGCCTTCTCAGTGAACCGGTTTCTCCTTGCAGGGCTCTCGGCGAGCCTGCCTCACGTCGTCAGCCGCGAGCTCCTCGTCACCGCGAACGCCGTGTCGCCCACATGCGGCACTCTCGCCTACCTCTGCGGCATCGCGTTCGGAGGTGCGGTCCACGCGCTCTGGCACAGCGACGGCATCGTCCTCGTCGTCGGCGCCGTGTCCTACCTCCTGTCCGCCCTGCTCGCCGCGCGGCTACCGAACCTCGGACCGGACCTCGAGGGCATCGAGAGCGCTGCACGAGAGGCCCTCGGCAACGTCGTCCGCGGTCTTGCAGACGCAGCACGGCACCTACCTCCGCTGGGACGGCTTGCCCTCGGCGTGGTCGGCGCAGGTCAGCTGTCCTACGGCGTGATGGTCGTCGCAACGGTCCTGCTGTTCCGTAACCACTTCGGGCAGGCCTCCGCCGGTTCCGGGCTCGCTGGGCTCGGGATCGTAGTCGGCGCAGCAGCAGCGGGATACGCCACCGCCGCCCTCATCACACCGTCGATGGCTGCGCGGTTCGGCATACCCGCCTACGTCACAGCGCTGAGCGTCCTCGCCGCGGTGCTGATTGTCTTCCCTGCCGCGCTCTTCACCCGCTGGGCCATCGCCGTCTCGGCCTGTGGGCTGGCCCTCACCACCCAGGGGGTGAAGATCTGTGTCGACACCACCATCCAGCGGGTGGTCGGCGACCTCTACCGAGGGCGAGTCTTCTCGCTGTACGACGTCCTCTTCAACGCTGTGTTCGTCGCTGCGACGGTGATCGGTGCGATCGTCCTGCCCACGGACGGCCGGTCGTATGTCGTGCTCGCGACAGCCTCGCTGTGGTATTTGGCCATCGCCTACACCGTGTCCCGGCGGTGGAAGCTGACCGTATGACCGACGCGTGGCGTCAAGGTGTACGCGTCCTGCTCGCCGGCCGGCGACTGCCATAGCTCGGGTCAGCGACTTGTGCCGAGGGCGGGACTCGAACCCGCCCCATGCCCGTTTGGCCATCTTCCAGAGTTGAGTTTTGTGCTCAAAAGTCGATCGCAGTTGCCGAAACTTGAAGGCACAACCTGACCATCGAGGGTCCGGGGGTCGACAAGATGGCCTCACCGACATTGCAGGGCGGACAGTCAGGCTCCGTCACGGTCTCGCTGCAGAAGGGGCAGCCGTACCCAGTCCGCGCGTGTCGACGTCAGGTCGCCGACGCTACCGACGTTTTGCTTGCCAGAGGCCACCCGTTCGTTGCCGCTGAGGCCCTTGCCAGGCACATCCGCGCGAAACCCCCGCATGGGCTGGATACTCATGCCGAATCCCGGAACGTTCGGATCTCCTGGAGGCCGAATCCAGCATCTGAGAAATAATGCTGCGTTATTTGACCAATAACGATTGATTATCGAATATTGTAACTGCGCCAAACCGACCGGACGGAGATCGACGTGACCACGCTCGTCGTAACCAAGGCGCTCACTCTCACTGTCGCGCTCCCGCCCGCCATCTCCAACGCAGGGACGGGGCTCGCCGGTCGGGCCGGCCTCGTCGTGCTCCTGCTCGCAGCCACGAGCTCAGCCTGGTGGGCCGCCCGCCGCCGCGCTGCGCGCTTCCGGCCGGTGCACTCCCACCACGGGCACGACCGGACTGCGCAGGGTCACCATGTGACCGACACCGCCACACTGACCGATGCCGATCTGGGCAGCGCGCTCGGCGCCCGGGCGACGTTCGTGCAGTTCTCCGCCCAGACGTGTGCGTCGTGCCCACAGGTCCGCCGGATCCTGACCTCCCTCACCCAGACCGAACCAGGCGTGGTCCACGTCGACCTCCCTTCCGAGGACCACATGGACCTCGTCCGGCGGTTCTCCATCTTCCGCACCCCAACCGTGCTTCTGCTGGACGCCGACGGCAAGGTCCACTCACGCACCTCCGGGGCCCTCACCCCAGAACGCGCACTGGCCGCCTTGGGACAGCTCGCCCACCTCACCACCAGGGTCGCCCATGCCTGACTCCCCCACCCCCCATACCACCACCCACCCAGCGCCCGCGCCCGCGCTCCCGACAGGCATCGACCCGCGCGGACCGCGGTTCGGCGCCGCCGTGACGTCGGTGCTGCTTGTCAGCGTGCTGCTGCTCGGCACCGGTCCGGCCGCTACCGCGCTGCTGACCGTCATCGCGCTACTCTTCCTCCTCGGCGTCACCCTCGGCGTCCACCGCACGCTGCAGGGCCTGGCATACAAAGCGTGGATCCGCCCCCGGCTCGGCCCGCCGACCCAACTTGAGGACCCACGCCCGCCCCGCTTCGCCCAACTCATCGGCCTGCTCGTGGTCGGCGCCGGGCTCGTTATCGCCGCGCTCGGCGCCCAGTCCGCCGTCCCGATCACCGCCGCTGTGGCCCTCGTGGCTGCGTTCCTCAACGCTGCCTTCGGCCTGTGCCTCGGGTGCGAGTTGTATCTCCTGCTGCGCCGGGTGACCCCGCAGCGCTAAGGCACTAGCACAGGGCTGCGGGGCGCGACCTGGCGGTCTAGTTGGCCACAGTGACGCACTTCCCGGTTAACCCGCTAGGGCAACTCGTAGGCCACTTTCAGGGACATGTAGGGGTCGCTGGGGCACGGCTTGCTGGGGGGCAGTCTTTTGCGTGACGGTCATTAACCGACCGCTCCTTCCATCTGAAGCTCGATCAGTCGGTTGAGCTCAAGGGCGTACTCCATCGGCAGCTCGCGTGCAATCGGCTCGATGAACCCGCGAACGATCATGGCCATGGCCTCTTCCTCGG
>JBBRWQ010000115.1:0-8666 GCA_038249115.1 Actinomycetales bacterium
AGTACTGCGGTGGGCTGAGCCGCGCGAGCGGTGTGGATTGTGGGGCCTGTAGCTCAGTTGGTAGAGCACCGCGTTTACACCGCGGCTGTCGTCGGTTCGAGCCCGGCCGGGCCCACGTACGTAACTGGGGTCACTTGCCCTTTACGAATGGGCAGCAGATGTGACGTGTTCCATGGCGATACCGAACCCTTACCTTCCGCGGCAGATGATGTCCGCAAGGCGGGGTGCCTCCGTGGAGGCAGCTCAGTCCAGGTCCTGGCCGGTGTGTGCTCCCGGCCGGGGCCGCCATATGGCGTGGCTTTACGGTTAGCCAATGGTGATGACTCCAGTTCCGCTGCGCGAGGTCGTGGCAGCGCTCGAGCGGTTGTATCCGGCTGGCACCGCGTCGTCCTGGGATCAGGTCGGGCTGGTGACCGGTGACCTGGATCAGCCGGTCTCGTTGGTGTACTTCGCTGTTGACCCAACCCTTGCCGTCATCGACGAGGCACGCGCGGCTGGCGCCGACCTTCTGCTGACCCATCACCCGTTGTTGTTGCGCGGGGTGCACAGCGTGGCTACGACCACCGCCAAGGGCGAGTCGGTCACCGCCCTGATCGTCAACGACATTGCCCTCTTTGTCGCCCACACCAATGCCGATGCCGCGTCACCGGGCGTGTGTGACGCGCTTGCCGCCGCGTGCGGCCTGCTGGACGTGATGCCCCTGGAGGTCGACCAACAGACGGGGATCGGGCACGGGCGGGTGGGCTCGCTGACCCAGCCGTTGACCTTGAGGGACTTCGCACAGCGGCTGAAGGCAGTCCTGCCGCGAGCAGCCGGCGGGATCCGCGTGTCCGGACCGGCCGATGCGCTGGTGACTCGCGTTGCCGTTGTCGGCGGGGCCGGCGATGGAATGTTCGACGCCGTCCGCGCCAGCGGAGCAGATGTCTACGTCACCGCGGACCTTCGCCATCACCCAGCCCTCGAGGCTCGGGAAGAAGCGCGTGGGGGCACGCCATACCTCGTTGATGCGGGCCATTGGGCCACTGAGTGGCTATGGCTGGAGAGCGCTCGTTCCGAGTTGGTGCGTGAGCTGGGCGGGCCAGGCACTAGTTTGGAGACTCATATCTGCACATTGCGCACCGACCCGTGGGACTTCGTCGTCGGAGCCGACACGAGCGACATCACCGGAGGTACGACCTGTTAGCCGACACGAGCCGTCAGTGGCGTTTGCTGGATCTGCAGGCGCTGGACACGCGACTGGACCAGATCGCACACCGCAGGGCAAACCTGCCCGAGCTCGCCGAGCTGCGCGAGCTGGAGGCTCAGACTTCCGTCATGGACGGCGACCTGGTCCGCGCCCAGACGGCTCTGGATGACATCCAGCGCGAGCTCGCCAAGGCCGACACCGACGTCCAGCTGGTGCGCGAACGCAGCGCACGCGACCAGGCACGCATGCAGGCGGGCGAGGGGACCGTCAAGGACCTGCTGGCCCTCCAGCACGAGGTCGACTCGCTGGCCCACCGGCAGTCCGTGCTTGAGGACGTCGAGCTTGAGGTGATGGAGCGCGCCGAGGGGCTCACCGGCGACGTCGCCAGGCTAGAGGCTGCTTGCGCCGAGCTAACCGTCCGCGTTGATGAGCTGAAGGTGTTGCGCGACAAGGCTTACGCCGAGATGGACGCCGAGGTCGAACAGATCGGACACTCCCGTAACGACGTCGTGGCCGGTGTGGGCGAGGACCTGGTGAGCCTCTACGAGAAGATCCGCGCTACGAGTGGCGGCATAGGGGCGGCGATACTTCGTCAGCGCCGTTGTGAGGGGTGCAACCTGGAACTCAACCAGGTGGACATGAACAGGTTCACCGCCGCGGCAGAGGACGAGGTGCTGCGCTGTGAGGAGTGCCGCCGCATCCTGATCCGTACCGCCGAGTCCGGGGTCTGAGGCGAGGGGCTGAGTCGGCTCCTGTACTCCTGTCACTGGCGGGTCCCAGCCCATGAGCCAGCACTCCGGAATCCGCGCGGTTGTGGAATCCTTTTTCCATGGATCAGCGACCCAAGCACCTCGCGTTCACGGCCGGTTTCATAGGGGTCATGCCATGAGCCACGCCGGCGACGTCGACGCGGCCCACGCATTCGCGGCGCTGGGCACGGTCCCTGACGCACTCCTGGTCGATGTGCGAACCACTGCCGAGTGGAGCTACGTGGGGCTGCCTGACCTCTCCCAGATCGGCAAGCGTGTCATTCCCATTGAATGGCAACACTTTCCGGACGGCAGGCAGAATGACAAATTCTTGGAGCAACTGCGACTCGCAGGCGTGGCCGAGGGTGCGCCTATCTACTTCCTGTGCCGCTCAGGCGTTCGATCGTCAGCCGCCGCGACGCTGGCGACGGCGGCAGGCTTCGGCCCGGCATACAACATCAGTGACGGCTTCGAGGGTCCGCTGGGTCCTGACGGACACCGGACCGTGGCTGGCTGGAAGGCCGCCGGACTACCCTGGAGGCAGGGGTGAACGATCTGCGTCCGGACACGCTGGCGGTTCGCGGAGGCTTGGCCCGCAGCAACTTTGACGAGACCTCGGAGGGGTTGTTCCTGACCTCGGGCTACGTGTACGCCTCGGCGGAGGAGGCGGAGGCTGCGTTCAAGGACGAGATCCAGCGTTTCGTCTACTCCCGTTACGGCAACCCCACGGTGGGCATGTTTCAGGAGCGGATGCGTCTGCTCGAGGGGGCCGAGGCCTGCTTTGCGACGGCTTCAGGCATGGCCGCCGTCTTCGTTGCCCTGGGGTCTTTGTTGGGACAGGGCGACAGGGTCGTGAGCTCGCGGGCCCTCTTCGGGTCCTGCTTCGTGGTCCTGGACGAGATCCTGCCGCGGTGGGGCGTGGAGAGCGTGTTCGTCGACGGGACCGATCTCGACCAGTGGCGTGAGGCGTTGTCGGTGCCGACGGCTGCTGTGTTCTTCGAGTCGCCCAGCAACCCGATGCAGGAGCTTGTCGACATGGAGGCAGTGTGCGAGCTGGCCCATGCCGCAGGAGCCAAGGTCGTCGTCGACAATGTGTTCGGCACCCCGGTGTTCTCCAAGCCGTTGGAGCAGGGCGCGGACGTCATCGTGTACTCAGCCACCAAGCACATTGACGGACAGGGCCGGACGCTGGGTGGGGCGGTCCTGGGCACGTCGGACTTCGTCAACGGCCCCGTCAAGAACCTGATGCGCCACACCGGACCGTCGATGTCGCCGTTCAACGCCTGGGTGCTGCTGAAGGGCCTGGAGACGCTCTCGCTGCGGGTCGAGCGGATGGCGGCGTCGGCGTTGGAGCTAGCGCGGGTGCTGGAGGCACACCCCAAGATCTCGAGGGTGATCTATCCCTGGCTGCAGTCCCACCCGCAGCACGAGCTCGCCACAAGGCAGATGTATGGCGGCGGGACGGTCGTGACCTTCGAGCTGGCCGGTGGCAAGGACGAGGCGTTCGCATTGATGAACACCCTTGAGATTGTTGACATCTCGAACAACCTGGGCGACGCGAAGTCCTTGATCACGCATCCGGCCACGACCACTCATCGACGTCTGACGCCGGAGGCCCGGCTCGCTGTCGGCATCACTGACGGCGTCTGCCGCGTCTCCGTCGGGCTCGAGGACGTCCGTGACCTCATCGAGGACTTCGAGCGCGCCCTCGGGTAGTCCCGATGCAACCGTGCGAGGGCAGATATCGAACCAACCGACGAGCGGATGGTCGATGTCTGTTCTTTCACCGAAGGTTCGTATCGAGGATCCACGGCAGCCCCGGGCGTGCGGGCTGGGTCAGGGCGGTCTCGAATCGTTGGGCCACTACCCGCTCCAGTGCTTTCGCCGTCCGGGCGTCAACACCTGACTCGCACAGATGCCGGGCCACGAGACCCCGGGTGTGCTTAGCCATGTGCGTGGCGCCGGGGACACGGATCTGCACCCATCGCTCCGCCAGATCGCCCCGGGGAGTCCAGGCTGCGGCATACGTGCTCGAGCGGCAGTCGACGATCGCCCCGTGACCCGCCGCGATCGGGAGGACAGCGGCGAGCGGGGCGCGCCATACGGCAGCCAGCGGACCGAGGTCGCCGAGGTTCACACTCATCGACAATCGGTATGGGGGCACTTTGTCGGCCGGGCGCAACGCGCCGAACAGGGCCGAGACGACGACCAGCCAGCGGTTCGCGCGACGTCGTGTGGCGGTGTCCATCGAGGGCAGGTCGAGGGCGTCGTAGAGAACGCCGGAGTAGAGGTCCCCGACTGACACTGCCGGCGCAGAGCCGAGGCGAGTGTTGTGGGCGATGTCGGCGCAGAGGCTGGCGCTGACCCCCAGCAGTGCAGGGGCGTCTGGCTCCGAGCTGACCATCGCCAGCGCTTCGGCCACCCTGGCGCGGGTAGCGGCCAGCTCGGGGAACGAGATTCGTGAAGGCTCGGCAGGCCGGCCCCGCACGCGTCCGGTCTTGGTCTCAGAGGGCGGCAGCAGGATCAGCACGCCCCAGATCGTAGGCCGATTGGCAGGGGTGTGCCCCAGCCGCCTGGCTAGGCTGACTCTCATGTCGAAGCGATGGGTCGATCTCGTCAAGGACAAGCAGGCAAGCGGGGGCCCTGCGGTTGACCACACCCAGCTGAACCAGGCTTTCGATGCGTTGCGCGCCGAGCTCAATGTCCCCGGTGACTTTTCACCGGAGGTCCTTGAGGAGGCACAAGGCGCGGTCAGCGCAGCCGCGATGCCGCAGCGCGACGAGACCGAAGTGCCGTTTCTGACCATCGACCCGCCGGGGTCCAGGGACCTGGACCAGGCGATGTTCATCGAGCGTTCCGGTAAGGGCTACCGGGTGCGCTACGCCATTGCCGACGTGTCCGCGTTCGTCAAGCCTGGGGGCGCCATCGACGACGAGGCGCGCAGGCGGGGACAGACGGTCTATGCCCCCGACGGTCGCACCCCGCTGCACCCGGATCAGCTCGGCGAGGACGCAGCCAGCCTGCTCCCGAACCAGGTGCGTCCGGCCTTCATCTGGGACATGCGGCTTGACGCCGAGGGTGAGGGCATCTCGGTCGATGTCTACCGCGCCATGATGAGCAGCAAGAGCCGGCTTGACTATGCGCAGGTCCAGGCGACGGTCGAGCGCGGGATCACGGACGAGCCGCTCAGCCTGCTCAAGGAGGTGGGCGAACGACGCCTGGCGTTGGAGCAGGACCGCGGCGGGGCGAGCCTGCCCATGCCCGAGCAGGTGGTCAGTGTTGACCGTGACGGCAACTACGTCTTGTCTCTGCGGCCCCCGGTCCCCGCCGAGGACTGGAACGCGCAGATCTCGCTGCTGACCGGTATGGCTGCAGCCGAGATGATGCTGCATGCCGAGGTGGGCATCCTGCGCACCATGCCCGAGCCGGACCACGACGCGATCCTGCGCTTCCGGCGCCAGGCCCGCGCGCTCGGGGTCACCTGGCCGGCAGAGATGCTGTATGGGGACCTGTTGCGCTCCCTGGACTGCGCCAACCCGAAGCACCTGGCGCTCATCCACCAGGCGACGGCGCTGTTCCGGGGGGCCGGATACACCCCGTTCGACGGCGGAGTGCCCGAGCAGACGACGCACGCAGCCGTCGCATCGCCCTATACGCATGTGACCGCTCCTCTGCGCCGGCTCGTCGATCGCTTCGGGCTGCTCGTCTGCGAGTCGATCTGCCGTGACACCCCGGTCCCTGACTGGGTCCGCCACGCGTTGCCCAGCTTGCCTGGGGTCATGACTGCCTCGGAGCGCGTGGCCACCGCCATGGAGCGTGGGTGCACCGACGCTGTCGAGGCAGCCGCGATGCAGCACCGCATCGGTGAGACCTTCCGCGCCTCGGTCGTCGACGTCACCGGGGACGGCGCTCTGGTCCAGCTCAGCGACCCGGCAATCCTGGCCCCCGCCGACGGGGCAACCTCCGTGGGCATGGAGGCGATGGTCGAGCTCGTCGAGGCCGACGTTGCCCGGCGCAGCGTGCGCTTCCGCGTTGTCGGCGGCGCCACTCCGCAATGACCCAGGAAGGCCTGCCCCGACTGGTGGCAACCGATCTTGATGGCACGTTGCTGCGCAGCGATGGCACCTGCTCGGAGCGGACGCGTGCGACGCTGGCTGAAGTTGAGCGCGCGGGCATCCAGGTGGTCCTGGTGACTGCGCGACCACCCCGATGGCTACACGATCTGATCGACCTCGTTGGCGAGCACGGGATAGTCCTGTGTGCCAACGGCGCGTTCGTCTACGACGTGCGCAGCCGGCAGATCCTCGACGAGCACTGTATGGCGGCCGTGCTCGTGGGGGCGATCGCCGCAGACCTGCGAAAAGCCCTGCCAGGCATAGCGTTCGCCACTGAGAGCCGTATGGGATTTGGACGCGAACATGACTTCTGTGACGGATACACGACGCCTGGGGATGTGACGGCCACGATGCTCGAGGACCTGCTCGACCCGCTGCCCGGCAAGATGCTCGCCCGATGTCAGGACGTGCCTGCGGAGCAGTTCCTTCGGGTGGTCGAGGAGGTCGTCGGTGATCGGGCCGTCGTGTCCTACTCAGGCGCCTCAGGGCTCGCCGAGATCGGCGCAGCGGGAGTGACCAAGGCCGCTGCGCTGGGGGAGTGGTGTACCGCACAGGGCATTGACGCCGCAGACGTCTTTGCGTTCGGCGACATGCCCAACGACGTGCCGATGCTCGTGTGGGCAGGTCGGTCCTTTGCCGTCGCGAACGCACACTCAGACGTCCTCGACGTCGTTGATGAGGTCTGTGCCTCGAATGACGATGACGGGGTCGCCCAGGTGCTCGATGCAGCGCTCGGGGCATGTTCGGCGGGATGAGCGACCCGTCTCGGACCTCATCGGGTGTTCGTGGGTTTGACTGTGGTGCAACGGAATTGGTGTGCGGTTTGACTTGTATTAGAACACGTGTTCGACTAGAGTGGGTGGATGCGGGGGATCACGGTGGATCAGGTTCGGGCGGCCGATGTCGCCGACCTGGCCACGTCCCTGTTGGGTTTGGCTGACGGCGAGCTGTTGGGTGTTGATGGCCAGTCCGCCGAGGCGTTGGTCGCGGCCGCGCAGCGGGTGATCAGCGCGGTCACTGCGGTGCGGGTGGTGGCGATCGAGGCGTGGGGGCGCCGTGAGGGTGAGCAGCTCCGCATCGACAAGGCCCAGTGGGCAGGGCTGGTGTTGGCCGAGGGGACCAACCCTGGTGGCATCAACGCGGCCCGGCGTCGGCTCCAGGACGGCGTGCCCACCGATGAGGGCGACTTCATGGGGTCCTACCTGGCCCCGGTGTTGCGGCTCTGGCCGCGTTCGGCTGCTCGCCGTTATGAGAGCGCGCGGGTCCTGGTCGGGTTGTTGCCGGCCACGTTGTCTGCGATGCGCGCTGGTGACCTGGAGCCGCACCGGGCCCAGCAGGTCGTCAACGAGGTGCCTACCGACAACCCGCTGGTGTGCGGGTTGGTGGAGGCGGTGCTCTTTCCCACGATCGTGGACACGGCTTCGACGAGGGTGGGTCAGCTCGCCCGCAAGGCTGTGGTCGCGGCGGACCCGGCCGCGGTCGCGCGCAAGGCCGAGCAGGCTCAGCAGGGCCGGTTCGTGTTCGCCGGTCCCAGTGGCTTGCCTGGGTTGATGCGTTTGGAGGCCGAGGTCGAATCCGGTAAGGGCGCCCAGGTCTGGGCGGCGGTCCAGGAGCTCGCCGCCACCTACCTCAAAGAGAACGTCGCGGCCACCATGGGCCAGGCCCGCGCCGACGCGCTGGTGGATCTGGTGCTGGCCAACGTGAGTGTGTCCACGGTGGTTGACCTGGCGTTACCGGCCGGGTTCGCCACCGGCGCACCGGCACCGGCGGGTTCGTGCCCCAGCTGTGGGCGGGGTCCGGCCTCTGAAGGCGACCAGATCGCCAGCGCTGGTCTTCGCGCTGGTGGCTCGGTGTTGGAGGACCACGCCACCGGTGTCCTGGTCGACGTCGACCAAGACGGCGCCGGCCCAGCATCGCAGGGCGGCGCCGGCGCCGACAGGTGGGCCTCGGGCGGGTGAGCAGGACGTTGTGCAGGACGCCAACGTGCTGCGGTTGCTACGGGGGCTCCACGGGTGGGGGTCCTGGACCACAAGGTGGGCACCTTGACCTGCGAGACGATCGAGGCGATCCTGGCCGACCCCGACACCGTGTTTCGACGGCTGGTCATCGACCCCGATACCGGTTGGCTGCTCGATTCCGGCGCGACGACCTACCATCCCGGCCAGCATCTTGCCCGAGCCGTGCGCAAACGGGATCTGACCTGCCGGTTCCCCGGCTGCTCGACCGCGGCCCGGTTCTGCGACCTCGACCATGTCATCCCGTTCCCCGGCGGGTCGACGGTCCTGCGCAACCTCGCATCCCTGTGCCGCCGGCACCATCGCCTCAGGACCCACGGCCACTGGTCGTTGGCAATCACTCCTGAAGGGGTCTGCACCTGGCTCGACCAGCGCACAGGCCAGGCCCACACCACCGAACCAGCCGACTACCGCGACCTCGCAGTCTGAGCCTTCACGGCCCAGGTCCCCGGTCGGGGCTTGCCCTGGCCGGAGGGGGCGGCATACGGCCCTATGCTGGTTCACGGATGAGTCGGTCAGACGGTCGCGTCGATGCTGTGATCCCGGTTCGCCGGGCAACGCACATCGCCGAGGAACGTCCGGGCTTCACAGGGCACGGTGA
>JBBRWQ010000116.1:0-8527 GCA_038249115.1 Actinomycetales bacterium
ATCCCGGTGGCCAGCAAGATCGCAAACGCCATCGACGGACCACGGTTGATACCCATGTGACAGTGGGCCAGGACCTGCGCGCCCGGGTCCTGAAGAGCGATCAACGCGAAGTCGACCCCGTCGAAGAACCACTGGTCCGGCATCGCCTGACTGGCGTCGTCCGCCCCGTTCCACAGGTAGTACATGTCCGGGGCGTGGGCCGCGATGAACGCCGCATCAGACCACTCGATCCGGTTGTCCAGGATGTCGGTGATACCCGCGTCCTGTATCGTGACCAGGTCGGCGAGCATCGCCGCCTCACCCAGATCACTGGGCAGGTCTCCCCCGGTCCAGACCCGACCGGCGATGTAGCTGATGTTGGCCGCGACGTTCCTTTGGGCAGTCGCAGCTCCACCAGCTGAATCGCTGCTCGGTGCGTTCATGCAGTCATTTCTCCTCACTGGTTCGATCACTTCCGCGCTATCAACGGACGATAGAGGGACCCACCGACACTGCCCTGGGAGTCAGACATCACGGATCACACAGGGTCCGAGCGGCTGCCAAGCGACGGCTCCTCGGTTCGCTTCTTGGACATGAAGATGCTCCCGCGGATGAGCGACCCTTGCGTGACGCCCGGTGATCCGCGCTTGCCCGCACACGGCGTACGGGCCGGGTCTTCCCTACGGGGCACCCAGGCGGAGCCGGGTTGCTGGGCAGCTAGCTCAGGGGCTTAGCGTTGCCTCTCTTGACCTACCAAAAGCCTAGCCGGCACCTCTGACACTGCTCCGGCGATCGCGACATCTGCTACTCATGCCTTCACTGCGGCGACTGATCGGTCACCCGATACTGCCGTCACAGCCGCGGTGGGTCAGGCTCCCTGGAACAGTTCGTACCGGAACTCCAGGAACTCTGTGCCAGGACGTTCGACCCGCGCATTGGGCAGGACCATGAGCCTCTGGTTGTGACGCTCCTTCAGCCCGTACTGCAGCATCGGTCCGTCCACCTCATCCAGCAGGTCGGACTTGATCTGGACGACAAGGTCAGGGCGAATGCCGAGAATGTTGCTGTCGTAGGCGGCGTGATGGATCTTGCACAGTGCCAGACCATTTCGCACAGAGGCGACCCCGAGCTCGTGGTTGTCAGGGATGATGTGCGCTGCGTCCAACAGCTGCGTGTGTGCGAGCGCGCAGACTGCGCAACGCGTTCCATACGCCCGCATGATCGTCGCCCGGAACACCGGCTGGTGGACCCGCTGCCTAATCTCGCGCAGGATGTATCGGCGCACCGCGTCCTCGACAAGGCTGTCCGCCCTGATCAGCCCGTGTGCCACATTCGGGTCAACGACGAACTGTTGTGACTCCGGTTCCTCGCTGAGCAGGAAGACTGGAAACACAGCTTGGTACATCCCTGACCCAACACCGAAGAACCAGATCAGCGGCAGCTCAGCGACCATGGCGGCCCGCAGGGCACGGTTCTCCGGGTGGTCTGCGTCTTCGCCCCGCCACTTGTATCGGAACAAACCCTCGGGGCCAGCTGAGTCCTCATAAGGTCGCGTGGCTCCCTCGGGCCGGAACACTGTGCGGATCGACAGAGCTGCGTCGAGGGCAGCCGGCTTCCTAATCCCCCGCTGTGCGTCCATGAGCCGAAACCTGTGACCGTCGATCTCGAAGTCCAGCAGATCCTTGGTCGAGATTGGATCCAGTCCGTCGTTGGTCCTCACGGTAAGCCAGGCCATCGCCTCGCGTCGCAGACGCGCGTCGAACTCGGCCACAGACTCGATCGTCATCGTCGACTCTCTTCTCTCGAATGAGGCACCGACCCCATGGCCGCCTCGTGGCGAGCTTAGGAGGATTCGACATGAACTGGGGCAGAGACTGGCCCAAGAACTCCCCCGGTCCCCGGATCCGTAACCGCCAACGCGCGCGTATGCCGATCGCACGGCCACCCGCGGTGGCAGAGTCAGGCCATGACCGATGAGCGACCGCGTCAGGACTGGGTCGAACGAATGACGGCGCTTAGGCAGAACCAGCACAACGGCAAGCGCGCGTCTCACAAGCCGTTGCTGCTGCTGATGGCACTGGGCCGCTTGGCCGAGACCGGCAGTAGTGAATTGCCTTGGTCCGACATCGAAGAGCGCTTGGCCGATCTGATCGCCGAGTTCGGTCCCGCCACCCGGACTGCGCGTCGTCAATCTGCGGCCTACCCGTTCACCCACCTTCGGACAGACGGGCTGTGGAACCTGTCGCGTGATGTGCCGATGGACAACATCGGCCCTTTGGACGCTGCTCCGATCACTGGCCGCCTGGAATCTGCTCTCGAACGAGCATTGTCGCGGCCGGGGCAGATCGAGGAGGCGGCCAGGCTACTGGTCGACGGACAGTTTCCAAGGACGGTGGCGCCAGACGTGTTGATCGCCGTTGGTCTGGACCCCGACCGGGTCTTCGCCAGCGGATCGGTTCCTGCGCCGGACTCTGAGAAACGCCGCCGATCCTCATCGTGGCCGCTCGCGATCCTCGAAGCCTGGGATCGCCAATGTGCTTTTTGCGGATTCGACGGGCAGCTTGGTTCGTCCTCGGTGGGTCTTGAGGCTGCGCACATTCGGTGGTTCAACCTGGACGGGCCAGACGCAATGGACAACGGCATGGCCCTGTGTTCGTTGCACCACAAGCTCTTTGACCGTGGCGCGCTGGGGCTTGATCAGGAGTACCGGATCCGCGTGTCGGCAGCCTTCTCCGCCCGAACCGAGGCTGCCAAACGCACCTACGACCTCCAGGGCCGGCAACTTCACCCTCGTCGTGGCACCGCACTTCCTGCAGCCGAACACGTGGATTGGCATGGCCGTGAAGTCTTCAGGGGCCAGTCGCTCCCCCTCGAGTTTTCTCAAACTGACTTGTAGGGGGTGGCCAGTCCCCTACGGTCAGGTGCGATCACGACGCGAGTCGCGGCACTCAGGGGGTAGATCGGTGAACCAAGGCGAGTCGGCGGCGAGCAAAGCCCGCGGTCTGCGCGCGCAGGCCACGGCCGCTCAGTCTGAGGCTGGCCGGCTAGTTCACGATGCGGCGGCGTGGGAGGCCGGAGCTGAGGGCGAGCGTCGAGTTGCCGATGCCTTGTCGGTCCTCACTGCCGCATTCGACGTCGTCGTCATGCACGACCGTCTTTTGCGACCCGGCCGTTCTCAGGCCAACCTGGATCACCTCGTCGTCTCACCCGCCGGCGTTCACCTGATTGACGCCAAGAACTGGGCAGGGAACGTCACCGTCTACCAAGGTTCGTTATGGCGGCACAAGGCTGACGGCCAAGGAGGCGGTTCAAGCCAGTGCATGAACGCCGAAGTCGACAAGGTGCGCCGCATGGCCGAGGCCATGGAGTCCATCTCCTCCCACGTCGTCAAACCCGTCCTGTGCCTCACCGGGCCCAACGCCGAGGCCTTCGGCGAGGGCCAGGAGATCCGTGGCGTGCACGTTGTCCCGGTCGGGAAGATCAGTAGATGGCTGGCAAGCAGGGAGCGGACCCAACCCGACGCAGCCCTTCCCCCACTCGCACACGTCCTTGATGGACTGTTCCCCGAGGCGACGGGCCCCTGGGGCGGTTTCACGTCGGCACCCAACACTGGCAAGCAGATCCGTGGCAGCCGAACCTTTAGGTCGACCCCCATCACCGCCACCGCTGGCCGCCGCACGGGCCCGACGCGGCGGTCGGCCCGATCTAACAGGAACACCCACCGCTTCGCCAAGTCGCTGACGGTCCTGGTCGCATTGTTGGTCTTCGCGAGGTTCGGCGCACCGGTGCTGACCTGGGTCGTATCGAACGCCATCGCAACACTCACCGACCTGCCCACCAGCTCCCGTGACGCCTCGGCCAGTTCGTCAGCTGCGCCGGCACAGTCACCGAAGGCCGCCGACGCTTCACAGCCGTGTCGGGTCCTGACCCAAGCGGCGATCAGCAAGGCCCTGGGGGTGCGGGTCTACCCGGTTGCTACCACCTCGCCCGATACCTGCTGGTGGGGGCTACGGCTCGACGATTGGCAAACGGTCGTCGCGTCGGCGTCCACCGGGTGGCTCCCATCGCAGAACACCTTGGCGATCAAGGCCAACCGCGCCATCTATCAGGAAGGGTTGGGTTCAGGGGACGTGAGCATCATCGTCCCCCAACACGTAGCAGTTCCGGGCAGCAAGGTGCCGGCCGCCAAGATCACACAACCCATCCAAGTCAGTCTTGTGCCCTATCGAATCGCCGTGAGCGGCAAACATCTGTCCAAGGACCAGGCGCGCGCCCTTGTCACCGTCTGGGCACGGCAGGTGGCGACGGCCCTGCCTCAGGGCCCGGGCGCGGATACGATCTACCACTGAACCGGGCCGGCAATTAGGAAACAGGCTCCAACAGAATGAGCGCGATCTCGCGATCCGTCCGCTTCTGATACCCCTCGTAGTTCTTGTGATCGGCGATCACCAGCGGCCACATCCTGGCGCGTTCCGCAGCCGTGGCAACCCGGGCCGTCATCTTCTGCTTGTGCTTCCCGTTCACCACGACCTCGACGGCAGGCTCGGCCTCGATGTTGAACAACCAGGCAGGTGCCCTGTCGTCGCCACCGCGCGAGGCAACGACCACGTAGGTCGAGCCCTCCTGCAACGGAGAGGTCAGCATCACCGACCGGGCCAGACCGCTCTTGCGCCCCGTGGTGGTGAGCTCGAGCACGGGCATGTTCGAGACGTTCCAGCCAACCCGCCCTAAGCTCACCTTGAGGATGGTGCGGTGGATAGCGTTCATGGCCTTCATGTGCAGGTCGCTTGGCATGCGCCAAACCTTAC
The DNA here is from genome assembly GCA_038249115.1 of Actinomycetales bacterium. Classification (GTDB taxonomy): domain Bacteria; phylum Actinomycetota; class Actinomycetes; order Actinomycetales; family Dermatophilaceae; genus UBA4719. Next base: position 4,788 of record JBBRWQ010000116.1, read on the forward strand.
GGTCAAAGACAGTGCGAGCTCAGCAGGCAGTGGCGCCGGCGGCGGTCGACGACGCAATGGCGCTCTTAGGCGAGCACATCCTCCAGGCTCACGGACTCGAACCCGTGTGCCTCGGCGACCGGGCCGTAGGTGACGTGGCCGTCGTGGGTGTTCAGACCCAGCGCCAGCGCGGCGTCGGCCTGCGAAGCCTTGCGCCATCCCTGGTTGGCGAGCTCCACGGCATACGGCAGGGTCACGTTCGTGAGCGCGTATGTCGAGGTGTACGGCACCGCGCCAGGCATGTTGGCCACGCAGTAGAACACCGAGTTGTGGACCTTGTAGGTCGGGTCCGCGTGCGTGGTGGGGTGGGAGTCCTCGAAGCAGCCACCCTGGTCGATGGAGATGTCGACCAGGACCGAGCCGGGCTTCATCCGCGAGACCTGCTCGTTGGTGACCAGGACCGGAGCCTTGGCACCCGCGACGAGGACCGCTCCGATGACCATGTCGGCATCGGCGATGGCGCGTTGGATCTCGTACGCATTGGACGTAATCGTCTGGCAGTGGCCCTGGTAGATGGCGTCCGCGGTCCGAAGCTTGGCCACGTTGCGGTCCAGCAGCAGAACCTCGGCCTGCATGCCCAGCGCGATCGCCGCGGCGTTCATGCCGGAGACACCCGCACCGATGACGACGACCTTGGCGGCCTGGACGCCGGACACCCCGCCCATCAGGACACCGCGTCCACCGTTTGCCGCCATCAGCGTGTGCGCACCCACCTGGGGGGCCAGCCGGCCGGCGACCTCGCTCATCGGGGCCAGCAGGGGAAGGAAGTGGTCGGGCAGCTCGACGGTCTCGTAGGCGATGGCGGTGACCTTGCGCTTGACCAGTTCCTCGGTCAGCGGTTTGTCGGCAGCCAGGTGGAGGTAGGTGAAGAGGGTCTGGCCCTCGCGCATCTTGTCGTACTCGGAGGCAACAGGCTCCTTGACCTTCAGGATCAGGTCGCCAATGGCCCAGACGTCAGCAGCGTTGTCCAGGATCTTTGCCCCTGCCGCCAGGTAGTCCTCGTTGGTGATCGAGGAACCGAGGCCGGCACTGGTCTCAACAAAGACCTCGTGGCCGTTGCGCACGAGCTCGTGCACACCGGAGGGGGTGATGGCGACCCTGTACTCGTTGTTCTTGACTTCCTTCGGGATGCCTACATGCATGGTTCCGTGCCTCCGATAGTGATCGACATGAGACACCGCTGAGCCGTGCTGGCGTCATATGATGTCGTGAATCAGAATATTTCAGGTAACTGACGACGATTAGTGACTTTAGTCCCTATAGCCCGCTTAAATTTCTGGTATAGGCATTTCTTCTTGGGAGATGGATCTGGATGAGCAAAAATTCGGGCGGTGCCGGCGGCGGGGACCGGCAGCCGAATGATGTTCGGCCGCTCGTCGATGAGACGGACCGCCGCCTCCTGGAGGTACTGGCTGTGGAGGGCCGAATCGCCAACAACGCACTGGCTGAGCGGGTCGGCATCGCGCCGTCAACCTGCCTTGTCCGGGTGCGCGCGATGGTCGCCAGTGGCGTGATCAGAGGCTTCTACGCAGACATCGACCCCGAGGCGGTGGGCCGCCCCCTGCAGGCGATCATCGCGGTCCGCCTGAAGGTCGATGCACGTGACGCCATCCAGTCATTTGCAGCCCGACTGTCATCCATGTCTGACGTGCAGAATGTCTTTTTCGTCGCCGGAGATCACGATTTCTTTCTCCGGGTGGCCACTCGAGATATAGCGGAGCTTCGCACGTTCGTTCTCGTCAACCTCAGTGGCAGCCCAGAAGTCGCCTCGACCGAGACAAATGTCATCCTGGAGCAATTCCACGTTCAGCGGCTCTAGAGAACTGACATAGCGGTGCACTTTCCCTGGCAGTGGCCCCCCAATACGATTGAGGTGTGAAAGGCCGGCGAGCCGAGGTTCGCAGGCTCACGAGAGCGGACCGGCAACGCCAGACAGGGGAGCCGCTTGATCAAGCACAAGCAGGGGGAGGGCATGAACGGGGAGCACGGCTCGCGACGGGGAGCCTCATCGGCGTTCTCCTGGCCATCTCCTTGACGGCGTGTGGACACCGCGGTGACCTGACCATCATCAACAACGGCCCGAGCGACGTGACTGTGCTGGCCGGAGACGACGTAACCAGCGTCTCCGCGTCGGGCGGTACCGTCGCCCACGACTACGGCTGCACGCCGGGTGATGTCACCGTCAGGTTCGCCTCCGGCCAGGAGATCCTTCTTCCCGGGCCGGTGTGCCCAGACCAGCGCATCATGGTCGGCGACGGTACGGCCACCCTGCAACCTGCCTCATCGAGCGACTCCTGACATAACGGCGCACTTTCCCTGGCAGCAGCGTTTCCCCGGCTAATGATCGCGAGATATCGCGGGAGCGGCGATCGGCAGGATGACCTCGAATCGTGCGCCTGTGCCGGGTCCGTCGCTGTGGCCGAGCAGCTGTCCGTGGTGGGCCTGGACGATGGCCTTGGCGATGGTCAGCCCGATGCCGCTTCCGGAGCCGTTCACGGTGCGGGAGGCGTCGCCGCGGTAGAAGCGCTCGAACAGCTGGGCGCCCTGGCCGGGGTCGAACCCCTCGCCGGTGTCGGTGACCGTGATCCGGACTCGGCGGCCGTGTCGGGTGCCAGCGATGCTGACCGCTCCCCCGGTGGCTGTATGTCGCAGCGCGTTGTCCAAGAGCGCCCCCACTGCCTCGGCCAAGCGGTCCCGGTCGACCATCACCGCGTCAGCGGCGAGGGCGCCCTCGGTGCGCAGGCTGACTCCTTTGGCGTCGAAGCGCGGTCCAGCCGCAGACACGACCCCGGATACAAAGTCCTTGACCAAGATCAGGACCGGACGCAAGTTCAGCTGCCGTTCCTCGGCCCGCGACACCGAGGACAGGTCGCCCACCAGCCGGTGCAGCCGCTGGGACTGCTCGGTAAGCGTCGTCAAGGTCCTCTGGTCGGGCGGCAGGATGCCGTCGGTGACAGCCTCGATCGTGGCCTGCATCGAGGCCAGCGGGGTACGTAGCTCGTGGGCCAGGTCGTTGAGCAGGCGCCGGCGGGTGCGCTCGGTGGTCGCCAGCTGGCTGGCCATCAGGTTGAACGAGGTGGTCAGCCGGTCGAACTCGGGGCCAAGACCCGGCGCTCGAAGCCTGGTCTGGTAGTCCCCGCCGACGATCTGCTGTGCGGCCTCGGCGGCCTCGGCCACCGGGGCCGCAACCCGCCGGGACACCAGCCAGGTCACAACCAGTGCGGCCACCAGGGCGACGGTCACACCCACGGACAAGGCAAGCAGAACCGCGTTGGAGAAGGCCTGGTCAACGTGGGTATGGGCCTGCTCAGAGATCTGCGGCTGGACCTGGGCCAGGTGTGCGTGGAACGCCGGCCCGGCGATGAACAGCACCGCGACCAGCATGGTGGCAGCACCGGCGGCAACGACCAGGCCCATCGCTGCGAAGAGTCGCCAGGCCAGACCCAGCGGTGGCTTGGGAGGCCGGCCGGTCGATGCCCTCATCCGGGCCTCATCCGGGCCCCATCCGGTAGCCGACACCACGGATCGTGCGAACGTAGCGCTCGGTGGCCAGGTCGTCGCCGAGCTTGGCCCGGATGTGCGCGATGTGGATGTCGACCAGGTGCTCGTCCCCGTACCAGTCCGATCCCCAGACCTGCTCGATCAGCTGGCCCCTGGTGAAGGCGAGCTTGGGTCGTTCGATCAAGGTCGCCAGCAGGTCG
>JBBRWQ010000117.1:0-8322 GCA_038249115.1 Actinomycetales bacterium
GCAGCCAGCAGCAACACGACATGATGGAGTCATGAGCATGACTGAGCAACCAGCGCGCAATGTCCTGGGCGGGCCGCTGGAGGAGTGTGGCACGGACCCGATGACCGGGTTCTTTCGTGACGGCTGCTGCAACACCGGGCCACAGGACATGGGCAGCCACACTGTGTGCGTTGTCGTCACCGTGAACTTTCTCGATCATCAACAGCGGGTGGGCAACGACCTTTCGACGCCGCGGCCTGAGTACAGCTTCGCCGGCCTGAAGCCGGGAGATCGCTGGTGTGTCGTGGCCAGCCGCTGGATGCAGGCCTACCTCGATGGTGCGGCAGCACCCGTGGTGCTGTCCGCCACGCACGAGCGGGCCCTTGACGTCGTACCAATGGAAGCCCTGCAGGAGAACGCGGTCGACGTCCCTGTTGACCCGGGAAGCCTCATCTGAGCACCGCCGCCATCACGATGTACTTGTTTCGGTGGAGCCAGATCGCCATGGGTAACGCCCTTCTGGAACAGCTCCGGTCCCCTGGAGTCGTGGTACTGCCTCGCATTCCGAACCGTTGCGCCACGGCCGGACGTGCTCAGATTTTCCACAAGTACGCGTGGTGGCGCCGGTGGACAAGAAGAAGTTTCGGGTAGGCGGATATATGGTCATTCATTCTTGCAAGGGCTCGGCTCGTGCCGTGGGGGCACGACAGAGCCCGGCGCACCCTCTCGGGTGCACCGGGCTCCGCTGTGGTTCAGCCAAATCCGTGTTCAGTCAGGCTCAGGCGTCGTCAGGCTCTGCCGAACCCTGGGCAGCGTTGACCTCGTCGCCAGCCGAAACAGCAGCGGCGGGGACAACGTTCTCCTCGGCCATGACCGCGCCGAGGGAGAGCTTGCCGCGAGGGTCGATCTCCTTGAGCTCGACCTGGATCTTCTGGCCGATCTTAAGGACGTCGTCCACCGAGTCGATCCGCTTGCCGCCGACGAGCTTGCGCACCTCGGAGATGTGCAGCAGACCGTCCTTGCCCGGGAGCAAGGAGATGAAGGCGCCGAAGGTCGTGGTCTTGACCACGGTGCCCATGAAGCGCTCGCCGACCTCGGGCATGGTCGGGTTGGCGATGGCGTTGATCATCGCGCGAGCGGCTTCGGCCGACGGTCCATCGGTCGCACCGATGTAGATCGTGCCGTCGTCCTCGATCGAGATCTGCGCACCGGTCTCGTCCTGGATCTGGTTGATCATCTTGCCCTTCGGGCCGATGACCTCGCCGATCTTGTCCACGGGAACCGTGACGCTGATGACCCGCGGGGCGAACTCGCTCATCTCGTCCGGAACGTCGATGGCCTCGGCCATGACGTCCAGGATGTGCAGGCGAGCATCGTGGGCCTGGGTCAGCGCACCTGCCAGCACCGAGGCGGGGATGCCGCCGAGCTTGGTGTCGAGCTGGATGGCGGTGACGAACTCTCGCGTGCCGGCGACCTTGAAGTCCATGTCGCCGAACGCGTCCTCGGCGCCGAGGATGTCGGTCAGGGCCGCGTAGCGCGTCTCCCCGTCGACCTCATCGGAGACAAGACCCATCGCGATACCGGCGACGGGGGCGCGCAGAGGCACTCCGGCGTTCAGCAGCGACAGGGTCGAGGCGCAGACCGAGCCCATGGACGTCGAGCCGTTGGAGCTCAGCGCCTCGGACACCTGACGGATGGCGTACGGGAACTCCTCGCGGGTCGGCAGCACCGGCATCAGCGCACGCTCAGCCAGGGCGCCGTGACCGACCTCGCGGCGCTTGGGCGAACCCACGCGGCCGGTCTCACCAGTGCTGTAGGGCGGGAAGTTGTAGTTGTGCATGTAGCGCTTGCGCGTCTCCGGGGAGAGCGTGTCGAGCATCTGCTCCATACGCAGCATGTTCAGCGTGGTGACACCCATGATCTGGGTCTCGCCGCGCTCGAAGATCGCCGAACCGTGAACACGGGGCAGGACCTCGACCTCGGCACCCAGGGCGCGGATGTCGGCCAGGCCACGGCCATCGATACGGACCTTGTCGCGCAGGATCCGCTGACGGATGAGCTTCTTCTGCACCGCGCGGTATGCCGCGGAGATCTCCTTCTCGCGGCCCTCGAACTTGTCCGCGAGGTCGCCCTGGACGGCACCCTTGATCTCGTCGATGCGGTTCTCGCGCTCCTGCTTGTCGGCAATCTGGAGCACCGAGGTCAGGTCGCCGGACACTGCGCCTTCGACGGCGACGTACACGTCGTCCTGGTAGTCAAGGAAGACCGGGAAGTCCTGGACCGGCTTGGAGGCCTTGGCCGCGAGCTCTGCCTGGGCCTTGCACAGCACGTCAATGAACTTCTTGGAGGCCTCAAGGCCCTCGGCGACGACCGCCTCGGTCGGGGCACCCTGGCCCTGGTTCTTGACCAGGTCCCAGGTGGACATCGTGGACTCAGCCTCGACCATCATGATCGCGACGTCCTCAACACCGTTCTTGTCGGTGACGACGCGGCCGGCGACGACCATGTCGAACACCGAACGTCCGCTGTCCTCGAAGCTCGGGAAGGCAATCCAGTTGCCGTCGATCAGAGAGACGCGGGTCGCCCCAATCGGGCCGCTGAACGGCAGGCCCGAGATCTGCGTCGACGCGGATGCGGCGTTGATGGCCAGCACGTCGTACTGGGTGTCGGGGTTGAGCGCCAGGACCGTGATGACGACCTGGACCTCGTTGCGCAGACCCTTCTTGAAGGTCGGGCGCAACGGGCGGTCGATCAGCCGGCAGGTGAGGATGGCGTCGGTGGAGGGGCGGCCCTCACGACGGAAGAATGAACCGGGGATCTTGCCGGCGGCGTACATGCGCTCTTCGACATCAACCGTCAGCGGGAAGAAGTCGAACTGCTCTTTGGGGTGCTTGCCGGCCGTGGTGGTCGACAACAGCATCGTGTCTTCGTCGAGGTAGGCGACAACTGCGCCGCCTGCCTGCTTGGCCAGGCGTCCGGTCTCGAACCGGACGGTGCGGGTTCCGTAGGAGCCGTTGTCGATGGTGGCTTCTGCGAACTGAATCTCTGGACCCTCCATGGGATCCTCCTTTTCTCTAAAACCAGCCGTGCATCGTCGTTGTGCACGTACTTTCAATAAGTTGGGCTCTTTAACAGGTAGAGCACTTTCTTCGGGCGGGGAACCGCGTGGGGCGGGACTCCTGGGGCAACAAAGCTGTGTGCCCCGCTCTCAAACGAAAGAAGCGGCTCCCTCACGGTGTCGTGGAGGGGGCCGCTCCATCGGATGGAACGATTATCGGCGCAAACCGAGGCGCTTGATCAGATCGCGGTAGCGATTGACGTCAGTGGCCGCGAGGTAGCGCAGCATGCGCTTGCGGCGGCCGACCAGCAGCAGCAGACCGCGCCGGCTGTGGTGGTCGTGCTTGTGCTCACGCGAGTGCTCGGTAAGGTCCAGGATGCGACGGGTGAGCACCGCAATCTGCACCTCGGGAGAACCGGTGTCACCCTCGTGGGTGGCGTACTCGGTCATGATCTCTTTCTTGACAGCAAGGTCCAGGGGCACGCGGTATCTCCTTGGTTTTATCGTTGCGCGGTGCCTTGGGGCAGGTTCACCCAGGCTCTCTCGATCCGCGGCCGGTTGCACGGCACGACCAAGATACCAGCGGCGCAGGTCACGGTCCTAATCGCCCTCGCACGCACATTGTCCCTCGCAAGCACTCCGTATCCCCGCCACAGCCGCGTTTGTCATGTACACATTGAGGACACAACCAAGGAGATCGACTCATGAAGGTGCTCGTCACCGGCGGAGCAGGGTTCATCGGCGCCAACTTCGTCCAGCGCACCAGGGCGACCCGCCCCGACTGGGAGATCACCGTCGTCGACGCGCTCACCTACGCGGGTTCGCTGGAGAACCTCGCGCCGCTCGCCGACCAGATCGAGTTCGTCCACGGAAACATCGCCGACGCCGACCTGGTCGACCAGCTGGTCTCGGCCGCCGATGTCGTCGTCCACTTCGCGGCCGAGTCGCACAACGACAACTCACTTGACGACCCGTGGCCGTTCATGGAGTCCAACATCATCGGGACCTACCGGCTCCTGGAGGCAGTCCGCAAGCACCAAACGCGGCTGCACCACATCTCGACCGACGAGGTCTACGGCGACCTCGAGCTCGACGACCCGGCGCGCTTCACCGAGCAGACCCCGGTCAACCCCTCGAGCCCGTACTCAGCGAGCAAGGCCAGCGCCGACCTCTTGGTGCGGGCGTGGATCCGCTCCTTCGGCATCCAGGCCACGCTGTCCAACTGCTCCAACAACTACGGCCCCTACCAGCACGTCGAGAAGTTCATCCCCCGCCAGATCACCGGGATCCTGCAGGGCATCAAGCCCAAGCTGTATGGCGCCGGCGCCAACGTCCGAGACTGGATCCACGTCGACGACCACAACGATGCCATCGTCACGATTCTGGAGAAGGGCCGACTCGGCGAGACGTACCTGATCGGCGCCGACGGGGAGATGAACAACCGCCAGATCGTGGCCCTGCTGCTGGAGCTGATGGACAAGCCGGCCGACTGGTTCGAGCTCGTGCCCGACCGTCCCGGCCATGACATGCGCTACGCCATCGACTCCGGCAAGCTGCGGGCCGAGACCGGCTGGGCCCCGAAGTACCAGGACATCCGCACCGGCCTGGCCCAGACCATCTCGTGGTACCGGGACAACGAGGCGTGGTGGACCCGGGACAAGGAGCGCACGGAGCAGGCCTACCAGCGACTGGGCCGCTGACTTCCGAGGGCACCACCCTCTCTACCACCGCGCTCGCCGGGGTCAGATAGCGTCGCCGCCATGCGTGACCTCCCGCCCGGCTGGGCCACCGACCTGGCGATCCTCGAGCTCTGCGGCTCCACTGTGCACGACTGCGGCGACCACCTGCTCGTCCGTACCCCGGCCAACCCCGAGTTCCACTGGGGCAACTGCCTGTTCGTCACGGACGAGGATGCGGTGGACGACGCCGGCCGGTGGGTCAGGACGTTCCGGTCCGCCTTCCCCGAGGCGACCTGGGTCGCCATCGGCCTGATCCGGATGCCCGATGAACGGGCAGCCTGGGCCGCACAGGGACTCGACCTCGAGCTGGACGAGGTCCTTACGACTGACACGTTGCCCCGGCAGACGCTCCTGCCCCAGGGATACGCCGTACGCCGCCTCAGCGGACACGACTGGGCACGGGCGGTGGCCCGGTCCGTCACGGAGAACGAGCTGACGAATGAACAGGACCCGCAAGGGTATGAGCGGTTTGCCCAGGCTCAGGTGCTGGCTCGACGTGCCCTCTCGGATCGCGACGTGGGGGCGACCTTCGGCGCGTTCGCGGGTGACCTGCTGGTCGCCGAGCTGGGCATCGTCCGATGCGGGGGCACCGCGCGATACCAGCGTGTCGGCACTGACCGGGAGCATCGCGGGCGCGGCCTGGCCTCGCACCTTCTGGGACTTGCTGCCCGCTGGGCCGGCGATCGCGGCTGCGACAGATGGGTCATCGTCACCGAGTCGACCAACCCGGCCGGACGGGTCTACCGCAGTCTCGGGTTCGAGCCAGACAGCGGCAACGCCCAGGCGTATCGAAAGCCGCCTCGCTGAGGTTCACCACTCACGTCCAGACTCGGCTCAGGGCTGCAGCCGGATCGCGTCGTAGATCGCGCGGACGGCAGGAGCCGAGGTCTCGGCGCCGGTGCCGGCCTGCGACACCACAACTGCCACGGCGTACTTGGGTTTGTCGGCAGGTGCGTAGCTCACGAACCACGACGTGGTCTGCTTGCCGAAAACCTCGGCCGTCCCGGTCTTCCCTGCGACGGGGTAGCTCGCCAGCGGGAAGCCCGCGAAGGCCGCCTTGGCCGTGCCGTCGGTGACGACCCCCCTGAGCGCTGAGTGCAGGAAGGCCAGCATCCGGGGACTCAGCCCGACCTGCCCGTGCGCCTTGGGCTCGATGGTGCGGACCAGTGTTCCGTCCGGTCTGGCGAAGGCCGCGGCCACCTGGGGCGTCCACAACGTCCCGCCGTTGGCAATCGCTGCATAGACCGAGGCCATCTGCAAGGGAGTCGCCGCGACATCGCCCTGCCCGATGGCGAAGTTGGCCGCGTCGCCGGCCCTGAACTGGAACCCTGTCTGGCAGTTCTCGACGGCCAGAGCCTTGAGATAGACGGCCCGCGCGGGATCGGTCACGGCCACGTCCGGATATCCGGTGCGGGCCCTGGCGCAGGTGTCGATCCTGGTGTCGTCCCAGTTCTGCTGCTTCCAGGCCCGGTCCGGGATCCGCCCGGCGGTCTCCCCCGGCAGGTCGATGCCGGTCCTGACCCCGAGCCCGTAGTCCTTGGCCATGGTCACGAAGGGGTCGGCGGCGTCAGTCCTCGCAGCCAGGCCTCCCTGCGAAAGCCACGACCTGTAGGCGAACTGGTAGAAGATCGTGTCGCAGGAGATGACGAGCGCGGTGTGCAGGTTGATCACGCCGTGAGCGGTGGACTCGTAGTTGTGGAAGTCCCTGTTTCCGACCCGGAAGCTGGCGCCGCAGTTGTACGTCCCCGACAGGCTGTTGCCGGCGTTGACCGCCGCCGGCAGGGAGATGACCTTGAACGTCGAGGCCGGGGAGAACACCGATGAGGTCAGCCGGCTGACCAGCGGGGTGCCCGCCTTGGCATCGGTCAGCGCCAGAAGGTTGGCTTGGCTGATCCCCCCGGTCCAGACCTCCGGGCGGTATGACGGGTAGCTCGCCGCCGCCACCACGGCCCCGTTGGTGACGTCCATGACCACTGCCGCGCCCGAGTCTGCCTTCCATCCACGAGAACGGGCACCGGCTATCGCCTCAGCCAGGGCCTTCTCGCTGGCCGCCTGGATGGGGGCGCTGAGGTGGGTGATGACGTCTTCGCCCGGGACCGCGTCGGTGGCCGAGATCTGGCCTGTGACGACGCTTCTGGGGTCGATGGACACGGTGGTGCGGCCGCTGACGCCGCGCAGCACCGCGTCATACTGCGCCTCCAGGCCAGAGCGCCCGACCAGATCCGTGTCCGCGATCTGTCCAGCTGCACCGTTGACGTCGGCGACGGTGGCGCGATCGAGATAGCCGAGGACGTGACTGGCCTGGAGCCCGTCACGATGCGGGTAGTGGCGGACGGGCTGGGCGCCGACTCCGATCCCGGGGAAGTTCTCGGGCTGCTCGAGCAGGCTCAGGGCTCGTTGCGGGTCGACCCCCTGGGCAATCGGGATCGGTTGGTACGGCGAGCCGTTGAAGCAGAGAGGTGCCTTCGGCGCACCGGCGGTCCCGCACAGGTACGTCTTGCCCCAGAGCTGGGCGAACGGCATACGGAGCAGCGTGGCGACACGTCCGATCAGGGACCGCCCACCATCCTTGGCGGCCAACAGCGCTGATCGTTCGACCGTCACGAATGCTGCAGATGTGTTGTCTGCCAACGGCTTTCGCGCTGCATCCAGAATCCGGCCACGGACTGCAGGCTGCAGGACGGCGCGAGTGTTCACCTGACTCGCCGCACGGACGTAGCCATCATGCTCACCGATCTGCACCACCATCAGCCGCCCGAACAGGGTGCCCATCAGCGTCACGACGAGGACCACGAACACCCACAGACGGACCTGCTGGGGGCGGCGGGTGACCCCCGGGAGTCTCCTGTCGGCCCTGGGGAGTCTCCTGCCAGCCCTGGGACGTCTCATGCCAGACGCCGGCGGATGAGCCCTCGTTCAGCGCGGATCAACAGGGGTATGACGGCCAGGCCCACGGCTGTCGTCAACACGGTTGACCCACCGGCGGCGGCCCACGGAACTGGCCAGCCGATGGTCACAGCGCGCAGGATGCCAACGGCTGCAACGGTGCTCGCCGCAGCAAGCGTGGCCAGCGCCGGAAGCGTCGCCGAACGCCCGCTGTCACGATGCCAGAGCCCCGCGACCGCCCCCGCCGCGGCATAGGTCAGCGCGGCGACCCCGAGGGCCCCTGCTCCGGGGGGCATGAGGTCGATGGCCCAGCCGGCACCCAGGCCGAGGAGAGCACCCTTGGCGGGGCCACCAAGCAGCGCGGCGGCCACGACGACCAGGAGGACCAGATCAGGGCCCACGGATCCGAGCCGGGGAAGGACGACGGCGGACAGAGCCGCAGCCAGCACGACAAGTGCGGCACGGAGCAGCGAGAGCAGGCTGACCCGCACCCTCACTTGCCCGATCCCTTGGCTGGAGCCCTGGGCACTGACCGAGGAGTGGTCAGGATGACGGCGACCACATCCAGCGTCGCGGTGTCGACGACCGGTTCGACGACAGCCGTGGAGGTGAGCTGCCCGCGGTCCGGGTCGATCGCCACCACGGTTCCGACGGGGATGC
>JBBRWQ010000118.1:0-8131 GCA_038249115.1 Actinomycetales bacterium
GCCACGCAACAGCGCCTGGTCGGCGATGGCCTCGATCGCCTCGGGCGTGAACTCGAGCTCGACGTTGTCGATCTCGAACATCCGCTTGTACTGCTTGACCAGGGCGTTACGCGGCTCGGTCAGGATGCGCACGAGGGCGTCGCGGTCCAGCGGAGTGACGGTCGTGATGACTGGCAGCCGGCCGACGAACTCGGGGATCAGCCCGAACTTCATCAGGTCCTCGGGCATCACGTCGCCATAGCTCGTGCCGGCGTCCTTTGCCATGTGCAGCTTGGAGCCGAAGCCGAGGCCCTTCTGGCCAGCGCGCGACTCGATGAGCTTCTCCAGGCCGGCGAACGCGCCACCGACGATGAAGAGCACATTGGTCGTGTCGATCTGGATGAACTCCTGGTGGGGGTGCTTGCGGCCACCCTGCGGCGGCACCGAAGCCGTCGTCCCCTCGAGAATCTTCAGGAGCGCCTGCTGCACGCCCTCGCCGGACACGTCGCGGGTGATCGACGGGTTCTCGCTCTTGCGGGCGATCTTGTCGATCTCGTCGATGTAGATGATGCCGGTCTCGGCCTTCTTGACGTCGTAGTCGGCGGCCTGGATCAGCTTGAGCAGGATGTTCTCGACGTCCTCACCGACGTAGCCGGCCTCCGTCAGCGCGGTGGCGTCAGCGATGGCGAACGGGACGTTCAGCATGCGGGCCAGAGTCTGGGCCAGATAGGTCTTGCCGCAACCGGTCGGCCCGATCAGCAGGATGTTGGACTTGGAGATGTCGACGACCTCGGTGTCCTTCTTGTTCGTGGACTCACCGGCCTGGATCCGCTTGTAGTGGTTGTAGACGGCGACGGCGAGCGCCCGTTTGGCCGGGTCCTGGCCGATCACGAACTGCTCGAGGAAGTCGAAGATCTCGCGCGGCTTGGGCAGCTCGTCGAGCCCCAGCTCGGAGGTCTCGGCGAGCTCCTCCTCGATGATCTCGTTGCACAGGTCGATGCACTCGTCGCAGATGTAGACCCCTGGCCCGGCGATGAGCTTCTTGACCTGTTTCTGGCTCTTGCCACAGAACGAGCACTTGAGCAGGTCGCCGCCGTCTCCGATGCGTGCCACGAGGCGATCCTTCCGGTCGGTGGTGCTCTGCTCGAGCCGACGCTACCTGCTCGAGTGCGCCGCTGCTCCTATTGAACGCCGGTGTCGGGCAGGCGTCACGGGTGTTCCGCCAAGAGCGGACAAGGGTTGATCAGGAGTCGTTCGAGGCCTTGCGGCTGACCAGCACCTCGTCGATCAGGCCGTAGTCCTTGGCCTGTGCTGCCGAGAGGATCTTGTCCCGCTCGATGTCCTTCTCGATCTGCTCCACGGTGCGGCCGGTGTGGTGGGCCAGGGTCTCCTCGAGCCAGGTCCGCATGCGGAGAACCTCGTTGGCCTGGATCTCGAGGTCGCTGGCCATGCCACCGAGACCCTCCATCGCCGGCTGATGGATCAGGATCCGGGCGTTCGGCAGAGCGAAACGCTTGCCGGGCGCCCCTGCGCCGAGCAGCAGGGCGGCCGCGGAGGCCGCCTGGCCGATGACGAAGGTCTGGATGTCCGGGCGGACGTACTGCATCGTGTCGTAGATCGCGGTCATGGCGGTGAAGGAGCCACCCGGCGAGTTGATGTACATCAGGATGTCGCGGTCCGGGTCCTGGCTCTCCAGCACGACCAACTGGGCGATGATGTCGTCCGCGGACGCGTCGTCGATCTGCACGCCGAGGAAGATGATGCGGTCCTCGAACAGCTTGGTGTAGGGGTCGGTGCGCTTCATCCCGTAGGACGTGCGCTCCTCGAACTGCGGAAGGATGTAGCGGCTGGAAGGCGCTGGAACCTGCAGGCCGCCATACGGGCTGTGGATCTGGTTGATCATTGGTGCTCCAAACCTTGTACGGCGGGTGGTCAGGCGAGGGGGCCAGCGCCACCGGGGGCCTGGCCGGCGTTGGTGTAGACGTGGTCTACGAAGCCGTAGGCCAGGGCCTCTTCGGCGGTGAACCAGCGGTCGCGGTCGGAGTCCGTCTCGATCTGCTCGAGGGACTGGCCGGTGTGCTCGGCGATGAGCTCGGCCATCTGCTTCTTGATGTGCAGCATCTGCTGCGCCTGGATCTTGATGTCCGAGGCCGTGCCGCCGATACCGCCGGAGGGCTGGTGCATCATCACGCGGGCGTGGGGCGTGGCGTAGCGCTTGCCGGGAGCCCCTGCGCTGAGCAGGAACTGGCCCATGCTGGCGGCCAGACCCATCCCGACCGTGGCCACGTCGGGGGTCACCCACTGCATCGTGTCGAAGATGGCCATGCCGGCCGTCACCGAACCGCCGGGTGAGTTGATGTAGAGCCAGATGTCCTTGTCCGGGTCCTCGGCCGCCAGGAGCAGCAGCTGGGCGCAGATGGCGTTGGCGTTGTCATCGCGCACCTCGGACCCGAGGAAGATGATCCGCTCCTTGAGCAAGCGGTTGTAGATGTGGTCGTCCAAGCCGGTCATCTGTCCGTTGGCGGCTGCGACGATCTCGTTGCTGGGGCTCACCATGTCTCCATCTGTGTCGATCGCTCTGCTGGATAACGCTGACTGGATCTCGGCCCTCTCGGCCCTGTCGTTGACCCTAACGCCCGACCCCGCCGGGGAAGTCCCCGGAATGGGCCGTGTTCGCCCTGAGCGCACAGCCGTCTGCGACTGTGGGCGCAGCCGTGAGCGCACGGTCACCTGGTGGCACCCGGAAACTACGAGGCGGCCACACCCACGGTTCGGTGGGTCACGCCTTCCCAGTCGTCGGGCGACGTCACTCGCCGGCCGTCGACCAGCACCTTGATTCCGGGCAGGTCGGCAGCCCTCAGCGCCTTGTAGTCGGCGTGGTCGGTCTGCACGACGGCCGCATCAACGGCGTCACCCTGCTGGTATGGCGTCAGCTCCAGCGCCGCGAGCTCGGCGTCGGAGTAGAGCGGGTCGTGGACCATGACGTGGGCTCCACGCGACTCGAGGGCGGCGACGGTGGGGAAGACACCGGAGAAGGCAGTCTCCTTGACGCCACCCCTGTATGCCGCGCCCAGAACCACCACGCGGGCGTCCTTCAGGTCTCCGTAGACACCCTCGAGCAGCCCGATCGTGTATTCCGGCATGGCCGCGTTGGCCGCCCGCGCCGAACGGACCACGGTCGCGCTGGGGTCGTTGTGCAGGTAGAGCCGTGGATAGACGGGGATGCAGTGGCCGCCGACGGCGATACCGGGGCGGTGGATGTGGCTGTATGGCTGGGAGTTGCTGGCCGCGATGACCTGGAAGATGTCGATGCTGTGGCTCGCCGCGAACACGGCGAACTGGTTGGCCAAGCCAATATTGACGTCGCGGTAGGTCGTCTCGGCCAGCTTGGCCAGCTCGGAGGCCTCGGCGCTGCCAAGGTCCCAGACGCCGTTGGGGCGGTCCAGATCCGGCCGATCGTCGAAGTCGAGCACCGCCTCATAGAAGTCCTTGGCGCGCTGGGCACCCACCGCCGAAAGCGCGCCGATCAGCTTCGGGTACTTGCGCAGGTCGGCGAAGATGCGCCCGGTGAGCACCCGCTCGGGGCTGAAGACGACGTCGAAGTCGTTGCCCTCCTTCAGGCCAGAACCCTTCTCCAGCATGGGAGTCCAGCGCTCGCGGGTGGTGCCGACAGGCAGGGTCGTCTCATAGGAGACGAGCGTGCCGGCGGTGAGGTTGGCGCCGATGTCGCGCGTGGCCGAGTCCATCCAGCCGAAGTCGGGCTTGCCTTCACCATCGACGAACAGCGGCACGACGACCACGACGACGTCGGCATCGGGGACTGCCTTGGTGTAGTCGGTGGTCGCCGTCATCAGCCCGGCGGACACCGCTGCAGCCAGCTTGGTCTGCAGGTCGGTCTCGCCCGGGAACGGCTCACGACCGGCGTTGACAGCCGCGACGGTGTCGGCGTTGACGTCAACTCCGATGACCTGGTGACCCTTGCTGGCGAACTGAACGGCCAGCGGGAGGCCGATCTTGCCCATGGCAACGACGCAGATTTTCACTTAGCACCAATCCTCTTTTGAAGCCGGCTAGACGGCGCAAACCACGATATACGGAACGCCGTCACGAACCCTTCAGGGGTCCATCACCTCGCCAGTCACCGTCTCAGAAGCGCGCCGAGAGCTGGCCTCGATCATTGACCGCGTTCGTGCTGAGCACGCGCCGATCTACCTCGCCCGCCGTGGCCGTCGGGTGGCAGCGGTGATCGACGCCGATGACCTCGATCAGATCCTCGAGCTTGCCGAGGACATGGCTGACATCCGGGCCGCAGCAGCGGCACGTGCCGAGATGCAGGCGACCGGTGAGGCGCCTATTCCATGGGAGCAGGTCAAGGCCGATCTCGGCCTGACATGACCTACCGCATCTCATTGGCGCCCCCCGCCGCCAGACAGCTCCGAAAGTTCGGCCCCCAGGTGCGTCGCCGCATCCAGGCAGCACTTGAGCTGCTCGCTGCCGAACCCCGCCCACCAGCCGCGACCCGGCTCGTGGGCGGCCCGGGCGAGTGGAGAGTCCGAACCGGCGACTACCGCATCGTCTACGAAATCGAGGACGACAGGCTCCTTATCCTGGTCCTTCGCGTCGGCCATCGCCGTGAGATCTACCAGGAACGATAGCCACCATCACAACCCTCCTGGTACACCTTTCCACCCATGATCCAATGCCGAACCGGTGCGTGAAGTCCTGGATGAGCCCGACGAACCTCGCGCATTCGAGTCAGACGGCGAGGCCTCGAACGTACTCAACCAGGTACGGGTCCTCCGCCTCATGCGGGTAGGCAGCTCGGTACAGCTCGACAGCGTCTTCGGCGGAGTCAAACCCGCACCGAGGCCACAGAGCGACGAGGTCGTCGTGGTCCCGGGTACGCGTCCGGGCGGCGAAAAGCTTCATCATGAAGACTTGGCGCAGCGGCGCGCAGCTCCGGCTCGATACGCCGCACCGTGTCCACGTCGAGTGTCGTCTGACGCAGACCGTGGATCGCAAGAAGCGAACCACCGACGACCACGATCGTATGCCGCGGCCCCGTTGGTGGGAGGCCCTCGGCGACCTCAATGAGGTAGGCATGGATCTCGCTGGCGCTGAGCGTGATGTCAGACACCGATAGTGCCTGGTTCACGCCACAGGCTTCGCTTATCGATGCTCAGGCCACGCTCGGCCAGTTCACGCGGAGTCGAGGCCCGAATCGCCTCCCGCATGGCGGGTGTTCCAGGGGCGGACCAGGGCTCGAGCAGCGCCGGGACGCTCCGCGCCCACCTCGGCCGTGGAAGCCCTGCGTCGTCGCAGATCTTCTCAGCGATTCCTGCCAGAAGTGTGTCCAGCACGGCGGATCCCGACGACGCCGGCATGCGCAACGTCGCCGGGCCCTTCTGCTCAGGGTGCAGTGCCAGTCTGTCAAGGAAGGCACGCAGGCGAGTCCAGTCCGGGCGGTCGCCGTGCGGCCCACTCGACCATGCATCGGCAAGGTCGGCGATCTGCGGCCCGGGCGTACGGCGGCTGCCGAGCTCAAGCTCACGACCGGCTGCGTTCAGCAGGCGCGCGAGCATCCCGACGGTTGGGTCGACCTTTCCGGTCTCGACGCGGGCGATGGTGGAGGTCGCGACGTCCGCGCGCGCAGCGAGGGCGCGCATGGTGAGGCCCGCGCTGGTCCGCGCGCTGCTCACCATGGTCGATGCCGCATTCATGGTTGTTAGCATAAATGCAACGCAGCCGTATGGTCAACCGCCGCTGACAGAGCGGCGCCGTTGGTTCAGTGGCCGTGAGTCAGGACCTCGGGATGTCGACCGTCTTGCCGGTCCGAGCCGACTCGATGACAGCCTCGGCGACGACGACAGTGGTCATGCCCTGCTCGAGGGTCACGATGTCGGCGTCCTTGCCCAGCACCGCGTCGCGGAACTGCTCGTGCTCGACCCGCAGCGGCTCCGGCTTGGAGATCGCGTAACGGACCACGTCACCCTCGGAGACACCGCGGAACTGGGCGATGTCGTCCCACGTCGTCGCTACCAGACCGTTGGCATAGAAGGTCAGGTCGGCGGTCAACGTGTCGGCCACGAACGTCCCGCGCTCGCCGGTGATGATCGTCACGCGCTCCTTCAGTGGCGACAGCCAGTTGACCAGGTGGTTGGTCACGGTGCCATCGGCCAGCAGACCGGTGACGGCGACGAGGTCCTCGAACTCGCGACCGCTCTTGGTGGCGGTGCGTGCGCCGACCGAGATGAACGGCTGCTGCGTCACCCAGGCCGTGAGGTCGATGTCGTGGGTGCCCAGGTCCTTGACCACGCCCACGTCCGCGATGCGGGCCGGGAACGGGCCCTGCCGCCGGGTGGTGACCTGGTAGACAGCGCCCAGGTCGCCGGCCTCGAGGCGTGCCCGGGCAGACTGCAACGCGGGGTTGTAGCGCTCGATGTGACCGACCGCGCCGACCAGGCCCTTGACTGCGAAGGCGTCGGCGAGCTTGCGTGCCGACACGGTGTTCTGAGCCAGCGGCTTCTCGATCATGGCGTGGACGCCGGCCTCGGCCAGGGCCAGGCCGACCGGCTCGTGGTAGATCGTCGGGACGGCGACCATGCAGTAGTCGATGCCTGCGGCGATCAGCTCCTCGATGCTGCTCAGGATCGGCAGTCCGCCGGCGACTCCGTGCTGGTCACCGCCTGGGTCGGCAACGGCCACGAGGTCGACACCGTCGAGCCCGCCCAGAACCCGGGCGTGGTGACGGCCCATCATGCCCAGCCCGATCAGGCCCGCTCGCAGATTCGCCACGGTCACGCACCGGCCTTGGCGAGAGTGTTGACCGCGGTCACGATGCGCTCGAGATCACCTTGTGACAACGACGGGTGCACCGGCAGCGACAGGCACTCCTTGGCCGCACGCTCGGTCTCGGGCAGGTCGACGTCGACCTGGAACGGGGCCAGACGGTGGTTCGGGATGGGATAGAACATGCCGGAGCCGACGTTGTGCTCGGCCTTCAGCGCCTTGGCCATGCCGTCACGGTCCTGCGGGACGCGGATCGTGTACTGGTGGTAGACGTGCACAGCGCCCTCGGCCACCGGCGGCGGTGTCACGCCCTCGAGGTTGGCCGACAGGAAGGCTGCGTTCTCCTGGCGGGTCTTGGTCCAGGCGTCGACCTTGGTCAGCTGGACCCGGCCGATTGACGCGTGGATGTCGGTCATCCGGGCGTTGAAGCCGACGACCTCGTTCTCGTACTGCCGCATCATGCCCTGGTTGCGATAGAGCCGCATGAGGCGCTCGGTCTCGTCGTCGGCCACCGAGACCATGCCGCCCTCGCCGGAGGTCATGTTCTTGGTGGGATAGAGCGAGAACATCCCGAAGGTGCCGAATGCGCCCACCGGTATGCCGTTCAGCGAGGCGCCGTGCGCCTGGGCCGCGTCCTCGAAGATCTTCAGGCCGTGCTTGTCAGCAACCGCCTGGAGACCGGGCATGTCGGCCGGGTGTCCGTAGAGGTGCACCGGCATGATGCCCACCGTCTTGTCGGTCACGGCGGCCTCGACCGCAGCGGCACTGAGGCAGAAGCTGCCGGCGTCGATGTCGGCGAAGACGGGGGTCGCACCGGTCAGGGCGACGGAGTTTGCGGTGGCGGCAAAGGTGAAGGAAGGCACGATGACCTCGTCACCGGCCTTGACGCCGCTGGAGAGCAGACCCAGGTGCAGGCCCGAAGTGCCGGAGTTGACCGCGACGCAGGCGCGGCCGATCTGGAAGTGCTCGGAGAACTCCTTCTCGAACGCCGCAACCTCTGGGCCCTGGGCGAGCATGCCACTGCGCAGGACGCGGTCGACAGCCTCACGTTCCTCGGCTCCAATGAGCGGCTTTGCCGGAGAGATGAACTCGTTCATGACTGGGGTGCCTCCATCAGGCAGTCGTTGGTTTCCACATACATTTCGCCGGTCTGGGGGCACGTCCAGGTGCCCTCGCCCGCGGACTCCAAAGGGACGCCCGCGCGGCCAACCCAGCGTATCCGCCGGGCCGGAACGCCTGCGACGAGGGCAAAGTCGGGCACGTCCTTGATCACGACGGACCCGGCCGCCACCAGGGCCCACCGTCCGATCGTGACCGGGGCAACACATACGGCCCGGGCACCGATCGAGGCGCCCTTGCGCAC
>JBBRWQ010000119.1:0-8119 GCA_038249115.1 Actinomycetales bacterium
AAAAGCTCCCCGGCCTCTGATGGCCCGCTCCAGCCGCTGCCCTGCAGCGTCGTCACTGACCCCCTCTGCGAAGTCAGCCATGTCCGCGTACCAAACCCAAGACGGGAGCGGGTCGATCGGCATGAGATCCAGTTCATCGAGATCGATCGGGTTCTCCCCGTCGATCCCGGTGTCAGATGTCCAGAACGCGATCTCTCCGGTCCGGGGATCGATCAGCCATCGATGTTCGTAGTCGGTCTGATCCGAAAGCGCTATCGCGATCTCGTCCACGTCGAGCTTGCCTAGATCGAGCATCAGTTCAGCGTAGGGCGTATGCGTCGTCTCATGGCCGAGAGAATTCCCACCATGCTCCGTGCGACCGCCTTCAACGCCCTGACCGCGCCATGAGCGGATGTCGCCTGCCCAATTCGGCCGGCTTCGGCCGCCAGCGAGGACCGACACCTAGTCGTCGGCGAGGACATCGGGGAAGCTTGAGTTGCGGTCAGATATCCGTGTGATGGGCGTTGAAGTTGAAGGTCCGCCCGCCGCGTGCAACTTCGCGGCCGTTTCGCTCGATGGTTCGGACGCTGTCTCGCCCGCCGTCGCCGGGTCCAACGCAGAAGTGCCAGTGGCCGAGTATGGCGGCGCCGTAACGCGGAACGATCAGGTTGCCGTGTGTCCAAAGACGCTCGGGCAGGGCGTCGACAAGCCAGTGCCGGATGTTCACCTCACCATTATTGCGGATGATGACAGGCGAGGGGATGTCCCATGAGCGGACGTCCTCTTCTCGCCAGTTCCGGATTCACCGCTCGGCGCCATAGAGGAAGATGCCACCGAGGGAGAGAAGTCACGTGGATCAGGCTCCCATTGCGGCCCTCACCGGCTCCACAACTGGATCTCCGTGAGGTAGCCTTCTGTAAGACGATGACTTACAATGAGAGGGTGGAACTGTGGTGGGCAGACGAGGACGCTGACTACATCCACAGCCGATCCGCACGCTACCGGGACGCCGTGGACCTCGAGCCGGCGTGGACCCAGGAGGTGATGACCGATGAGTACCTGGTCGAGCTGTCGCCGTACCCGGCATCAAGGGTCGGCGCGTCCGGGTTCATTGGCTACTCGCCATCCGCCGGTCGGGTGCTCGTGGTGATCGCCTACCGAGATTTGGATGGTGAGCTGCACGGCATGAACGCGTGGCCGGCAAGTGGACGCGATCTTGCCACCTACAAGAGAGCGGTGTCTGATGACGAAGAACCTTGACGACCAGACCGAACAGGCCGTGCGTGCTGACGCCCGCGCACTTGAGGCCGAGGCAGGCGCTACTGCGGCGTATCCAGCGGACACGCAGATAACGCGGCCGAACCGACCAAGCCGAATGTTCAACGTCAGGCTGACCGACGCACAGTTCAACGAGTTGCAGGGGCTGGCCCGCGAGCACCACCTACCCATGTCGACCATGGCGCGCGCATGGCTCCTTGAGCGCCTTGATCAAGAACAGCCCGCCAGCTGACGACACCCGGCAACAACGTCCATAAGGGGATGGCGACCCAATCGGTCGTCGATGCATCAAAAGCTCACTGTTCAAGCAGATTCACGTTTACCGCTCCGCGCCATGTCCGGGCGAGAGGGCTCCCGGTCGGTGCGGCACGGTCGCGCGTCCCGCGCACTCGGCGGCCGCATGCGCGTGTGCAGGTAGAGCGCCGTTCGTTCGTTCCGTCGCCTAGCCTGATCGGCATGGACGAGCGGACCCGGGGACGACCCTTCGCGACGACAAGGGGGACCTTCGTGAGTCCATCGCGCGCACCCGCCGTCCGGTCGTACTACCAGCGCTACGGGGGTAGGGGGCTCGGCCCGCTCGGCAACGGCCTTGGACTGATGAGCAGTCTCGGTCTGGCGCCACTGCTGGGAGTCGGTGCCTGATGCCAGGGGCGACAGACCCCAAGGGAGACGGCCGGGTGCCGATCATGGAGTTTCGATCGAGCGAGGAGCTGTGGTCATGGCTCTACGCGGTGGACCCGACCGCATCGCTTGGGGGTATCTGGGTGCGTCTGTACAAGAAGGCGAGTCGAGTCCCCGGCATCACGTTCGATGACCTGCTCGAAGCGGGATTGGCGCACGGCTGGAGTGAGAGCGCGCGTACGTCCTTCGATGAGATCTCCTACCTTCAGCGATTCTCGCCTCGCAGAACCAAGGGAACGACGTCCGCTCGCAATCTCGGCATCGTTCAGCGGCTGGAACGAGAGGGCCGGATGACCGCTGCCGGCCGCGCAGCACTGTAGGACGACGGCGGCTAGATCCCTCAGCACCTCGTCGGCACGATCGACACCAGCCGCATCGCGCTGCTCAGCGCCAAGAGCGGACGATTGATTCGCCTCGCAACCCAGTTTGGCTTGATCCAGAATGCAGGGATGCAACTGAATTGGCCCTGGAACCGAGGTCCCAAGCGTGGCATCGCGCGAGGTGTGGCGGTGTTCGGATCCGCCGAAGACGCCGATGGGCTCGCCTCCCAACTTGGCCAGCGCGACGAGCTCGAACGCTGGCTAGCCGAACGGGGAGACACCCTGACCGACACTCCCGCGGACTTGGTCCTCGTGGACGGAGCCATCGACGCTTGGAAGGAGCAACCCGACATCGGTCCGAAACTGGGAAACACGGTCGGGCTATTCCTGGGATCTGTCCTCGTGCGGCAGGTCGAAGGCGCCAGGTGGCACGCCTGGCCAAACGGCCATCCGGTAGTCCGTCTCAAGAGCGGACACGAATACGACGTTGTGGCCCTGGCCGGGCAGCGGGTTCAGCTCGGTACGCCACCTTTAGCCTCGATTCTGACCGACGCGATGGACCATTTGGAGTAGCCGAGGGGCTCTACGGCCCGTTCCTCGCGGCCTGGGTCGAACGTCCGCTATTCGCTAGTTGCGCGATTTACCGCTCCGCGCCATGAGGGTGCGTTCTGTTACCGGTCGTCGTCGAGGCGGTGAAGAGCCTTTGCTGCAAGTTGGTCTCCAGCGTCGGTCGCCAGTCGGTAGTGAAAGATAGCTTCGTCGAGGTCACCTCGGTCCTCAAGTAAGTCACCGAGGTTGTGGTGGCTCGACATGGGTTCAAAGTCCCTTCTCCCGCACCGTGTGAACACTAGTTCGGCGTCGGCACACCGGGCGAATCAAAGACTTTCGGCGAATGCAATCAGGTCGGCAATCGGCTGTGCTGACCCGGGCCCGTGGAACAACAGGTGCCCCCAGTCATTGTCGTAGACGGTCAGCTGGGCACCGCCAATGAGAGCTTTGGCGCGTTCCGCGTGCGCGACCGGCACCGAGTTGTCGTATGCGCTGTGCTGAATGAGCGTGGGGCTGACGACCGCGCGAAGCGACTCTTCCGGGAGCACTTGAGCGAGGTCCGCGGCGAATCCGTAGTGCGAGCGGAGTGAGCGGACTTTCGCGCGCAACACTTCCAAGTCCGTTCTGGCGAGCCGTTTGATCGGCACAGTCGTGAACTGCCGCAGCAGCGTGCGAGCCATCATCGTCGGTGCTACCTGGAATGCGCCGCGTACCGTCGCCCACACCCTCGCTTCCCTGCCTGGGGCGAACAATCTCGAGTTGCGAGCGATCTCTGTTGGAGTCAGCCAGCTGCCCGTCACCGCGGATCCTAGGGCGAGCCCGAGCGTGCGGTCTGAGTGGCGGGCTGCGAACTCGACAGCACCTCTTCCCCCGAGCGACGCACAAACGGCGAGCGCACGCTCGACCTCGAGCAGGTCGAGAAGGGACGCGAAGAGGTCGGCCGTTGCGCTGGCCGTGCCGTTTTCTGCCAACGGAGTGCCGCCGTAGCCGGGGCGGGACGGCACGAGCAGACGAAACCGCGCCGGGTCGAAAATCGGGGTGTAGCTCTGCTCGTTGCAATTGCTCTGGCCGCCGTGAAAAACCAGCACGGGCGTGCCGGTGCCGTAGCTGCGGAATTCGACCTCGCCGCGAGCGGTCGAAACGACGTGAATCTCAGACATAGACCTTCGCTCCGGAATCATTTGTTAGTGGCTAACATAATATTCTGATGCGCCGGCGGCACCCGCGGCAGGGAAAACCTATGCACGAACGCTCACGAACGGTCGTTGCCGGCGTCGCTGTCGTCGGCAGACAGTCCGGCATTAGCTGTTAGCTGATCCAGGACGGCGCCTGCCGCATCGGCTAGCTCTGCTTCGGTGGGGACTACAGCGCGGGCGGCTGGTGGCAGGGCGTCGTAGGTGTAGTCGGCGACCGCTAGCGGCGCGGTGCTCCCGGCCAGGGCATAGCGCACGGCCTTGTCGTTGCGGCCCGCGCACAGCAGAATCCCGATGGTGGATCGGTGCTCAGACTACGCAGAAGTGACGTGCTCCAGGACGGCTACTCCCACCTCCGTTGACCAAGCCGAGGAGCCGGGCATCCCTTTACCGGATCTCGCCATGAGGGGAAGGATTTCTCGGCCGTAATCCCGCCGGTACGAGCGCCGACAGAGGAACGTGCCGCGGGCACCAATCACACGCGACGCTGGGCCTGGCGGAACTGACCGCCCTCCGTCCCGCGAGACCCGCCTGGTGAGCTGTCCGGCGAGCGGAGGGACTAACCGGTACAGCTGGGCTGCTCGGTGACAGGAACGTCGCACGACCGGCACCGGTCGAAACCTGGACTTGCATCCCTGCACGGTCAACCCCACTGACGGGGTGCCCAACCACTTCGACTAGGACGTCGCCGACGACGAATACGCTGACTTCACGAACGGAATACGTCTTCCAACACGAAAGATTACCGCTACCAACGACTTTCAATGCGCAATAGACATTCCCAACTCTTTACCTAATAGCGGCACGCATGCTACCAATGTAGGTAGTTGGAATCGCCTTTCCCGCGATACCGGAACGCATTTATCGTAGCTATTGATTGGCGTTGGAAATGCATGGCGGATTAAAGGTTTATCGCGGCTCCGCAACAGCTGCGCGGAACTACGTGGAGGCCGGTCGCGCACGTGCGGACGACTACTACCTTGCCGAAGGCACCGGTATCGCCGAGCGGTACATCGCCTCTGCCGAAGGTGTCCGAGCGGGGGGAGCGCTCACCGGGGACGGCTACGAGGCGTGGGTCGGCGGGTATGACCCGGACACGGGCGCGGCGAAGGGAAGGTTGCGGACCGACGACCAGGGGGTCCGGTTCGTCGAGGTCGTAGTCAACGGTCCGAAGACCTGGTCACTGGCGGCCGCACTGCACCCAGACATCGCCGAGGCGTACGACGCGGCGCAGGACCGGGCGGCGGCGCAGATCATCGGGTGGCTGGCCGAGCACTCGACCACACGGGTCGGTCCACGTGGGCGCCAGGTCCAGGTGCCGGTCCAGGAGCTCGAAGCGGTCACGGTGCGGCACTACACCTCCCGTGCTGGTGATCCACATCGGCACCTGCACCTGCAGGTCAACGCCCGGGTTTTCGCTGAGGGCACGTGGCGGGGTCTGCACACCGTCGGGGTGCGCGACAGCCTCGATGCGATCAATGGAATCGGTCACGCTGCGGTGCTGACCGACCCCAACTTTCGGGCAGCTCTGGCCTCTCACGGGTTCGGTGTTGATGCGGAGTCCGGTGAGGTCGTTGAGCTCGCGTCGTTCGCCGGCCCGTTCAGTGCCCGCGCTGCGCAGATCGGACGGAACATGGACCGCTATGAAGCCGACTGGCGGGCCGGCAACCCTGGGGCCGAGCCGGGTCCGAAGTTGCGCCAGTCCTGGGATGCCCGAGCCTGGGCAGGGGCCCGCCCGGACAAGGTGATCCCCAAAGACGGAGCCGATCTGACGGCGGCCTGGGTGCAGGAGCTGTACGGGCTCGGCTACCGCGACCAGCAGATGGGTTCGACAGCGTCGAAGGTCGTTGCGGATGCTGGGCCGAGGGTGGGTGCGCTGGACCGCAGCGGAGCCGTCGAGACGGTGCTGTCCCGGTTGGGTGCCCGCCGGTCGGCCTGGAACGGCGCCGATGTTCGCGGTGAGGTCGAGCAGCTGCTCGCTCGCACCGGGCTGGTCGCGACTGCGGCTGTGCGGATTGAGCTGGCCGAGGACCTCACCGCCCGGACGCTGGTGGCCTGTGTCCCGCTGGTGGTCGACCGCGACGGATCTGCTCGCAGCGTGCCCGAACACCTCCGGGCGCTTACCTCGCCGGAGGTCTTGGCCGTTGAGGGCGAGCTCACGACCCGGCTCATCGCTCGCGCCGCCCACGCACCGGCCAGTCCCGCCAGTCCTTCCCACCACATGGCCGGTGGGATCGAGGCAGCCGGGGAGCTGGATGCCGCCCAGCAGGCGGTGGTAGCCGCGTTGGCTGGGACCGGCCTGCTGACGATCGTCGAGGGTGCCGCGGGGGCCGGAAAGACCACCACGCTGGCCGCGACCCGGGAGTCCCTGGAACGACACGGGCATCGGCTGGTGGTGGTGACCCCGACGTTGAAGGCCGCCCGAGTCGCCGCCGGCGAAACCGGCGCCACGGCGTACTCGGCGGCTTGGCTGGCGCACCAGCACGGCTACCGGTGGGACAACCACGGCAGCTGGACACGGCTCCGGCTAGGCCAGAGCGACCCACGCACCGGCGCGACGTACCGGGGCCCGCGACGTGGCGCGGTCTTGCGGTCGGGTGACCTGCTGCTGGTCGATGAAGCCGGGATGCTCGACCAGGACACCGCCCGAGCCCTGCTCGTCATCGCAGACGAACACCACACCCGGCTCGCGCTGGTCGGTGACCGACACCAGCTCCCCGCGGTCGGCCGCGGAGGCGTCCTGGATCTGGCCGCCCGCTGGACCGACCCCGAATCCTGCCTGGCCCTGGAGACCGTGCACCGGTTCGCCGACCCCGACTACGCCGAACTCAGCCTGGCCATGCGCACCAGCCAACACCCCGCAGGCGTCTTCGACACCCTGCTGGCCAGAGGACAAATCCGCCTGCACCCCAGTGAGAGCGAACGCACCCGCGCCCTGGCACAGATCGGCGCCCAACCATGGGCCGAGGGCTCTGCCGAACCGGTATTGGTCATCGCCCAGACCAGGGAACAGGTCGCCGCCCTGAACGCGACCATCCGCGACCAGCTCATCGCCACCGGCCGCCTCGACGACACCGCTGCGGTCACGACAGCGGCTGGGGAACGGATCGGGGTCGGTGACCGGGTCGCCACCCGACGCAACGAACCCACCTTGGACGTCGCCAACCGCGACACCTGGACCGTCACCGGGATCGAGCCTGACGGCACCCTGGCCCTTGATGGTGGCCGTGGTGAACGCCACCTACCCGCCGGCTATGTCCAAGACCATCTGGAGCTGGCCTATGCGACCACCGTCTACGGCGCCCAAGGCCACACCGTCGCCGCGGCGCACCTGCTCGTGGGCGAGCACACCGGCGCCGCCGCGGGGTACGTCGGGATGACCCGCGGCCGCGAGACCAACATCGCGCACCTGGTCGCCGGCAACGTCCAGGACGCCCGCGCCCAGTGGATGGCCACCTTCTCCCGCGACCGGGCCGACCTCGGACCCGCCCACGCCGCCCGTCTGGCCGCTTCGGAGGCTGCGACGTACGCGACCGGCCGGCCGCTGGAGGCTGTCCTGATCGACCTGCGGGCGGCGTGGACCTTGCAGGCCGACCTCACCGGACACATCGCTCAAGCGAGGTCGATTCGCGACGAACTGGCCCGGATCGTCCCGCTCCGCGCCCAGAGCGACCCACAGATCGCGCACCTGCGCAGCGCCGAACAGCAGGCCTGGGTGGACTCCGGCGACGCTCGTGCTCGGCTCAGGCGGACCGAGGCCGCGATCACCACCGAGACCATTGACCTGGCTCGCGTCCTGAAGGACGGCTGGGACCGGGCATATCCGAGCGCGTCCCGGGCTGCCGAAACGATCCGAGGCGGCACCGGACACTTCGGACGCGGTCGGGCCGAGGTCAATGCGGCCCGCGAGAACCTGACCGGCTGGGCCCGAGTCTGGCAGCCCATCCTCACCGAGGTCACGGGCGTGTCCGTCGACGCGCTGCTCGACCCCGATCAGCTGGCCACCCGGATGCCGTTCAACGGCAGCAGTGCGCTCCATGCGGCGATCGGTCGGTACGCCGAGCACGCCGCCGGCCAAGCGCACCCAGAGCTCGAGGCGACCCGTTACGCCGTGCAGGT
>JBBRWQ010000120.1:0-8086 GCA_038249115.1 Actinomycetales bacterium
CCCTGGTCGACGAGCTGGCTGAGTTCGCCGTCTGTGACTTTCCCGCCCTCCTCGTATGCCGTACGCGCGCGCCGCCGCTGCCCCATGACCGGCGGCGTCGGCGTTCGGTTATAGCCTGAGCCAATGCCCCCGAAAGCCCCTGACCTCGACGCACTCCTGCACGCCGCGGTGCAGGGGATCGGCGGGATCGAGCGGCCAGGGCAGGTCCAGATGGTGCACGCGGTTGCCGATGCGATCGAGAAGAAAGAGCACCTCCTGGTCCAGGCCGGCACCGGCACCGGCAAGTCGCTGGCCTATCTCATCCCGGCCGTGGCGCACGCGCTCGCCGCCGGCCTACCGGCCGTGGTCGCCACCGCGACGCTGACCCTGCAGGCCCAGATCGTCGACCGTGACATGCCCCGGCTGGCCCAGGCCATCGCCCCGCTGCTGGGCCGCCAGCCGACCTACGCCCTGGTCAAGGGCCGCCGCAACTACCTGTGCAAGCACAAGCTCACCGGCGGCTTCCCCGACGACGACGAGGGCAGTCTGCTGTCGGTCGGCGCCGTGGACGCCAACCTCTCGCGCTTGGGGTCCGAGGTCGTCAGGCTCCGCGAGTGGTTTGAGCAGACGCAGTCCGGTGATCGTGACGAGCTCGTCCCGGGCGTCTCCGAGCGAGCCTGGCGTCAGGTGTCGGTCTCGGCCCATGAGTGCCTGGGCCAGAAGTGCCCGATGGTCGCAGAGTGCTTCGTGGAGCGGGCGCGTGCGGCGGCCAGGGACGTCGACGTGGTCGTGACCAACCACAGCTTCATGGCGATCGACTCCTTCGAGGGCCGCCAGATGCTGCCGGAGCACCACGTGCTCATCGTCGACGAGGGCCATGAGCTCGCCGACCGGGTGACCTCCACCATCACCGACGAGCTGACCGCTCCGATGATCGCCGCCGCCGCCAAGCGTGCCAGCCGTCTCGCGGCCACCGACCAGGTCACCGATGCCTCTGAGTTCTTCGCGGTCATCGTCGACGAGCTGCCCGAGGGGCGGCTGAACGTCATACCGGACTCCCTTTCTCTGGCCCTGGCCCGCGTGCGCGACTCGGCCCGGGCGGTCCAGACCGAGCTGAAGCCGGCCTCGCCCGAGGACAACGACGGCGCCCGTCAGGTGGCGCGCGCGGCGATCGACGAGGTCTTCGAGAATGCCGAGCGGCTCCTCGAGCAGCGCGAGCTCGATGTGGCCTGGGTGAGCAAGGACCCACGGCGTGGCTCGGTGCTTCGAGTGGCGCCGATGAGTGTCGCAATGCTGATGCGGGACAAGGTGTTTGGCGACCGCACCGTCATCATGACGTCGGCCACTCTTGAGCTGGGCGGCACGTTCGACGCGATCGCCGGCACCCTCGGGTTGCGCGGCGAGGGTGCTCCGGCCTGGCAGGGCCTCGACGTCGGGAGCCCGTTCGACTACCCCCGTCAGGCGATCGCGTACGTCGCCAAGCATCTGCCGGCGCCAGGACGTGACGGCATGGCTCCCGAGGTTCTCGACGAGATCGAGCAGCTGGTTCGGGCCGCGGGTGGCAGGACCCTCGGGCTCTTCTCCTCGATGCGCGCAGCAGTCGCCGCGACCGAGGCGATGCGCGAGCGACTCGGCGCCGCCACGGGCAGCGACAAGATCGAGTTCCTGTGTCAGGGGGAGGACCAGACCTCCACGCTCGTGCGACAGTTCGCCCGCGACGCCAGGACCTGCCTGTTCGGGACACTGTCGCTCTGGCAGGGCGTGGACGTCCCGGGGTCGGCCTGTCAGCTGGTCATCATCGACCGGATCCCCTTCCCGCGCCCGGACGACCCGCTGTCCTCCGCGCGCTCACAGGCCATTGCCCGTATGGGCGGCAACGGTTTCATGGCCGTCTCCGCCACCCACGCTGCGCTGCGGCTCGCACAGGGCTCGGGCCGGCTGGTGCGTCGCGGCGATGACCGCGGGGTGGTGGCCATCCTCGACTCCCGGATGGTCACGGCTCGCTACGCGGGGTTCCTGCAGAAGTCCCTGCCTCCGTTCTGGCCCACGACCGACAAGGCGATGGTCCTGGCGGCCCTTGAACGCCTCGACACGACGGCCGACGAACCCTTGCCGGTGCATGAGCCTGCGTTGCGCGGGGTCGCAGGGGCGCTCGCAGAGCCGGGTGACGACCTCTCGATGGGCGACGATGCCGACCGGCCGGCGGCGCGGGTGGCCGACGAGCGACCGGTGGCCGACGACCCGCCTGTTGCCCACTCAGCGCGCACTGCCGTCACCGAGGGCCATGCCTGGACCTCCGAGCAGGACACCGAGCTGCGCGAAGCCGTCGACCTCGGCCTGACCCTCGAAGAGCTGGCCGAACATCTCGAGCTCGAGGAGTCGGTGATCGCAGCCCGGTTGAGCCTGTTCGGCCTCGAGCTGTCCGACGCGCCGAAGATGGCCTTCTGATGACCTCCCAGACCCCGGCGAGCCGAGTGCCGCCATACGTGCTGGTTTCCGGCCCTGAGGTCGTTCTCACCGAACGCGCGATCGGCTCGACGGTTGAGGCGCTGCGTGACGTCGACTCCGATCTCGAGGTGATCAAGCTGTACGCCGAGGAGTACGAGAACGGGGCGCTCACCATGCATGCGTCCCCCTCGTTGTTCGGCGGGACCAAGGCAATCGTGGTTCATGATCTCGAGGATGCGCCGGACGAGCTTCTGGCAGAGGTGCTGGACTACGTCAATACGCCTGCCGACGAGATCACGCTGGTGGTGACACACAAGGGCGGTATGCGCGGCAAGAAGGTCCTCGACACCCTCAAGAAGGCCGGGGCACGGGTCATCGAGTGCCCGCTGATCAAGTCGGACCGTGACAAGGAGCAGTTCGCCAGCAACGAGTTCCGCCGGCAGGGACGCAAGGTCACTCCCGGCGCGGTGCGTGCGCTCGTCGAGGCCGTCGGCAAAGACGTTCGCGAGCTGGCCGCCGCTTGTGCGCAGCTGGTCGAGGACACCGAGGGCGTGGTCGACGAGGCGATGGTCGAGAAGTACCACGGTGGCAAGGTCGAGGCGACCGGTTTCAAGGTCGCCGACGCCGCGATCGCCGGCAACGCGGGGGAGGCGTTGCGGCTGCTGCGCCACGCCATCTCGACCGGTGACAGCCCGGTGCCGATCGTGGCGGTCCTGGCCATGCAGCTGCGCCAGATGGTCAAGGTCGGCGCCGCAGGACGGGGCCCATCAGGGCAGCTGGCCAAGACCCTGGGTATGGCGCCCTGGCAGGTTGACCAGGCCGTCAAGAAGCTCAGGGGCTGGCATCCTGACGGGCTCGCCGAGGCGATACAGGCGGTTGCGGCGGCGGACTTCGACGTCAAGGGCGGCGGCCGTGACCCTGTCTATGCGGTCGAGCGCGCGATCCTGACCATCTGTGCAGCCCGAAACCCCCGCTGACCCCTCACGACGGTTCACGCGGCGGAAGCCTTCGGTTTGGTCGGGCACTGCCCTCGCTGCTAGATTTGACCGTCGCGTGCGCGCTCAGGTCGTGTGCGCATGCAGTTCAACCCAGAGCGGCTCAACCACGGGTATCCCCACGCCCGGTCCCGAGTCGCATCTGTCGCCCTCATGACAGAGCCTTAACCGACCTACCCGAATGTGAGAAAGAGTCCTCGTGGCAAACATCAAGTCCCAGCTCAAGCGCATCAAGACCAACGCTCTGCGCACCGAGCGCAACAAAGCCGTCAAGAGCGAGCTTCGCACCTGGATCCGCAAGTTCAAGACTGCGGCTGACTCCGGCGACGCCGCTGCGACCGCCGATGCGCTCAAGGTCGCCTCGACCAAGCTCGACAAGGCCGTGACCAAGGGCGTCATCCACAAGAACCAGGCGGCCAACAAGAAGTCGGCCATGGCCAAGAAGGCCGCGTCCCTGTAGGACACCACTCGTAGGACACCACTCGTAGGACACCCCCACTTCAGGACATCTCCGGGGGGCCTGCGCGTTCGGCCGTTTCACCACGTTCTTCGCACGACTCGAAGGGTCGTCACCCGTCAGGGGTGTCGGCCCTTCGCCATGCCCCGCAGGCGGTACGTTCGGCGCCATGACCGTCGCAGCCGCCTTCACGCTCGCCGTGGTCGCTGCCCTGGACTGGTCGGCCGTCCAGCATCGATGGGACCTCATCGAGCGGGTCGCGAAGCCCTTGGTGATGGTGGCGCTGGCGTGGCTGGCGATCACCATGGGCGCCGCCGATCTCGACGTCGGTCGCTATCTGCTCGTAGCCCTCGGCTTCTCCCTCGCTGGCGACATCTTCCTGCTCGGCAAGAGCGCGATCGACTTCTCCGGGGGACTCGCGTCGTTCCTGGTGGCCCACATCGCGTTCGTCCTTGCCTTCCTCACCCGCGGTTTCGAGCCCCGGTGGGCGCTGGCCGGCCTGCTGGTCGCGTTGCCGCTGAGCCTGACCGCCGGGCGCCGGATCGCACGGGCGGCTGCTCGCGAAGGTGGGGCCACGCTGGGCGCTGCCGTCACGGCATACCTCGTCGTCATCGCTCTGATGGTCGTCGCCGCCAGCGGCACAGCGATCCCCCTGGTGTTCCTGGGCGCACTGGCCTTCATGTTCTCGGACACGGTTCTGGCCCTGGATCGCTTCGTCGGGCCACGCGCCCACGCACGCATGTTGGTGATCGTGACCTATCACCTCGGCCAGATGATGATGGTGATCGGCGTCCTGCGTTGAGCCTGCGCTAACCTGTGGCCATGCGAAGCGTGCTGCTCCTTATTCAGCCGCGTTGATCCGACCGGACCTCAACGCGGCAACCCCTCCTGCGCGAGGGGTTTCTTTATGTGACAGTCCGGGTCGGCCGGGAGCAAGGCACTCGCAGGACGAATGAGCAGAGGACGCGACGATGAGCGAGACTCCGTACCGCTACACGGCCGAGCTGGCCGAGAAGATCGAGCTGGCATGGCAGGACCGGTGGGCCGCCGAGGGCACGTTCCACGCCCCGAACCCCGCTGGCCCGTGGGCTGACCCTGAGGGCGTCGCCGGCCGCGAGAAGCTCTTCGTGCTGGACATGTTCCCCTACCCCTCCGGCGCCGGCCTGCACGTCGGGCACCCGCTGGGCTTCATCGCCACCGACGTCTACGCGCGCTTCCAGCGGATGACCGGCAAGAACGTGCTGCACACCCTGGGCTACGACGCGTTCGGGCTGCCCGCCGAGCAGTATGCCGTCCAGACCGGACAGCACCCGCGCAAGACCACTGAAGAGAACATGGTCACGATGCGGCGCCAGCTGCGCCGGCTGGGCCTGGGTCACGACGACCGCCGAGCGATCGCGACGATCGACGAGGAGTTCTACCGGTGGACCCAGTGGATCTTCGTGCAGATCTTCAACAGCTGGTATGACGGGTCGGCTGAGGGTGGCCGCGGCAAGGCACGACCGATCAGCGAGCTGGTCGCCGCGCTGGAGTCGGGGGAGCGTCCCACGTCGTCGGGCGTGCCCTGGGCGTGGCTGAACGCCGATACGCAACGCAAGGAGATCGACGACCAACGGCTGGCCTACATCTCCGAGGCGCCGGTCAACTGGTGCCCCGGCCTGGGCACCGTTCTGGCCAATGAGGAAGTCACCGCCGACGGGCGGTCCGAGCGCGGCAACTTCCCGGTGTTCAAGCGAAACCTGTCCCAGTGGATGATGCGGATCACCAAGTACTCCGACCGGCTGGTCGACGACCTGGAACGACTGGACTGGCCCGAGCCGGTCAAGCTGATGCAGCGCAACTGGATCGGCCGCTCCTCAGGGGCCAGGGTCTCTTTCCACGCCCCGATCGCCGATGGCTCGACGACTGTGGCGCTCGACGTGTTCACGACCCGTCCGGACACGTTGTTCGGTGCCACCTTCATGGTGCTGGCGCCGGAGCACCCGCTGGTGGACTCCCTAGTTCCCATTGACTGGCCGGAGGGCACCCGGGACGCATGGGTCCCCGGCGAACGCCACGAGGTGACACCCAAGGATGCGGTCGCTGCCTACGTGCGGGCGGCGTCGCGCAAGAGTGACATCGAGCGGCAGTCCGAGGGCAAGGACAAGACGGGCGTGTTCACCGGCGCGTTCGCGACCAATCCCGTTGACGGGCGGTCGATCCCGGTGTTCGTGGCCGACTACGTGCTGATGGGCTACGGCACCGGCGCGATCATGGCGGTGCCGGGTCAGGACGTGCGCGACTTCGAGTTCGCGACGAAGTTCGACCTGCCGATCATTCGCACCGTGCAGCCACCTGAGGGACATCCCGAGGACGAGGCCTTCACCGGCGACGGCCCCGCGATCAACTCGGCCAACGACGAGATCTCGCTGAACGGCCTGCGTGTCACCGAGGCCAAGGCCAAGACCATCGAATGGTTGCAGGACAAGGGTTTCGGCGAGCAGACAGTCACCTACAAGCTGCGCGACTGGCTGTTCTCCCGGCAGCGCTACTGGGGCGAGCCGTTCCCGATCGTCTACGACGAGGCCGGGCACGCGATCGCCCTGCCCGAGTCGATGCTGCCCGTGGTCCTGCCCGAGGTTGCGAACTACTCGCCGGCCACGTTCGACCCCGACGACGCCCAGTCCACCCCGGCGCCGCCCCTGGCCTTGGCGCACGAATGGGTCAACGTCGAGCTGGACCTGGGCGATGGCATGAAGTCCTACCGTCGCGAGACCAACACGATGCCCAACTGGGCCGGCTCCTGCTGGTACGAGCTGCGCTACCTGGACCCGGCCAACAACGACACCCTGGTTGACCCCGAGGTGGAGAAGTACTGGATGGGCCAGCAGTCAGAGACCGTTGTGGGGGCGCCCGTTGGTGCTGTCGACCCCGGTGGTGCCGACCTATATGTTGGCGGCGTCGAGCACGCGGTGCTGCACCTGTTGTACTCGCGCTTCTGGCACAAGGTGCTGTTCGACCTGGGTTACGTCAGCAGCGAGGAGCCGTTCCGCAAGCTCTTCAACCAGGGCTACATCCAGGCCTTTGCGTTCCGTGACGACCGTGGCCAGTCGGTGCCCGCGGCCGAGGTCGTTGAGGCGAAGGGGCCCGATGGCGAGACCGCGTACTCCTGGCACGGAGAGCTGGTCACCCGTGAGTACGGGAAGATGGGCAAGTCCCTGAAGAACGTCATTACGCCGGACGAGATGTTCAAGGCTTATGGAGCGGACACGTTCCGGGTCTACGAGATGTCGATGGGCCCGCTGGACCTGTCGCGGCCGTGGGAGACGCGGGCCGTTGTGGGCGCTCAGCGTTTCCTACAACGCCTGTGGCGCAACGTGATCGACGAAGCCACGGGTGAGGTGTTGGTCACCGACGACGCCCCTGACCTAGACACTAAGCGTCTGCTGCACAAGACGATCGACACCCTGCGCACAGACTTTGACGGCCTGCGGTTCAACACGGCCATTGCGCGTCTGATCGAGCTGAACAACGCGCTGACCAAGCTGCCCAGGGTGCCGCGCGAGGTGGCCGAGGCGTTGGTCGTCATGACTGCCCCGGTGGCACCGCACATCGCCGAGGAGCTGTGGGCCAAGCTGGGGCATTCCGAGTCGTTGACATTCGAGGACTTCCCGAAGGCCGACCCGGCTTTGCTGGTGGACGACACCGTGACCTGCGTCGTTCAGGTCCAGGGCAAGGTGCGCGAGCGTCTCGAGGTGGCCACCGACATCAGCGAGGAAGACCTGCAGGCTCTGGCGTTGGCCAGCGACAAGATCACGGCCGCCCTGGCGGGCAAGGTCGTGCGCAAGGTCATCGTGCGCGCGCCGAACCTGGTCAACATCGTCGCCGGTTGACCTGAACCTGGGTCGGGGAGGGATAGCCTGCGCGGGTGAGCGTTGCGATCGTCACTGACTCCACGGCATACCTGCCCGCGGATCTTGTGGCCAGCCAAGGCATCCGAGTCGTTCCACTTCACGTCGTGGTCGGTGGTCAGGCGTTCCGTGAGGGTGTCGACATCACCACCGCCGAAGTCGCCACGGCCCTGCGTGAGTTCACACCAGTGAGCACGTCGCGTCCGTCACCGCAGCAGTTCCTCGAGGTCTACGAGGCCGCGGCAGCTGGCGGCGCCGACTCCGTGGTCTCGGTGCACATCTCCGCGGACATGTCGGGGACGGCGGAGTCCGCGACG
>JBBRWQ010000121.1:0-8081 GCA_038249115.1 Actinomycetales bacterium
GTTGAGGTGGACTGTGTTTCTGAACGGTTGGGCGAAGTCCTATCGCGGCGGCGCGATCACGACCAGCGCGGCTGCGGCGGCAAGCACTCCGAACGTGATCGTCGCCTCCGCGATCAGCCCCGCCGCAGAAACGCACCCTGACCAGATATCAGGAGCTCGTTGGACGTCGCCAGCGTCCAACGGTGGGTCGGTCATCACCGGCTACGTGGTCAACGCCCTACAGATCGACTCCGCCGGCGGGCTCGTGACCGCGCGGTAACCCGGCGCGCGTGAAGTATCAGCGGCGCTGTCGTCCACTCCGGACGGCAGCGCCGCTGACGTGTCCGCCACCAACCACCGAGGTCCTGGATGATCCTGGACCGGGGGCCCAGATAGCGACCGCACGGTGCGAACAAAGACCTATCGTGCCGGCACGATCACGACCAGAGCGGCAGTGACCGCAAGCACCCCGAACGCGACCGTCGCCTCAGCTACCAGACCCCGCCACAGCACGCCGCCCTGACCAGGCATGACCACCTCACCTGCCGGCGGCGAGTCACGGGGCGCGCGGCTGCGCATACCTCCGGACAAGTAACGCTTGACCCACAGGCGAGCCAGGTTGCCCAACAGGATCAGGGCCAGCACACCGACCAATTTGACCAGCAACACCCGCCCGAACATGGTGGAGGTCAGGGCACTCACCGAGCCCACCTCCCGCCAGGCCATGAGCGTCCCCGTGGCGACCAGCGTGGCAACGGCCCCGAGCGCGAGCCGGGAGAAGCGTGGCAGCACCACCGCGAGGTCGGCGGCCCGCTCCCCCCGCAGTCCGACCAAGATGAGGACAAGCCCACCGAGCCACACCGTCATCGCCAACGTGTGCACCAGGTTGACGACGATGGCCAGCGCCGAACCGTCGCCATTCGCGGAGTGACCCACCAACGGCCACGTGCCAAGCAGGGCCACCGTCGAGATCGTCGTGGCCCCCAGCACCAGACGGCTCGAAGGCGCGACAAGTCGGCGCGAGCGCTTCGGCACCCGCACCGACCTCGACAGTGCGACAACCAGCGCCGCGGCGAAGCCCAGCAAAAGGAACGAGCGAACGGCATAGACCCCGTCGAACCGCCGAGAATGCGTGTCGAGCCGGTCCGGCGCTGTCCACAGCGCACTGAACGGCTCCCCGCTGGCCCAGACACCTTGCAGCAACATCGCCCCCAACGTGCTGACCGCGAGCAACGACAGACCGGCGATCGTCAGACGTCGTGTGCGGCGCTCGGCCAGCGCCGCAGGCCACAACGCGAGTGCGATGAGCAGGACCCCCGGTCCGAGCACCAACCCCAGATAGCCCGTCCAGCGCAAGACTCCCAGAATCGCGCCGGCCAGGTCGTTGCGACCACCGCCCGGGACCGTGCCGTGGACCACGCTTTGCTCACCCAACGAGAAGCGGAACGTACCCGAGACGGGATGGGTGTCCCCCGAGCTCGCGTGCCAGCTCACGGTGTAGGTGCCCCGAGCCAGTCCTGGACGAAGACCGATCTGGAGCCGGCTCTGTCCTTGGTCGATGGAGGTCACGGGCCCGGAGTCGACCCGGTTGAACCGGTCGTCGAACACCTCGATCGCCCCGTCGTTCACCTCGACCGGCTCGTTGAAGGTCAAGATCACGGTCTCCGGCTGGGCCGTGAGAACCGCGCCGGCGGGAGGTTCACTGGCCTCGAGCCGGGCGTGTGCGGCGGCACTCCCCGCGGTGGCCATCAGCAGGAGGCCGGCGACGGCCGCCGCCAGCGCCACCCGAACCAAGCGCCGCGTCCGCCGGGCACCGTGCAACCCCTG
Organism: Actinomycetales bacterium; assembly: GCA_038249115.1. GTDB lineage: Bacteria > Actinomycetota > Actinomycetes > Actinomycetales > Dermatophilaceae > UBA4719. The sequence continues at coordinate 1,807 of JBBRWQ010000121.1, forward strand.
ACCCATCTTCGGATCTTAGGATGCCTTCACCTTGCAGGGACCCAGATCGCTGATTGTGCCGCGTATGCCTGATCAGTTGCGCTCCCGCCAACCCAAGATTTTCCGAAGATCGCCGGTGCAGGATGCCACAGTGACCAACAAAAGGCGCTCTGCCGCCTTGACCGTGCGAGCCGTGGCGTTGATCGTCGCGGTGCTCGCCGGCACGGCCCTCGGGGGCTGGCGAGCGGCCTCGATGGCAGCCACCAAGCCAGACCCGTCCACGCTGGTGGTGAACGGCGTCTCCTACACCGTCATCCACGCGGAGCAGGTCAAAGGCCTGTCCGACTCGGACCTCGGAGGCATGTCCCACGGAATCCAGAGCCTGGTCTCGGACGACAAGGCGCTGGTCACGGTCACTCTGGCCGTCACCGCCGGCGACTCCCCCAGCTCGTATGACGCCAGCGTGCTCCGCGCCTTCGCGACCGGCTCGGCCACGGCAATCTCACCGGTCGGCGGGACGCTGGGTCCGGGGCAGCTGAGCGCGCGCGCCCGCATCGAAGGATCACTGTCGTTCGTCGTCGCGCGAAACGGTGCCCAGCTCGCCCTTCGCGCTCCGGGCGACTCCCGAGAGGTTTCCCTTCTGCGGGTCGACGACGTCCCGACCGACGCCGCCGAGCATCCGCACCCGTCCACCACTGCCACCACCGTTGGGTCCTCACCGCCCCAACCGGCCTCGAAATAGGCGATCACCATGACCCCAGCCCGACACACCGCCCCCTTCTCTCGACTTCTCGTCGGAGACCTGGTCCTTGCCCTCGTGATGGGGATCGCCGGCGCGGCCTGGCTGGCCTGGTTGCAGGTGGTCGGCGAAGGCCCACAGCTGGTCTTGGCCACGCTGTTCGATGTCGTGGTCACCGTTACAGGGTTCACGCTTCCGGCGGTGCTGGTCGTGGTTCCTGTCACCTTGACGGCTCTGCGCCGCCACCGGGCCGACGTCGCGCGCTCGACAACCATGGCGGGCCTGGTCTGTGCCCCCGTTGCCGCGACGGCCATGTCGGCGGGCAACCAGCTGCGTCTGGTCCTGTTCGACCAGGCGCCGGCGGGACTGCCGCTCTACACGATGGTCGGCGATGCGCTGAGTCTGCTGGTCGTCCTCCTGCCGGTCGGCTGGGTCGTGCTCGCGATGCGACGCCTGTGGTCGCAGCGGCTGCGTTCCTCCGACCGCATACGGGCTCGGGCCCGGGCGGGGCTCGCCCTGGGGTTGGGCCTGGTCACCGCCCTGAGTACGTCGGCCCTGATGCCCACGACGGCAGTGGGAGCTCCGTCGGTCGCCACGTCGAGCTGCCTCGACTCGGGGCCCGCCGACAAGACTTTCGACGTCACCGCCCTTGACGTCGACATCCCCATCAACCGCTTCGGCGACCACGACCCGTTGGGCAAGATGTACGCCTTGACCGACCGTCTGGCTGACATCAGAGCCCAGGAGAGCTCCCAGACGGTGTCCATCGGCCTGCGCGACGACGCGATACAGCCGCTGGTAATCCGGGCCAACCAGGGTGACTGCGTCGAGGTCCGCTTTACCAACACCGCCAGCGGAGGCGACTTCGGTCTGCACATCGACGGGCTCGAGTTCAACGTCTCCTCCTCCGGAGATGCGATTGGAGCCAATCCGTCTTCGGCCGTCGCCCAGGGGCAGTCTGCGACCTACCGGTTCGCCATCCCGGTCGACGCCCGACTCGAGGGTGGCCACTACATGCACCCGGGGCCAGGCCGCCGGGCTGCGGTCAACCACGGGTTGTTCGGAACCCTCGTGGTCGAGCCCCCCGGTTCGACCTACTGGAACGCCAGCACCCCGGACCAGCAGCTTGCTTCGGGGTGGGAGGCCATCATCAAGCCGATGGGGGTGAGCGCGGCCTGCGCGCCGACCAACCGAACGCCCACCTGTGCGTTCCGCGAGGCCGCCCTCCTGCACCACGAGATCGGCAACGACAACGAGGTCCTCAAGGACAAGCGGGGTCTGGACCTCCCCCTGGTGGACGACACCACGGGCAGCTACCGACCCGGCGCCTTCGCCATCAACTACCGTTCAGAACCGTTCCGCAACCGCCTCCTGGCCTTCCCCAAGGAGAAGTCGCACGCCTACAGCTCCGTGACGTTCGGTGACCCGGCCACCCCGATGATGCGCGGCTACCTGGCCGACCCGACCAAGATCCGGCTGATGCACGTCGGGGCCGAGAAGTTCCACGTCTTCCACCTCCACGGTGGCGGCGACCGGTGGCGGTTCAACCCGGTTGCAGACACCACCGGCAACTACGCCGTGACCGGTCTGAAGAAGGATCCCGACGTCGCGGAGTCCCCGTCCCAGCGGCTCGACTCGCAGTCGATCGGCCCGGGTGAGACCTACAACCTCGAGATCGAGGGCGGCGCCGGCGGCGTGCAACAGTCGTCGGGCGACTTCCTCTATCACTGTCACATTGCCAAGCACTACGTCTCAGGTATGTGGAGCGTCTGGCGGGTTTACAACACCCTCCAGCCCGATCTCGTCGCGCTACGCGATCGAGTGGCCCCTCCGGAAGCCGTCGAGTCCAGCGCACTGATCGGTCGGACGATCGACGGGACCACGATCACCGCGGCCACCCTGGACGGCTGGATCCGCCCTCAGCTGCCTCCGTCCGGCGTACCTCGAAACGGCCAGGACGCGACCGTCTGGAACTGGAAGGTTGCCGGCAGCGCCGCTGCACCTCGTTACCTCGGCGCCCCGGCCGACCCCACCATTGTCCCGGGGTCCCCGCAACAGGTTCCGGGGCAACCCAACCTGTTTGCGGTCGACGTCGGTCACCTCGACGGCTCCGGCGCTGAGTTGCGTCCTGCGATCCTGTTCAACCCGATCAACGGTCGACCGGCATACCCGATGTTCCGCCCCAGCATCGGCAAGAGACCGCCGTTCACCGGTGGCGGGCACGGCGGTGCCCCGTGGCTGGGCGCCAACGCCGGCCAGATTGCGGCAGGCACGACCGACCCGTGGGCCAAGCGCAGCGACGGTCTCTGCCAAACGGGCCGCAAGCTGCGGACCTTCAACGTGGTGGCCATCACGAAACCGATTCCGCGCACCCCCACGTTCACCGACCCGAAAGGCCAGATCTTCGTCCTGGCGAAGGACAAGGCGGCGACGTATGCCGACCCCGCCAAGTCCGATCCCCTTGCTATCAGGGCGAACCAGGGTGACTGCATTGCCGTCACCCTGACCAACGAGATCCCGGATGCCTCGGTCTTCGACAACTTCTCAAAGGTGACGATGCACATCCACCACGTGCAGTTCGACGTGCAGGGCTCTGACGGTGTCAGCGCCGGGTTCGCCTACGAGCACTCCGTGCGCCCCTATCAGGTCGAGGACCCCACGCTGGTTGCCGATGCCAAACAAGGCAACACGACTCTTCAGCTCTCCGACGTGTCCAAGTACGTCGGCACCGATGCCAACGGCAAGCCGATCCGGCCCTGGATCGCCGTCGGCCAGGGTCTGGAGACGATCGACATCCGCCAGATCGAGTCAGTGGACACGGTGGCCAAGACCGTGACCCTCGCCAGCGCCCTGCAGTCTGACCACCTGGCGGGAGAGTTCGCCGGGACCGAGTTCATCCAGTACCGCTGGTACCCCGACGCCGTGCTCGACAACATCTTCTGGCACGACCACGTGGACGGCATCCACGGCTGGGGCCACGGCCTGGTCGGCCAGCTCATCATCGAGCCGCCCGGTTCCACCTACCACGACCCGGTCACCGGCGCCGAGGTCGACTCGGGAACGCTCGTGGACATCCACACCTCGAGCGTCCTGTCGCCCGGCCTGGTCACCGGCAGCTTCCGTGAGCTAGCCCTGTGGACGATCAACGACAACGACAAGGGCGACTACTCGACGCTGAACCTCAAGGCGAACCCGCTGCTTCCGGACCCGTTGGATCCGCTCTCGACGGGACGACCGGACAAAGCCAACCAGTTCAGCTCGTGGAAATACGGCGACCCGGTCACCCCGCTGCCACGGCTCTATGCCAACGACCCGCTAGTGGTCCGCACGATTAGCATCTCGCCGACGGTCGACACGCTGCACTTCCTTGGGGGCCGGACCCTGTTGGAACCCCGCTACACCCATCCAGATGCGTCGGGCGCCGAGGTTCCCGATGGCACGATCATCGACGCGATCCACTCCGGCATCAGTGAGAAGTACACCCTGGTCTTCAACGGACAGCAGCCCAGTATGAGGATGCGTCCGGGTGACTACCTGTACGCCGACGGTGACGAGCGGCGCACCCAGCAGGGCGCGTGGGGCATCGTACGGATCCTGCCTGGCAAGGTCGACAGTCTCAGACCGCTGCCGGGGGTTCCTGGCCCTGCTGGGAACTACGTGCCGCCGGTGACCACGGGCGAACCTGCCCCGGCCTCGACCTCAGCGGGCAACCCCTGCCCGCCGGGTGCACCGGCTCGCAGCTTCGGCATCAGCGCCATCGACCGGTCAGGCACGTTCAACGGCGCGCGTACGGCATACGTCCCGAACGAGGAGGTCGCCTCCATCCAGAGGCGCCTCAGGGAGCCAGTGCCGCTGGTGCTGCACATCGTGGCCGGCGAGTGCGTCACGGTCAACCTCACCAACCTGTTGAGCACGCCGGTCGGCTTCTCCGTCGGGAAGCTCGATCGGGAAGAGGGCTCGGGGGGAGTCAACGTCGGGTTCGCCACCGACCAGAACGTCGCACCCACGGCCTCCCGCCAGTACGTCTACTACGTCCCGACCGACCGCATCGGCACCGCGGCGATCGCGGATCTCGCTGGCGCAGCAACCCTCAAGCAAGGGCTGTATGGCGCGGTCGTGGTCGCCCCCGCCTCCATGATCCCCGGCGAGCCCACCGAGTTCAGGCACCCCGTCACCGGCGCGCTGAAGGACATCGGAGCGCAGGTCCTGGTGCACGTGCCAGGGGCGGCGACCCCGGACTACCGGGACTTCACCGTCACGATGGCTGACGACGACGAGAAGATCGGCCAGGACTTCATGCCCTATCCGACCAGCGCAGTCGTGGGCCGTTCGCTGATCAACTACAAGGCGGCGCCTGCCGGTGACGGTCCCACCGCGTTCCGCGACCCTGGCGACGTCCCGTGGCTCACGGCATACGCCGGTGATCCGATGACGGTCCATGTGATGGTGGCACCGGGCAGCGAGGGGCCCCATGTGTTCAGCCTCGGCGGCCTGCGGTGGGCGCAGGACCCGCACATCTACCAGTCCAACTCGCTGACCGCGCAGGGCATGGGGCCGTGGGAGACGTTCGACGCCGAGGTCATTGGTGGCGCAGGCGGCACGGCGCAGGCGCCTGGCGACTACTTCTACGGGGACCTTCGGCGACCGTTCACCGAGATCGGTCTATGGGGTCTGCAACGGGTACTACCCACCTCGACCCCATGTCCGGCACCGGGCTCGGGCGTCCAATGCCTGCCGCCGGCCAACGTGGCACCTGGTGCGCCGACCGGAGTCACGGCCAGCGCGGGCGTCCGCTCGGCGACAGTGAGCTGGGCGGCACCGGCCAACGATGGCGGGTCCGCGGTCACCGGCTCTCAGATCGACGTCCGCATCGGGACCACGGTGGTCAACACCGTGATCTTCACCAACGCGGCTACCAGCCAGGTGGTCACCGGTCTGCTCGACGGCACCACGTACACGTTCGTAGTCCGGGCGGTCAACGCCGTCGGCGCCAGCCCGAACTCGGTGCCGTCGAACGCGATCACTACCTTTACAGTGCCCAGCGCCCCGGTTATCGGAAAGGCCACACGTGGCGGCGGTGGTGGAGCAATTACGGCTAGGGCCAACTGGACGCCGCCAGCGTCCACCGGCGGGTCGCCGATCACGGGCTACCAGGTCATGGCACTGAGGATGAGCTCGGCTGCGGCCAACGCAACCGTGCTCAGCACGACGACCTCCGCGGTGCTACCAGCTACGGCGAGGCGGCTCGAGATGACCCTCATCGCGGGCGCCAACTACCGGTTCGTAGTCGTGGCCATCAACTTGGTGGGCCCGGGCCCGGAGTCGGCGCGATCGAACGCCGTGGTGCCGCGCTAGTCACGGCGGTCCACGACAGTTAAATGGAAGGGGTGGCCCTCGGGCCACCCCTTCTACCTGTGTTGAGGTGGACTGTGTTTCTGAACGGTTGGGCGAAGTCCTATCGCGGCGGCGCGATCACGACCAGCGCGGCTGCGGCGGCAAGCACTCCGAACGTGATCGTCGCCTCCGCGATCAGCCCCGCCGCAGAAACGCACCCTGA
>JBBRWQ010000122.1:0-8002 GCA_038249115.1 Actinomycetales bacterium
AAGAGGCAGATCGGGTGGGGCCGGCAGCGGCTGGCTTCACTGGCGTACGCAGACCAGTCAACGGCTGAGCATCGCGCCAGCGGGAAGGTCCCGGAAAGCGTCGGGGCCTCAGAACGCAGAGGATCCTGAGATGGCCCATCGCGGAACGTTCACCGTTCGGTGGCGCCGGCTAGTTGCCCCGGCGCCGTCGTTCGCGGCGGTACTCCTCCTCCTGGCGGGTTCCGTTCTGACAAGCGCGCCTGCCCTACCTCTCGGCCCGGTGCCAGCTGCAGTCGCCGCAGCGAACGGGCCGGCACTGGAGCCCGACCGGCCGCCTGCGTCGGTCACGGAGGTGCCCACGCAGGTGGCGCCGGTGCCGGTAGTGCCGGCCGTGGTGGCCGTGCCGACAGGCGGAAACGGCACGGTTCGCCAGGCACTGCTGCCTTCGAGCTCGTGGTCAGTGCCGGACCAGCTGCTTGCCGCCTACCGCAAAGCCGTCGCCGGCGCGCCGGCGACCTGCCACCTGCCCGTCAGCCTGCTGGCTGCCATCGGCCAGGTGGAGTCAGGGTCGTTGGCAGGGCGCTCGCTGGATGCGGCCCATCGTGTTGTGCCTCCGGTCTTGGGGCCACTCCTTGACGGCGTGAGCTTCGCTGCGTTCCCCGACACCGACGGAGGCCGGCTGGACGGCAACACTCGCTGGGACCGTGCGGTCGGCCCGATGCAGTTCATACCCAGCACCTGGGCGGGATCCGGGGTTGACGGGGACGGCGACGGCCAGGCCGATCCCCAGAATGTGTATGACGCAACCGCATCTGCCGCTGGTTATCTGTGTGCCCACGGTCGCGACCTGGCTCTTGCCTCCGGGCTGCGATCGGCAATCCTGGCCTACAACCACTCGGACGTGTACCTGGCCGACGTGCTCGACTGGGCTCGTAGGTTCGGTGCCCCCAGTGGCGGCGGGCTCACTGTCCCGGCAAACCTCACCTCCAGCGCAAGCGCCGGCTCCATCACGGCTCACCCGAAGCCCTCAAAGCGCACCACCACCGCAACCGCCGGCTCCAGCTCCCCACAACCGACACCGGGCCACCCCGCCACCGGCCCAGCCGACGCCCCACCGGGCCAGACCGATGCGCCGTCGGGCTCTCCCACCGTACCGACGTCCGCACCAGGCGCGCCCGATCCGACGAGCACGAACCCGGTGGTGGCCACAGGCACAGCTGGTAGCCCCCCACCGGTGCCGGTTGCCGCGATTGCGTTCAGCCCGCAAACCGGCCGCGACTTCGGCGACCAGCGGCTCGGGGTCGCCTCGGATGAGCGCGCACTGACCATCCAGAACCCCGGCACCGCACCGCTGACGTTCACCGGACCCCCCGTGCTCAGTAGCTCGGACTTCGCGCTGGCCGGCCTTGGCGACTGCACAGACCCGATCGCACCGGAGGGGTCATGCACCCTTCGCATGACGTTCAAGCCGTCCGCGCTCGGCGCGCGCTCGGGAACGCTGACGATGCACGACAGTGCGCCGGGTGGCCCGCACAGCTACAACGTCACGGGTGTCGGCGTACAGCCTGCGGTCACACTTGCCCCGGACGAGCTGTCGTTCGGTCAGGTGCCGGTCGGGGATACCGCCAAGCAGGTCGTGACATTGCGCAACACCGGCACCGAGGTGCTGACAGTCACCGATCTCTCCTCGAGCAATCCCGCGGTGTCCGTTACCAGCACGGATGCGCTGCCGTTCACCGTCGCACCGGGCACCGTCACCCCTCTGACAGTCTCTTTCGCGCCGAAAGCAGTCGGAGCCGTGACCGCGACCATCTCGGTCATCGACGACGCCCCCGGATCGCCACAGTCCATCTCCGTGACCGGCTCCGGCCAGGCCCGAGCCGATCTGGCAGTGGACGTCGGTGCCTCGCTGACCAGCCCGGCGCGAAAGTCGCTGCTGACCTACACCATCACGCTCGACAACCACGGCCCTACTGACGCGAAGGCGGTCCGGCTTGTCGACACCCTCCCGGAGGAGGTCACCTTCAGCAGTGTTTCCGCGCCGGACGGTGTCACATGCACGACGCCCGAGGTGGATACGACGGGGACGGTGGTGTGCACCCTCGCGACGATGCAGCCCTCCGCAACGCCCATCATCATCGAGATCGTGACAATGGTGACCGCGCACGCAAGAGGGTCCTTCAGCAACACCGCGGTGGTTTCCTCGACCACCGCCGACCCAGACACGGCCAACAACACCGCGACGGTGACGAACACCGTCCTCGGTAAGGAGTAGGCGGACCAGTCTGTAGGGTTCGCTGAATGTCACACACCCACCCCACAACCGCGGATGAGATGGCGGATGCAGTAACCGAGGACACACCTCGCAAGGCTGGCGTCCGCACCGACATCCAGGCACTACGCGCGATCGCGGTCGGTTCGGTGATGCTGTACCACCTGTGGCCCAACCGGCTGACCGGTGGCTATGTCGGGGTCGATGTCTTCTTCGCCATCAGCGGCTTCCTCATCACATCGCACCTGGTGGCCGAGATCGACAGAACCGGTCGTCTGCGGCCGGCTCGATTCTGGGCACGCCGGGCAAAACGCCTGGTGCCTGCGTCGACCCTTGTGCTGTTACTGACCGCCGTGGGAGTGGTGACCTGGGTCCCGAGGAATCTCTGGCGTCAGTTCCTGACCGAGATCATCGCCTCGACGGTCCAGGTCCAGAACTGGCTGCTCGCGCATGACTCGGTGGACTACCTCGCCGCCAACAACTCCCCGTCGCCCACACAGCACTTCTGGACGCTGTCGGCGGAGGAACAGTTCTATGTCGCCCTGCCGCTGCTCCTCCTCGCGGCGACCCTGCTGGCCCGACTCCTGCATCGTGGTCACCGGCAGGTCATCCTGGCCGGCCTCCTGCTCACGGTCGCGGGCTCGCTCGGCTACTCGATCTGGCTCACTGCCACGACGCCCGGGGTGGCGTACTTCTCGACACTGACCAGGGCCTGGGAGTTCGCCGCCGGGGCGTTGCTCGCCTTCGCAGGAGCGAGCCGGCACCTGAACCGGACCCTGACCTGGCTCGGCGTGGCTGGCATCGGGGCCGCCTGCATCTTCTTCGACGCGAGCACCCCGTTCCCGGGCTTGGCGGCAGCGCTGCCGGTCGTCGGGGCGGTGTTGGTGATCTGGTCGGGACGCGGTTCGACGTTCGACCGATTCGGTGCTCTGCCTCCGGTCGCCCTGCTCGGACGCGTCTCCTATGCCGCGTACCTCTGGCACTGGCCACTGATCGTCCTGGTGCCGTACGTCACGCACCGGTCGCTGGGCACGGTCGACAAAGTCGCCATCATCGCAGCCACGGTCCTGCTGGCGTGGCTGTCGACGACGCTGGTCGAGGACCCGATCCGGTTTCGACCCCAGCTGCTCGGCCAGCGCCGTCCGCTCGTGGTGGCAGCCTGGGCCGCGGCGGCGATGGCGATCGTCATCGGCTTCTCAACGGTGGCTGCGAACGGGCAGGCGGTCCGCGAGAAGCAGGTCGCCACGGTTGCCGCCAAGGTTGTTGCCGACAAGCCGAGCTGCCTCGGCGCCCAGGCCATGGACCCGGCGTTCACGCCGTGCGAAAACCCCGAGCTGGCGGGCGTTCTCATCCCTGACCCCGCCCAGGCCAAGACCGACCAGAAGTACAGGCCGGACTGCCTTGGTGTGACGTCCGCCGGCGTGCCGAGGATCTGCCAGGTCGGCCCCGCCACGGGTTTCAGCAAGCGCGTCTTCGCAGTCGGCGACTCGCACAACAACGTCCTGCTCGGCGTCTACCGCAGCATCGCCGAGCACAACAACTGGCACATTGACGTCGCCAGCCACAACGGCTGCTACCTCACGACCGCCCGTAACAAGCCGTCATCGGATGGATCGGAACGCGAGTGCGAGGCCTGGCGCGCGGGGGCCATGAAGATAGCCCGGCAGGGCGGGTACGACGCGTTCATCGTGACCCACGCTCAGCCGATCATTCCCGCTGCGGGTGAAACTGCGACGCATGCGACAGTGCGTGGCCTCGTCGCCGCGTGGCGCAACTTGCCAGATGTGCCGATCGTGGCGATCCGCGACAACCCGTGGGCGGCCAGGGACGTCCTGACCTGTGTTGCCGAACACCCGGACACGGCCGCGCAGGCCTGCGCCGTCTCACGATCCGAGGGGCTAGCCGTCTTCGATGGGCAGGCCGTGGCGGCCCAACAAGTCCCACGTGCCCACATGGTTGACGTGACCTCGTTCTACTGCACGGCGACCGTGTGCCCGCCGGTCATCGGTCACGTCCTCGTCTACAAGGACCACACCCACATCACCGCGACGTTCGCGGAGACGTTGGCGCCGTACATCGAACAGCAGGTCGTCGCAGCGCTCCGATAGCCCACGACCAGTATCTGGGGAGGGGTGGGGGATCGGGTGGGCGGATACGCTTCGGTGCTCCAGACGGGCGTCGTCACTATTGGTGATCGGCTCAAACCCTCGGACCGGTAACATCGGAGCCCGGCCACCTCGCGCAGATGACCGGCGATCGCCGCCCAGCAGGGCGGCATACCGCATCAAACCGTAGGAGTCTGCCGTGTCTTTGTCGTCGTCCGACATCACTGTGTCCGTCGCTGGAAGCAAGCGATCGGTTGCGGCGGGGACGACGGCTGCCGACCTGTTCGCCGAGGACACGACACTCACCCCGGACAAGGCCCTCGTGGCGCGGGTCAACGACGAGCTGCGCGACCTGGCGCACATCCTGTCCGACGGCGATGTCGTCGAGCCGGTGGGCGTCGACAGCGACGATGGCCTGGCCGTTCTTCGTCACTCCGCCGCGCACGTGCTCGCCCAGGCCGTCCAGCAGATCAAGCCGAAGGCAAAGCTGGGCATCGGCCCGCCGATTCGCGACGGCTTCTACTACGACTTCGACGTCGAGGAGCCGTTCACCCCCGAGGACCTCAAGGCCCTCGAGAAGGCCATGCAGAAGATAATCAACGAGGGCCAGACCTTTGCACGCCGTGTCGTCACCGACGACGCCGCCCGCCAGGAGCTGGCCAGCGAGCCCTACAAGTGTGAGCTGATCGGGCTGAAAAGCGGAGCTTCTGAAGCAGCCGAGGGTGCTGACGTCGAGGTCGGTGCCGGCGAGCTGACGATCTACGACAACATCCGCCGTGACGGAGAGCGTGCATGGGGCGACCTGTGCCGGGGCCCGCACGTGCCGACCACCAAGGTGTTGGGCAACTCGTTCAAGCTGATGCGCACGGCTGCGGCCTACTGGCGTGGTTCCGAGAAGAACCCGCAGCTGCAGCGCGTCTACGGCACTGCGTGGCCGACCAAGGACGAGCTGAAGGCCTATCTCGAACGGCTGGCCGAGGCCGAGAAACGTGACCACCGCAGGCTCGGTGCCGACCTCGACCTGTTCTCCTTCCCCGAAGAGATCGGCTCGGGGCTGGCCGTCTTCCACCCCAAGGGCGGTGTCATCCGCAAGGCGATGGAGGACTACTCGCGGCAGCGGCACGAAGAAGGGGGCTACGAGTTCGTCTACTCCCCGCACATCACCAAGGGCAAGCTGTTCCAGACCTCGGGTCACCTGGACTGGTATGCCGAGAGCATGTACCCGCCCATGCATCTGGACGAAGAACGCGGTGAAGACGGCGCGATCACCAAACAGGGGCAGGACTACTACCTCAAGCCGATGAACTGCCCGTTCCACTGCCTGATCTTCCGGGCACGGGGCCGGTCCTACCGCGAGCTGCCGCTGCGGTTGTTCGAGTTCGGCTCGGTCTATCGCTATGAGAAGTCCGGCGTGGTTCACGGCCTGACCCGGGTCCGCGGCATGACTCAGGACGACGCGCACATCTACGTCACCGAGGACCAGCTGCAGTCCGAGCTGAAGACCCTGCTGACGTTCGTCATCAACCTTCTCAAGGACTACGGCCTCGACGACTTCTACCTCGAGCTGTCGACCCGCAACGAGGAGAAGTACGTCGGCACGGATGAGAACTGGGCCAAGGCCACCGAGGCGCTGAGGCAGTCGGCGCACGACTCCGGTCTCGACCTGGTGGACGACCCGGGTGGGGCCGCGTTCTACGGCCCGAAGGTCTCGGTCCAGGCTCGTGACGCGATCGGCCGCACCTGGCAGATGTCGACGATCCAGGTCGACTTCAACCTGCCCGAGCGTTTCGAGCTTGAGTTCCAGTCCGCCGACGGCTCTCGTCAGCGCCCGATCATGATCCACCGCGCACTCTTCGGCTCCGTTGAGCGGTTCTTCGCTGTGCTGACCGAGCACTACGCCGGCGCGTTCCCGCCCTGGTTGGCTCCGGTCCAGGTTGTCGGCATTCCGGTGGCCGAGGAGTTCAACGACTACCTCTTCGACATCGCGGAACGTCTGAAGGCCAAGCGGATTCGGGTCGAGGTCGACACCTCAGATGACCGCTTTCCGAAGAAGATCCGGACCGCACAGAAGTCCAAGGTGCCGTTCATGCTCATCGCCGGTGAGGACGACCGATCCGCAGGCGCGGTCTCGTTCCGCTACCGCGACGGCTCTCAGAAGAACGGCGTCCCTGTCACTGAGGCGATCGAAGAGATTGTGCTGGCTGTCGAGAGCCGCAGACAGGTCTGAGCGCAGATCGTGGACATCCTGCGTGAGGTGTGGCATCGCGCCCTGACGACCCAGCCGGCCCCGTCCGGCCGGGTCGTCGCCTTGACCGCCGTCGTCGCAGTGCTCCTGGTCTGGGCCCCCGGCGCCTGGTCGGTCACCCGGCACATCGTGACCATCGCCCACGAGTCGGCTCACGGTTTCGCGGCCTTCCTGTCGGGACGCAAGCTGCACGGCATACGGCTGCACTCGGACACCTCCGGGCTGACAGTGTCGGCAGGCAAGACCACCGGGCTTGGCATGATCCTCACCGCGGCCGCGGGCTACGTCGGCCCCGGACTGCTCGGCCTCGGCGCAGCCGCGCTGTTGACCCACCAACACGCCGTGGGTCTCCTCTGGTCCTTGCTGATCCTGTTGGCGTTGCTGCTGATTCAAGTGCGCAACTGGTTCGGGCTCTGGTCGATCCTGATCAGCGGGGCAGTGGTGTTCGGGGTGTCCTGGTGGCTCACTCCGCAGGCACAGTCAGGCTTCGCCTACGTCCTGACGTGGTTCCTGCTGCTGGCTGCACCCCGCCCGGTTCTGGAGCTTCAGACGCATCGGCGCAGCAGCGGGACCCGAACCTCGGACGCCGACCAGCTCGCGCGACTCACGTTCCTGCCGGCGATCGTCTGGGTCGGGTTCTTCCTGATGGTGACGGTGGGTGCTCTGGTGGTGGGCGCACGCTGGATGGTTGGCGCAGCGGCCTGACCCGCGGATGCATAGGATCGGCACCATGACGCAGGACGAGAGCCAGACGCCGGAGGCGAGCCACCCACGGCCAAAGCTCGAGCCGGAGCACGATTTCGCCCGGGTCGACGACGGTTTCGAGCGCCTGTGGACCCCGCATCGCATGGCTTACATCAACGGCGATCGACCCACCGACCACGCCGGCGATGGCTGCCCCTTCTGCGCAGTCATCGCCAAGGATGACGCCGAGGGCCTGATCGTCCACCGGGGCGACACCTGCTACGTCGTGATGAACCTTTTCCCCTACAACCCCGGTCACGTGCTTGTCTGCCCCTACCGTCACGTGTCGCTCTATGTCGATCTGACCGATGAGGAGACGCTTGAGTTCGGGTCCCTCACCAAAGCCAGCATGGTTGCGCTCGAAGGCTCTTCGGCGCCGATGGGCTTCAACATCGGGATCAACCAAGGTGCGGTGGCCGGGGCCGGCATCCGCGCCCACCTGCATCAGCACGTCGTCCCGCGGTGGAGCGGCGACTCGAACTTCCTGCCCATCATCGGACAGACCAAGGCTTTGCCGATGCTGCTCGGCGAAGCGCGTCAGCGGCTCGTCGATGCCTGGCCGCGCGGCTGACCGGGCGAGCAGGTTGCTGTGAACAAGCCCCCCTCCCTGCCAGTGCTGGTCTTTGACGGAGACTGCGGGTTCTGTACGTCGTCGGC
>JBBRWQ010000123.1:0-7908 GCA_038249115.1 Actinomycetales bacterium
AAACCCCGCCTAAACCTTCATTGATCAGGCGGACTGTGACGGTATGAGTGAAGTTGAGTCGCCCCCCGCATGGGGGAGGCAGGGTCGGGGTGCGGTCGGTGACACCCCCACCCAGGGGGCCGCTGTACCCGTTTTGGTGACCCTGGTGGAGGCGCCGGCGTGCCACCTGTGTGAGGACGCGAAATCGGCCCTTGCAGGTCTGGCACGGTCCTATCCGATGACCGTTCAGGTGGTGTCGATCGAGGACGGGCCCGGTCGCGCACTGATGGATTACCACCGGGCGCCGATGAGTCCTCTGGTCCTGCTGGACGGACAGTACTTCAGCTCCGGAAGGCTCCCCCGGCGCAAGCTCGAGAAGCGTCTGGCAAGGACACAGCGAAGTGAGACCTCATGACTGATCTGTTCACCACCGGCTCGATACTGGCCGCCTTCTTCGCCGGCGGCATCGCGCTGTTCGCGCCCTGCTGCATCGTGTTCCTGGCCCCGTCCTACCTCTCGGTGGCGGTCAAGAACCGCCGCTGGCGCCTGTTGCCGCTGACGTTCGTCTTCGCTGCCGGGCTGGGGTTGATCCTGATCCCCATCACCGTTGGCGTGAGCCTGATCTCCGGGACCATCGCCCACTACCACCAGCAGCTGTACTACGCCGGCGGTGCGCTGATGCTGGTCCTGGCCGCGTTCACCCTGTCCGGGCGGATGATGAGCCTGCCCTCGTTCGTCCGCGCGCCGGACACCGCCCGCGGGGACACCGGCAGCTTCTTCGCCCTGGGCATGTTCTCCGGGATGGCCAGCAGCTGCTGCGCCCCGGTCCTGGTCGGGGTGATGACCCTTTCGGCGTTGTCCGGGTCGACCGCCGGTGGCCTCGCCCTGGGCCTGGCCTTCACGTTCGGCATGACGTTCCCGCTGTTCGTGATGGCGCTGTTGTGGGACCGGTTCAAGCTCGGCGAGCGGAAGTTCCTGAAGGCCAAGCCGGTCCGGCTGCACTTTGGCACCCGGATCCTGGCGACCAACACCGTCAACCTCGCCGTCGCGATCGCATTCACCATCATGGGAATCTTCGTGATGTTCTTGGCCAACAGCGGAGAGATGACGTCAGGTCCGGGGTTCCAGGTGGCATTCGGTAAGCGCCTGGCCAAGGGCTTCCTCTGGATAGAGAAGGTAACTGCGTCAGTCCCGGAGGCCGTTCTCGGCCTGGCGGTCCTGTCGTTGGCCGGGGTGTTCGTCTACGCCACCCTACGCAACCGCCCCGCCAAGGGGCAGGACCCGTTCTCACCCGACGACGACTCTGACTCCGAGGCTGGCCCGTCTTCCCAGCAGGACACCACCGACCAACCCTCGATCCACAGGTGAGGACCCCCAGATGAGCACAGGCACCAGCAACCACCGAACAGCCCAGAGCAGCCGGGAGCACATCAACGCCTTGCGGGCGGCCCAGGCGATCAAGGAGACGCGCCGGCAGTTGCGGATCCGGCTGACCTGGCTGGGCGTCACGGTGGCGGTGATCGGGATCGTCGCCGCAATGATGCTTACCTCACGGCAGGAGACGTCCTCGGTGGCCAAGGTCGCGCCCGACTTCACCCTCACTGACACCTCCGGGGCGAGCGTGAGCCTAGCGTCGTATAGAGGGAAGAATGTCCTGCTGTACTTCAGCGAGGGCGCCGGCTGCCAGGCCTGCCTGATCCAGATGGGCCAGATCGAGCAGGACCCGGCCTTCGCCGCGGCTGGGCTGACCGTGCTGCCCATCGTGATGAACAGCAAGGAGCAGATCACTGCCGACATGGCCGCCAATGGCGTGCTCACCCCCTTCCTTCTCGACGATGGCACCGTGTCCACCGAGTACGGAACCATCGGCAAGGGCATGCACGCAGGCCTGCCGGGGCACAGCTTCGTGCTGATCGACAAGACAGGCATGCAGCGCTGGTACGGGGAGTACCCCTCGATGTGGCTGTCCACCGACGACCTGCTCCAGGAGGTCAACTCCCACCTGTCCAGTTGAGCCGGCGCGTGTATGTCGAAAACGCAGTGCGGTCCGTTCTTCGGATCGCTCCACGATGCTCGTTGAGAGTCAAGGCGCCGCGGTCAGCTGGGGCGTAGAGAAGGTCGGGAAGCCAGCATGAGTCGTCAGCCGATATCCGGGGGACGTCGTGCCGGGATGGCCGAGTTCAAGCAGGACCTGCTCAGTCGGCTTGGCCTCCGAGCCGATGCACGTGACCAGGACGTCGAGTCGGCGCACAACGTGCTGGTGGAGTTCTTGGAGCTGGCACCACGTGAGGTGAAGTCATGGGCCGCCGCTCGGACCAACGACGTGGACGAGGCTTTTGCCCTCCTGTCCGGTCCCGAGGCGGACCTGGTGGCGGCGACCCAGGGGACCGTGTGGGCCCCGGATGCGCCGGTCGACCTCCAGAAGCACACCCTCACCTCTCCCCCCGCGCCCAGCGCATTCGCCGCGTTCGCGTCAAACAAGTCCAGGCGCAGGCAGATGGTGTGGGCCGTCGGGCCGCTGCTCGCTGTCGCCGTTGTACTCGGCGTCTTCCAAATGGGCAAGTCGGATGTTCCTGGCATCTCGGGCACGCCGACGGGGACGGAGACGACGGCAGCCGCCGGGGCGGCCACCCCGGTCGACCAGGCCAAGCTGGCCGCGCTGATGCAGAAGATCAGCGCGAACCCCAAGGACATCGCCTCCCTCCAGGACATCGGCAACCTCTACTTCACGGCCACGGATTTCAAGAGCGCGATCGTCTGGGAGCAGAAGGTCCTCGCGGTCGACCCGAAGAACCAGGTGGCGCTGCTGGCCCTTGGCGCGGGACAGTTCAACCTCGACAATGCGGCCGAGGCCAAGAAGACGTGGCTCATCGCCGCCGGGCTCTACCCCAAGACCGCCGAGGTGCACTACGACCTTGGTTTCCTCTACTTCAGCCAGATCCCCCCTGACACGGCCAAGATGACCGCCGAATGGGAGAAGGTCGTGGCGATCGACCCCGACTCCGCTCTCGCGAAGACGGTTGCCACTCATCTGACCAGCGCGACCTCCGCCCCTACCGGGTCGGCCACCCCCAGCAGCAAGTAGCGCCATGACCATCGCCTACGTTGCTCTCGCGTTCCTCGCGGGAATCGTGTCTTTCGCGTCGCCGTGCTGCCTTCCCATGGTGCCGGCCTATGTGAGCTACATCGTGGGAACGACCCCGGCGGACTCGCCCAGGACACGGCGGGTGGCGTTCCAGCAGTCCCTGGCGTTTGTTCTTGGCTTCACCATCGTGTTTGTCAGCCTGTGGGTCTCGATCGGGCTGGTCGGGTATTTCCTGCGGGACTACGTCCCGATCATGCGAGTGTTGGGGGGCGTCATCCTCATCGTGATGGGACTGCACGTCGCGGGGCTGATCCAGATCTCGGCGCTCTATCGGCAGGTCTCGGTCCCGACCGGGCGCCTGATGGAAAAGTCGGAGACCGGGGACGGCACCGTCAAGGTCCTTGCCCCCAGCTATGGCCGCTCGACCCTGATCGGGATGGCGTTCGCCGCCGGCTGGACCCCCTGCGTCGGACCCCTCCTGGGCGGCATCATCGGCCTGGCTTCGCTGAACTCGAGCGTTGGCCAGGGCGCTGTCCTTCTCGTGGTCTACGCGCTGGGTCTGGGGATCCCGTTCATCCTGGTTGCCGTCGGGGCCACCGCGGCGAACCGCAAGCTGGCGTGGTTTCGCAAGCACGAGGCCGGCGTCTCACTGGTCACCGGCGGAATGCTCATCGTGGTCGGCTTCCTGATGATCACAAACCTGTTCGTCAAACTCTCGAGCGCACTGCCCAATATCGGTATCTGAGGAAGAGCCCACCATGAGCCAAGACACCCGCACCCGCCCCGTCAAGCCTGGCGATCGTGAGGCGCTCGATGCTCTCGACGGGTCCGGCGACGGCCCCGCCGTCTCGACGACCGACCTGCTGGACCGGCTCTGGCGGTTTTTCATCTCGATGCGCACCGGGCTTTGGCTGATCCTCGCGCTTGGGCTGCTGTCACTGGCCGGGACACTGCTCGTGCAGGTGCCGGCGGGTGTGTCCGCCGACCCGGCGGCCTACACGGCCTGGCTCACCTCGATCCACTCCAAGTACGGCGGCTGGACGCCCGTGCTGGACAAGCTCGGACTCTTCGCCGCCTTCACCTCGATCTGGTTCAAGTCGATCAGCGTGCTCCTGACCACCAGCGTCCTGGCCTGTTCGGTCAACCGGGCGCCCCGCCTGTGGAAGCTGGCACTGCACCCTCACACGCGGATGGGCGCGACCTTCTTCACCCATGCGCCGCTCAGAGCCGGCGTCATGGTACCGGCTGAAGTCGGCCCAACGACCGACTACATAAGCGAGGTCTTGGCTTCCCACCGCTTCCGGACGATCACCGACCCGGACGAGCACGGGATGAACCTGTACGCCGACCGCTTCCGCTGGGGTCCGTTCGGAACCGTCGTGGCCCACCTGAGCTTCGTGGTCATCTTGCTGGGCTTCTTCGTCAGCGCGACTACCGGCTTCAAGGACACCAACGTCACGGTTGCCGTGGGCTCAACGGTGCAGGTTGGTCACGGGACGGGGCTCTCGGTCAAGGCGATGTCCTTCAACGACGCCTACTACCCGGACGGTTCCCCGAGTGACTACGCCAGCGACCTCATCCTGTACAAGAACGGTGCGGTGGTCGACCGGCAGACGATCCGGGTGAACCACCCGATGAAAAGAGACGGCGTCTCGTTCTACCAGTCGTTCTTCGGCGAGGCCGTGGCGATGAAGGTCACCGATGCTGCCGGAAAGACCCTCTTCAACGACGCCGTACCACTGAGCTGGACCTCCAAGGACGGCACGCACAGCATCGGTCAGTTCAACGTGAAGTCCAAACGGCTGGCCGTGTACGTGGTGGTTCCCGCTTCGGGCGAGGTCGACCCGAACATCAAGGCGGGTCAGGTCCAGCTTGAGGTCGACCAGGACGGTAAGGAAGACCCCATCGCCACGCAGGTCATTGACCAGGGAAAGTCGACGACGATCGCCGGCGTGACGTACACCTTCGAGCGGACCCGTCAGTTCACCGGCCTGATCGTGGCGAAAGACCCTGGAGTCCCCTTGGTCTGGGTGGGCTCCGCGCTCCTCGTGATCGGCCTCTACCTCGTCTTCTTCTTCCCACACCGCCGCATCTGGGTACGGGTCCGCAAGACACCCGGCGGCACCGAGGTCCTGTGCGCCTCCACCATGAAGCGTGACCCGGCATTCAAACCGCAGTTCGACCAGCTGGTCACCCAGATCGAGCTCGCCGGTACCCCGTCGCGCACCACCCAAGAGGCAGAGAACGAGGTAGGGCAGCACGATGCTTAAGCTCTCGCAATACAGCCTGATGGCCGGTCTCATCATGGTCGGGGTCGCCTTGGTCTGCTACGTCCTGGCTCTGACGCTCGGGCGGTCGGTTCGTCGGGAGCCGGTCATGGCGCACGCAGGCGGGCGTGCTGAGGTGGGCGGGGTTGTCACGGATCTAGCCGCGCCGCCAGCGGCGTCCTCCGGGCAGCGGCGCTCTCTGGCCCTGTTCGGCACCTACTTCTCCTGGCTCGCAGCATTCTTTCTCACCGCGCTACTGGTCCTGCGTACGTTGGCGACCGGGCATGGGCCGTTCACCAACCAGTACGAGTTCTCGGTGGCCTTCGCCTGGGGCATGGTGGTGGCCTACATCTACTTCGAACACCGATATCACGTACGGACCATCGCACTTTTGGTCCTTCCGCTCGCCCTGGCAATGCTGCTCTACGCGCTCACGGTCGGGGCAACCGACAACCCGCTGGTGCCCGCGCTGCAGAACAACCTGCTGCTGACCATCCACGTCGCGGTGGCGATCGTCGCCTACGGCGCGTTCTCGGTCTCCTTTGCGGCGGCCGTGCTCTACCTGACCCAGCCCGAAGGGGGTCGGCCGGGATGGCCCAAGCCCGCACTTTTGGACGAGATCGGATACCGCGCGGTCATCATCGGCTTCCCGCTGCTAACCATGACCGTCGTCCTGGGCGCGGTCTGGGCTGAGATCGCGTGGGGCACCTACTGGAGCTGGGACCCCAAGGAGACGGCCTCACTGCTCACCTGGCTCATCTACGGCGCCTACCTGCACGCCAGAGTGGCCCGAGGCTGGGTCGGACGTCGCGCCGCCTGGCTGCTCGTTGCCGGGTTCGCATCCGTAATCCTCACCTTCTTCGGCAATCTCTTCTTCGGCGGACTGCACAGCTACGGCAAGTCCTCATAGCACTACGGCGAGCACTGCACCTCGACACCCACAGGTGCCACAAGAAACTGAAGTAAGGAAACACACCCTCATGAGTCCACTACCCACAGTTGCCAAGCCGAAGCCGTGGCAGCAACGCATCCGCGAGAGCCGACTCGGTACCCTGCTCGTCCTGGCAGTGACCGCCGTCATCGTCATGGGCGGGGTATATCTGGTGGACCGTCCGACTGCGTCCGCGTCGGGTCTGCAGGCCATCGCCCTGTCGGGGCCGACCAAGGGCGCCCCGCCCAAGATCGGCAGCCCCGCTCAGGACTTCACGGCGACAACTGTTGACGGCGAGAAGATTTCGCTGAGCTCCTACAAGGGACAGGCGGTGTGGCTGACGTTCGGCGCGACCTGGTGTGCCGCATGCGTCGCAGAGGCGCCGGACGTCCAAGCCGCATCTGAGAAGTTCAAGGCCAAGGGCGTCGTAGTCCTGGCGATCTTCATCCGCGAGGACTCCGCGACGGTGCTCGACTATGCCAACCGCGTCGGGCTGACCTACCCGAAGGTGGCCGACCCCGACACGCGCATCGCCTCGGCCTACCGGGTCTATGGGATCCCAGCTCACTTCTTCATCGACAAGTCAGGCATCCTTCGATCGGTCAAGACCGGTGGTCTCAGTCCCGAACAGATGGCCGCCGCCCTGACGGAGATCAGCAGGTAGCCGAGTCGCCTTGCGCGGCTCATCGATGCCGCGTCCATGGATCGGCACAACGGCCAAGACCTTTGGCAAATCTTCATTGAATTCCAGCCGGAACCTCATCTGCCTGACGGACAGTCATGGTTGGCACAAGCAGGGACACCCCCCCGGAAGGGGGAGACATGACGCGAACTGAGTGGAGCAACGACATGAGCAGAAAAGGACAGCGTGGAAGCGCGCGAACCGCTCGACTTGAAGCGGTCCGAAGGGAGCAGCGCCAGAGCGAACGCCGGCGCAAGGGCCTTGTCGTGGCCGCGTCGGTCGCGGTGCTCGCTCTGGTGAGCGGTGGGGCCTGGGGGGTGATCGGAAACAGCGGCTCAGCGTCGTCCACACAGGGCAAGGTCGCGGTGACCGGCCTGCAGACCTACCCCGGTCTGGCCCAAGACCATGTGACCGGCGTCGTGGCCTACCCCCAGACGCCTCCCGTAGGGGGCAAGCATTCGGCCACCTGGCAGAACTGCGGCGTGTACTCCGCGCCGGTGCAGAACGAGAACGCGGTTCACTCCCTTGAACACGGCGCCATGTGGATCACCTATCGCCCGGACCTGCCCGCCTCCGAGATCGCCACGATCGTTGGCGACACCTCCGGAGAGCCGTATGCACTGGTCAGTCCTTATCCCGAGCTGCCGTCCCCCATCGTCGCGTCCGCATGGGGAGTGCAGCTGAAGCTCACCTCGGCCAGCGACCCCCGTCTGAAGTCCTTCGTCGAAAAGTACAAGTCGGGCAGCAGCGCACCCGAACCAGGCGGCGAGTGCACGGGAGGCGCCGGCACCCCGAATGGCTGACCGTGCTTGAGCGGGAAGTCCGTCGGCGGGGCTGGCGTCCTGACCGAAACATCACCACCGGGCCTCCGGCTCAAGACTGAACCCCGGTCAGGCTCCTTGGCAGCAGCCGCCGGCACCTTGCGCCTCGGCACTGACACTGACCAAAGTCAGGTCGTGCCTGC
>JBBRWQ010000124.1:0-7643 GCA_038249115.1 Actinomycetales bacterium
GGAGCTGGTCGTTGGACCAGGCGAACCACGCCCGGAACTCGGCCTCGCGCTCAGTGGGGACCTCAGGGAACCGGGCGATTGCGATGAACATGCGTTCCTCCGTCAGTTGCTGCTCAGGGGTACAGCGGTGCAGCGCACCACCGGTCCCACCCGGCCAGTGGCCAAGTGGGTGGCGCTTCCAAGCCTCCTGCGCCAACCCATGACGGACTGTCGCGGTTCCATGAAGATGCCATGAAGATGCTGCCCTTTGGGCCCGAGCGGATGGGGGACGTCATCAAGCATTGACCGAGTTCTGGCCCTTTCGCCTCGGCGGTGGACCGTCTGGATGACATCCCCGGGATCGGACCCACCGCGGCCCCGCTGATCCGACGCCGAGATCGGCATGGACATGACCCGCTTCCCGCCCCTGCGCACCTCTCGTCCTGGGCTAGGTCCGGGCCCAGCGTCAAGGAGTCCGCAGGTCGCAAGAGGGGCAACGGCGCCACCGGGAACGGAAACCGTTACCCGCTGTTGCCGTGCGACACGGCGGACGTGCCTGCCAGCAGAACGAGGACGCTCCTCGGATCGGTGAGGTGCGGTGACGTGCGAACCGGCGCGGGCCGGACCTCGCCCACGCTAGCCCCGCCACTCTGGTGTCGCCAGACGGCCACGGCTGACATGATCGCCGCATGCCACGCATCGAGGACTACGCCCTGCTCGGAGACCTGCAGACCGGGGCCCTGGTCGCGACGAACGGCTCGATCGACTGGATGTGCCTGCCGCGGTTCGACTCCCCCGCGTGCTTCGCCGCCCTGCTCGACACCCCCGAAGCGGGGCACTGGCAGATCGCCCCGCAGTCAGGTGGCACGTGCACCAGGCGCCGATACGTCGAGGACACGCTTGTGCTCGAGACGGAGTGGGACACCGCGGACGGGACGGTCCGCATCACCGACTTCATGCCGCCCCGCAGTCAGGCGGTCGACGTGGTGCGCATCGTCGAGGGAGTCAGCGGCGCTGTCCCCGTCCGGTCCACGCTCCGCCTGCGCTTCGACTACGGCCGTGTCGTGCCGTGGGTTCGGCACGACCCCGCGCAGATGGTTGCAGTGGCCGGGCCCGACGCCGTCCGGCTGGACACCCCGGCGCCGACGCACGGGCAGGACTGGGCCACAGTTTCGGAGCTCACGGTGCGGGCCGGGGACCGGGTCCCGTTCGTGCTGACCTGGCACCACAGCAACGAGGACGCCCCAGCAGTCGCCGACCCCGAGGTGGCCCTGCGGAGGACGCTCGCGTTCTGGTCGCAGTGGTCGCACGAAGGCACCCCGGTCACCGGCCCCTACCGCGAGGCGATCACCCGGTCGCTGCTCACTCTCAAGGCTCTGACCTACGAGCCGACCGGCGGGATCGTCGCCGCGCTCACGACCTCGCTCCCCGAGCAGATCGGCGGACTGCGCAACTGGGACTACCGCTACTGCTGGCTGCGCGACTCGACCTCCACGCTGCAGGCGCTGATCTCCGCCGGGTATCTCGCCGAGGCCCGCGCGTGGCGCGAGTGGCTACTCCGTGCTGTGGCCGGGGACCCCGCCCAGCTACAGATCATGTACGCGCTGGACGGTACGCGACGCCTGCCGGAGGCCGAGCTGGACTGGCTCGCCGGTTACGAGGGCTCGCGACCGGTCCGCACGGGCAATGCGGCCTCCGAACAGCTCCAGCTCGACGTCTGGGGCGAGACCCTGGACGGCCTGTCCCTGGCCCGCGAGCAGGGGATCGGCTCGCAGTCCGACGCGTGGGACGTCCAGACCGCCCTGATGGAGCACCTCGAGGGCAGCTGGGACCAGCCCGACAACGGGATCTGGGAGATGCGCGGCCCGCGCAAGCACTTCACCCACTCGAAGGTCATGGCGTGGGTGGCGGCGGACCGGATGTCACGCGCGGTCCGGACGCACCCGACGCTGCACGGCCCGGCCGAGCGCTGGGAGGCGCTGCGCGAGACCATCCACGCCGACGTGCTCGCCCACGCCTACGACACGGGCCGCGGCACGTTCACCCAGTCCTACGGCGGGACGGCGCTGGATGCCAGCCTGCTGCTGATCCCGCGCGTCGGGTTCCTGCCCGCGACAGACCCGCGTGTGCGCGGCACGATCGCGGCGATCCAGCGGGACCTGACCGTGGACGGGTTCGTCAAGCGCTACCACACGAGCGAGTCCGACGACGGGCTCCCCAGTGGTGAGGGCCTGTTCCTCGCGTGCTCGTTCTGGCTGGTCGACGCGCTCCATCTCGGGGGCCGCCGGCGCGAGGCGACCCAGCTGTTCGAGCGCCTGCTCGACCTCCGCAACGACGTCGGGCTGCTCAGTGAGGAGTGGGACCCCGTCGCGGGCCGCCAGCTGGGCAACACCCCGCAGGCGTTCAGTCACTTCCCGCTCGTGACCAGCGGCCTCCAGTTACACGCCGGGTGCGCGTGCCGCAGCGACGAGACCATCCCTCACTCGCAGGGCTAAACAGCGCCGACGCCGGGAGTCCCGTGTCCTGAGCCAGTCGCGGCGCGTGCAGGGCACTTGATCGGAGCAGTGCGTTCGCGTGTTGGGCGGTTGTGTGTGACTTGTGGGTGCCCTCCCACGAAACCAAACACCGGCGCGGGATAAGTGGGGTGCACCCACTGAGCCCGCTCATCAACCAGATCCGGTAGCTTCTCCTCGTTGCCGAGACGTCCAGATTGTCGAACGCCCTACGGTGACCCAGCAGGCCAACAGTGGCCTTTACCAGTGGTGCTCAGCGCGGCGCAGAAGCACGCTGGGGTAGCACAGCAGCGGCAGCGAAACGCAGCAGATGGCGCCCGCGCAGCGTCCCGGTGCCCAGCCCGAGTTCCAGGATGCGCTCAAAGACAACCCGGTCGCGCGCGCAGGCCCGCACGGCTGCTTCAACGGCGATCGGGATGTCCAGCAGCGGGCAAATTCGGGCCACCCGCTTGTGGTGGCCTCCGAATCTGGCTCTCATTTCCGCGGTGTACACCGCGCCGGCGGTGTCGGCGCAGGTGGCCGCTGCACGGCCTGCCAGCGCTCCCGACGCCAGCGCGTAGGAGATCCCCTCACCCGTGGTGGGGTTTATCAGGGATGCGGCGTCGCCGGTGAGCAAGACGTTACCCACCGCTGGCACTGGCCGCCAGGTGGACAGCGGCAGCCGGTGCCCGGCCAGTTCCGTACCAACGACATCGAAGTCGGGCAGCAGCTCCGCCAGGCGCCTGACGAGCCGCCCCCGCCCGCCTCCCGCGGCCGTGCTGGCGCACCCGTACCCGATGTTGGTGACGCCGTTCGCGAGTGGGAAGGCCCATACGTAACACAGCCCGCCGCCGGGCTGGCTGTCCCAGCGGATGAACAACTCGTCGGTCCCGGCTGGCGTGGGGGCGTACCCGCGCACCGCGACTGCGAGGTGCTTGCCGGTGTTGGCCGGCTGCCCGACGGCCCGGCGCACGACGGAGTTGGCGCCATCGGCACCGATGACCACGGGTGCGTCCAGCTTCTCGCCGACGCGGGTGCCTGCCCCTTCGTGGTGCAGGCTACGCACGCGCAGCTGCTCGAACTCCACCCCGGCGGCAATGGCCGCTTGCAGCAGGCGCGCGTCAAACTCGACGCGGGCAACAACGTAACCGGCTACCGGTGGCGTACCACTGGCGCTCACGCCGGCCGGACTGGTGAGCCGGAAGCTGCGGGCCCGTTCCTCTGCACGGAGCAACCCCGGAAGTCCGAGGCCCACCAGCTCCGCGGCGCCTTCGGGGCCAATGGCGTCGCCGCAGACCTTGTCTCGTCCGGGCGGTGCCTTGTCTACGATGATCACCCGTTTACTGCCCTGCCGCTTCGCAGCGATGGCTGCCGCGGTACCGGCGGGTCCTGCACCGACCACGATGAGATCGTGCGTGAACCGACTCACTCTGATTCCCCTGGGTCCCAGGCGGTAATGCAACGACTCATGTGGTCGTCCAACGGCCGCAGCGCCACCGACTGCATCGCCCGGCAGGCGGCCGAGACCCGGGTGAGGATGTCGATGCAGTACTGGTTCTGCTCGACCATCCTGGCGATCGAGTGGACCTGGTCCTCGATGCAGCCAACCTATTGAACTCACCTGCAAGTCGTGCTGCGGCGTGCACGGTTGTCTTCATCGTGAACCTCTCGAAACGCTGCGACCCCATCGGTGCTCAGGACTGGAAGGTCACGCTCAACAGAAAAGCGATATACCCCATGGGGGTAGGGGGTATCTCTAAATATAGCACCGCGTTCATGTCGCCTGGACCCAGGCCGGTGCGTGGTCAGCTTCTCGATGAGGTCATCCCACCAGGTTCCCCAGTCCTTCACGCTGCCCGGTCAGCCCCTTCTTGCGAAGCGTCAGCAGGTGCTCGGCCAGGTCGTCCAGGGGCCGCTTCCCGTGCTCGGTGTTGACCCAGTCCCCCGGCGTCCTAACCAGCGCGGCGGTGACGTTGTTGCGGACGTGATAAAGGCTGGGGATGAGGGGCACGGCGCCGGCGTAGTGGTCCTTGACTGCATTGACGAGGCCGGTACCGCCGTCAACGACGATGTAGTCGGGCGCGTAGCCCAGCTCGACCAGGAGGAGCCGCCACGCCTCGTTGCTGTTGGTCGGCACTGCCCGAGAGTCCAATGAGCGTGTCCACCCCATCGCGACGTGCATTCACCAGCACCAGGTAAGCATCGGAGAAGGTGCACAGCGCCCGGCAGACTTCGATGCCGTCCAGATCCGGCAGCCGAGATCTAGGACGACGAGATCGGGATCGAGTTCGCGCGCGAGCTCTATCACCTGCAGTCCGTCGACGAAGCATCGAACCTGTCCGGCTCGAACTAGCTGACCAGCAGCCCGGCCAACGTTGCCTCGTCCTCGACGAACAGCGCCCTCATCACCGACCGCGGCTGCTCTGGAGTGGCCATCGATCCAACAGCCTCCACGCCTGGCGGGTAACCGGAGCTCGCAGGAGGCATGACCTTCATGGTGCCAGCCCGGACATCGCCACTACGCAGACAGGGACTTAGGTTCTTGCGGGATATCTTCAGCGAACCTTCACACATCCGCGACCGGATGGACCGGGTCGGCGGGTGATGCTGGGCACACCAAGGCAAGTAGAGGAGGTGTCCACGAAGATGGACTGGTACGGCAACGGCATGGACAACGGAGACTGGATCGCCATGATCGCGGCGATCACCATCTTCTGGGGCCTGGTCATCCTCGCGGGCCTCATGATCTTCCGTGGCAGTGGCGACGGGCGCACCAGCGGCAGTGGTACGCAAGATCCTGGCCCTCTCGAGATCCCCGATGAGCGTTTCGCGCGGGGCGAGGTCGGTCGCGAGGAATACGAAGCACAAGGCCGTGCTCCGTGGGAGCGCGCGCTGACCGCGAATCACCTGAACCGCTGACCTGACCATCCCGAAGGGTTCGGGTTTCCCCCAACTTGCAGAGGAGAACAATCACAGAATGTTTGAACAGACCAGTCAACCAGTCAGACTCGGCGTCGGAAGCCTCTTTGACTCCGGCTCCGGGTTCACCAGTTCCAAGTCCTGGATCGTCGCGTTAGTGATGCTGCTCGTCCTTGTCTTGCTGGCCCGGTGGACGATGCGTCCCGCCCGACGGGCGTCACGAACCCAGCGCACAGCCGGCCCACACGAAACCTTTTCCGCGCAGCCAGCAGCTGAGCACGACGGCGACGCGAAACGAGCGAAGCAGACAAGGAAGGTCGGATGAGCAGCTAGCATCACCACCACGATCAACCAACCCTATGACGACGCTGTCGTTGCGGTCCGTGAGGCCCTGGGCGAGCAGGGTTTCGGCGTGCTGACCGAGATCGACCTCAGTGCCTCCCTAAAGGACAAGTTCGATGTCGACGTCGACCCGCAGGTCATCCTCGGAGTTCGCCTGCCCCCGCGGAGGAAGCCCCGGGCTGCCTCCGTCAAGTTCCGAATCCTGTTGAGGGCGTTGAGGTTGTGCTGGTCGGTCTCGAGGAGTGCTCACGAGACCGACACCAGAGAGTCGATGTAGCTCTCAAGATCGCCCTTCCGGACAAGACGGGTGCGATCGATGTGGACCGATCGCAGCTTGCCGGACTTCAAGAGTTCATAGACCTTCGATCGGCGCCTCAAACTCACGCTTGTTGTCGCCGGGTCGAACCGATAGTGCCGCACCACAAATCTACGGATGCCTCCGTCCCCCACGTCCACGGTTGCCATGCTCCGAGACCAGGATCCGAACCACAGCCCCTTTCCCAGGCTTTGGCCGGTCAAGGTCAAGGGGTGAGCCCGTTGAACTGACCAACCACAGCGGTGATGGTCAGCACTGGGCAGATCCCATGACCATCACCGGTCAGTTCTCTGCCCGTCACCGGGCAGGTTTCACGACCGCCCCTGGGCAGAAACTCATGGACCTTGACAGTGAACCGGCCCCACTCCGCGACGGTTGTGCCCTCCGTGAGTGCCTGAGCGAGGAGAACAGGCCCACTACGGCAAGGACCATGAGAACCCGGAGAGTCAACAAGGCGAGGATCCGCCAGGCCGGCGTCGTTTCGGCGGCGCTTGTCGCGGGCATGCCGGGGGATCGGGCAAAATCAGCCCGTTGGGAACCGTCGCTTCGGCAACAATCCAGGTGGCGCAGCCGGCGAGTAGGGCTGCAAGGCGACGTGCGTAACGCATCTTCTTCACCTCCCTCCTCCCCCAATTCTCTGCCGCCTTACACATCCCCCGCAGTTGGGAGCTAGGTCCTGCAGACACGTGTTGTCACTTGTCATAACGACGACCTCCGGACTCATCCAGCAGCCCCTCATCCAGAGCGGTGCCGCATCCAGACTCCAGGGTGGACAGGTCACCTCTCTCGACCGGTCCCGCCCCGTGGTCGTGGGACTCCCCGACTGCGTGGTCGTGGGACTCCCCGGCTGCGTGGTCATCGAACACCCAGGAGGTCGGGGTGCCCAGCGCGCAGACAGACCGGAGGGAGCTGATCAGCGGCGCGACGGACTGTCCCGGCTCGGGGATGAGCCCCAGCGCCCGTGCGTCATCAGTCCACAAGGTCCCGATCGGGACACCGGAGCGGTACAGACGAACCCAGCGGCCCTGGCCGTGGCGGTCCCGGGCGTGCCTGATGCAAGGTGCATCTCGGGCGGGTCTTCCACGACGAGGTAACCGCGGCCACCGACGTCACTGTCGTCGATGACGACCGTTGCCCCCCAAGGGTGGCGCCTGGGACAGGCGGGACGCGGACCGGCACCTTCGAGCCCCTCAGCATGCTGCTCTGCCGCTGCTGGCACGGCGACATCGCGAGCCGTCAGCCAATATGTCGTAGTTGGCGCCGTGGTAGTCGCCGCATGCGATGATCCCGTGCAGCAGCACGGTTGCTGGTGCGCCCGTCCCCACGACACGAGTGCGCAGCCGACCGGCCATGATGGTCGGCGCCGTCGAACGGTGCCAGTGCCGCGCGGCCGAGGCCGAGAAATGTCGTCTGGTCCAGCCGCTGACGAAGATCATGGCGGCGATGGCCGTGACAGAAATCATTGTCATGCGCACCCCCATAGCCTGCACGACCCGCTTGGGAGCGCGGTCATCGTTGCACTCCGTGCACGGCCCGGATGATCCGGGCCGAGGTGTGTCCAGTGACCGTCATCCGGTTCAGCCCGATGATGCCCA
>JBBRWQ010000125.1:0-7575 GCA_038249115.1 Actinomycetales bacterium
GCCCAACGTCGTCAGCAGGTGTTCGGCGTTGAGCCAGTCGGGCCCGAGCGTGTGCATCACAGATCAGAGGGTATGCCGCGACGCAGATGGCGACCTAGTTCGTCTCAAACTCTCCCCGCATGATTGACGATCGTTGACGGTGATGGGCATATCGCTCTGACCTGCAGGTATGGCGATGACGACCGTTGACCAGTGACGGTGGGAAACGAACCTGCCAAGGACTTTCCAAGGACTGAAGACTGATCCGAAGGTCCACCTTTTGATGCCGGCTAATGTCGACTTTCCACGCATCGGCACGCATCGTCGGCATGTCGTTTGCCATGCTCGGCGGGAGCGCGTCCACTGGCTGAGTGATCCCTTGAAGCGTGTCGGTGGGGACGTCGTAGACGGAGGGCTCCCACGCTCGATTTATGACGAAAGAACTGGAAGGTCCATGTCTGGGTCGCTGATGATTGTTGATAGTCGTGTAAAGCGTTGGTATTGCTCAACTTAGCGTCATGGAGGGTAATGGTGATTGAGTGCCGTCAACGGTCTTTTTGTGTACTGGCTGTGTACTGGGCCCGGCAAGGAAGCATCACATGACCTCAAACCGCGGCCCGTCTGTCCGGCTCCACCTCCAGGCAAGGCGAACGATGATGGCCCACCATCCTGGACGACAACCAAGCGATCCAGGGTACCAAGGCGTCACGCCGCTTAGCCTTCGTTACCGATGGCTCGGGCGCCTTCTTGGTCTCCTCGTAGGCCATGCGTAACGGTGTCAGTTGGCAACCGACGATATGTGCCTGCTGACCTGCGGAAACGCGTTGGGCGCCGCGGGTAGCGATTGGGAATTCGGCGGACAGTAGCCGGACAGTAGCCGTTTTTCCATCCGGCCGTGAGCGGCCAAATACAGTTGAGGGCGGCTCCTCCCTGAGTGAGTTTCAGGCGCCCCGCGGAATGAGGCTGTCTGCTTGGTGGCACTGAAGCACGCGGTGTCGTTGGGGACCCTCACGGGAACCGCCGCTTCCTTGAGACGCTAGGAGTCGCGGGCCTATCGGCCTCAGGCGGATCGACCTCGGCTGGTCAGGCATCATCGACGGCTGGCTGAGACCTAGCCTTCGGTTCAGAGCAGATTCTGACAATTGCGCATCACGTCTGCCGGCGGTCGTCTGTCCAGAGGCGGGCTCAACTTCCAAAGCACTGCGCGCATCTCGCGAGCTGTGTTGGGAGACACACTTGGTATCTCGGGTGCTGAACTCATGATTCATTACGAGGTCATTGTCTGGGTCGTTGGTGGTCGTTGATAGTCGTGTAAAGCGTTGGTATTGCTCAAGTAGCGTCGTTGAGGGTAACGGTGATTGAGTGCCGTCAACGGTCGTTTTGTGTACTGGCTGTGTACTGGACCCAACAAGGGAGCATCACATGACCACGAACCGCGGCCCGCTTGTCCGGCTCCACTTCTACGCAGGGCGAACGATCATGCCCACCATCCTGCACGACAACAACACCGACCAGCAGGCCGCCGAGCAGACCTCGCGCGAGATCTCCCGCAACGTCGCCACGGCGTTCCGAGCTGCCGGAACCACACAACGCTACGCGGCGACCCGCAGCCGTATTCCCCTCATCGCTTTGAGCCGACGCCTCACGGGCGCGTCGCCGCTGCTCTGCACCGGACTATTCGCACTAGCGCAGGTGCTGGGCACCACGTCCGCCGACATCCTGCGCACCACAGAGGCGAACGCCACGTGACCGCGGCCTCGGGCCTACTACTGGTCATGCTCACCGTCGAGGAGAACGCCGGGTTCCATTTCGGCACTTTCCTGACCTGCGGGTTTACGGGCCATTAGGCCTCTGACCTGCACTTATACCGTTGGCAGCCGTTGGGTAGCGGTGACCAGAAATGGACGTTTGTGGACTCCTTGCGGACTGGCTGCGGACTGACGACTGATCCGAAGGGAACATCATGACCACGACCTCGGGCTTGCCGAACGGCGCCTATCTTGTCCACCGCAGGCGCACGTTCTACGTCGAATGCTCGCGTTGCGAACACGTCGAGGCGTTCCCTCCGGCACGAGGTCGAGCTGGCGCGGTACGGCGCGCCGTTGTCGAGCACGACCACAGCCACGGCCACGCCTGACCCGCTGGCCTCGGTCGCGCGCTGGAGGAGCTAGAACGCCCGAAGGCAAAGGCTGCGCAGGCTGAGGCTGGGCGCGCATCCATCGCGATCGCCAACGGTTCCACTGCTTCCGTACCGCCGAACGAAAGCATTGCTCCGAGTGACGCAAATGTGTCAGTCGATCGCTCCGCCACAGTGACCAGCCTCGACGGTCGCCAACGTCCAGCCACCCAGACACGACCACCTGCAAGCGTAGACACCGGGGCCGGGGAAGTCCTAGATGCACCAACGGTTTCCGAGCCGAAGCTCCGTCGCAACCCGCTCCCTGAGCAAGCACACACGCAACGCGGGATGGGGTTTCGAGCTCGAACAAAGAAAGCCTTCGCACGTATGGGACGCAGCCTGTGCCACGAGAAGAGAACGGCCTCATCCCAGCACCTTGAGCCGACGTGCTGCCCTTGCAGGAGCGTGCAGCGGTCGGGAATGTCAAGCACGGCTCGAATGGTTGTGGTGTTGGCGCCGAGAGGGGCTGTCCTCTGCGCTGGTGGCTCCAGCGATGGACCGCGCGCAGGTTGTCCCGGTCGAGAAGTGTTGGAAACAAAGGGCTTTGGCGTTAGGGCGAACCGCCTTGAGAGGGCGATCACGTTAGCGTTGGCAATGCATCAGCAGGTCCTGGACATCCAGACCAAGCTGCTCACCCACGCCATCCGCATGGCCGCGTTCAACAGCATGACCGCCCTGGCCCGAGCTGTGCGCGTTTACGCCGGCTACGCTCGCGCGAACGACGAAGCCCACAACCTGGTCCGTCAGGCGCTGACCGGCAGCGGCGACATCGACCCAGGTGACGGTGTCCTGACCGTGCGCCTTGACCCCCTACCCACACGGCGGGCCACCACTGCGATCGCCGAGCTGTGTGAGCATCTGACAGCGACCGAAACCTGCTACCCCGGAACCGACCTCGTCCTACGCTACGAGGTCAAAACCCGCCCCTGACCATTCTCCAGGGGTCAGCCTGCCAACGGGGCTCCAATTTGAGCGTTTTCCCTTTGCTCGTAAGCTGATTGAACAATCGTAGCGTGCGCGACAGGTGTGGTGCACGCTACGACACGCGGGTGTTACCGGTGTCGTGGTGCGGTGTTGAGTTGGGCCATGAGTTCGCGGTTGGTGGCGCGCGCGGCGGCGAGGTCCTGATCGCGTTCGTCGAGCTGTAGGCGTAGGTCGACGGTCTGCTGCTGGAGGTGGTTGATCTTCTGGTTGAGGGCGGTGATGTCCGCCGGGACGGCGAGGCCGGACTCGTGCCAGGCTTGCTCGCCGAGAGTTTCAGATAGGCGTGTCTCCAATTGTCGGATACGGCTGGTGAGTCGGGTGGCGCGTTCCCCGGCGGCGAGCAGGTCGGCGTGCAGCGAGGCGCGGGTGACTGCCGGCCCGGCCGCGGCCGCCGGTGGAGTGCCCTGGTGGGCCTGGATCTGTGCGAGCAGGTCGCGGTGGCGGTAGATGAAACTGCGGTCGACCCCGGCGGCACGGGCGATCGCGGAGGCGCTGATCTCGACACCGTCGCTGGTGGCGCGCTGCAGGGTGGCGATCACCCGTTGGTGTCGGCGGGCCGAGTCGGCTTGTCGGCCTTGCCTCATCGCGGTGGTGCGTTCGTCGTTGTCAGCGGTGTCAGCGGTGCTGCTGGTCATGGCGTGGCCTCCGGATCGGTGTCGGGTGGGGTGGCGCGGATGCTTGGCATGCCGAGGGAGATGGCTCGGTGGCGGCGCATCACGGTGACCGCCTCGGCGATGGCGGCGCGTTCGGCGTCGCTGGCCTGGTCGAGGTCGCCGTTGATACGGCTGATGAGCCGGCGGATTGCGGTGATCTCCTGCTGGCTGGGGGTGGCGTCCGCGCGGGCCCATTCGTCGATGCCGTCGATGGCGGCGGCGAGGCGTTCGCGGGTTCGCAGCAGGTCATCGAGGTAGACGCTCAGGTCTGGCAGGTAGGACACATCGGTACGGAAGTGGTCGCACCCGGCGCAGCGGAACCGCACTGGGCAGGCACCGCCGCCGGCAGCCACGTTGGACGGCTCGGTGCAGCGCCCGTAGGGGACGGCGACTTCACCGACGGCGTAGCGGGCGTGTTCGGAGTCCAGCAGGGCTGCGGCCTCGCGCCAGAGCCGTTTGCCATGGCGGTCGAAGCTCATCGCGGTCACTGTGTCTACGGCGGCGCGGCGGCGGTCTTCGCCGACCCGGTAGTACCCCCGGGTGATGTTTAGGTTCCGGTGGTCAAGGAGTTCGGCGAGCACGTCGATACCCACGCCAGCGTCGGCGTGGCGTTGGGCGTAGGTATGCCGGTAGGCGTAGGGGACGATCTTGGTCTTGTCGAACTGCCCGCCATCGCGGGTCCGAAGTGCGGGCAGCCCGTCGGCCCACGCCCGGTGCCGGTTGTCGAGCATGGCGATCGAGATTGGCTTGTGCCCGTTGGGGTTTCGTCGTGGTGAGGGCAGTAGCTTCAACTCACTGGCCGGGGTGTGGGGGAAGCGTTCGCGCGCCCGGGCTTGCGCGGCGGTGACGACCGCCGCGGTGGCTTCGGTGATCGGCAGGCGCCGAGCGAGCCGGTTTGCCTTGATGTTGTGATACACCAACACATACCCGCCGTCGCTGCCACCGGTTAGGCAGTCCAGTGGCAGCGCGAGGATCTCTTCGGGACGGCGGCCGGTGTCGATACCGAGCAGGGTCGCGGTCCTGACCTCGGCCGGGTGCAGGCTGTCCAGGTTCGCGCACAGCACAGCCATGATCTCCGCGGGCAGGTCCCGGCCGGGTTCACCGCGTTGCGCTTCGGCGGGGATGTCGTCGCGCCCGAGCGCGAAGTCGCCGGGCAGTCCGTCGGCGGCCTGCCCGGGCCGGGTCAGTCCGAGGCCGCGGATCCCGGACACGGCGGCCCTAACGCTGCGGCAGATTTCGGCTCGGTGGTGGCGGCTGATCGTGCCGTTCGACTCAAGGTAGGCGAGCCGGTTCAGGAACGCTTCGATGTCGGGGCGGCCCAGTGACTCGGGTGCCAGGCCATGGTCGTCGCGGGCACGCAGGCTTTCCGAGAGCCGGTCCACGGCGTTGACGCTCTCCCGGACTCTGTTCGCGCCGCTGCGGCGGTGGCGGGGCAGTTGTTCTCCTGCCCACGCCTTGACGGCCTGGGCCAGCCATGGCTGGCTGATACCAGCAAACGACAGCCGCCCGCGGTGGCCGAACACGCCCAGGTCCCAGACCTGCCCGGCTCGCTCACGGCCGGGGTCGGTCAGCGCCCGACGGACGTGGCGGGCGAGCGCGACCGCCAACGACCGGGCCCGTGCGCCGGGCACAAACTCGACCCGGCAGGCTGCGATCGTTGGTGTTTGCTCGCGGCGCAGCGTGTCGCAGACCGCCCGAAGGATGACGTCGGTGATCTTCGCACCGTCGCGAACCCGCTGCTGGACGCCGAAGAGCACCTCGACCACCACCAGCGGGGCGAGCCCCCGCAGGCTCACATGCCCGCCCTGGGAAACCGCGGAGCAGGTGAGCTGCCAAAGTCGTTCGTCGGTCCCGGGCTCGGCGGCCAGTGCTTTGCGCCACCGCTGGTAGTGGGTCGGGCAATAGCCGGGACCGGATTGGGATCTTCGGGTGCAGGCCTCCACCAGGCACGGTCGCAGAGCCGGCAGCGGCCGCACCGTTGGGTCGGCAAGGAACTGCTCCAGGCCGGTTCCCGCCTTGCGCTGCCATATGCGACGGTGCGAGTCACACAACGTCCCCCGCGGTGACGGTGGCATTCGCTGGCACCCGGGCACCGTGCACCCGCCGGGGCGGGGCAATGCCACCAGCTCGCCAGACGAGGCGATCTGCTGCTCGGTCATCCCCTCGCCGGTCAGCCGGGTGATGCAGCGCCCACACACGCCGCCGGTCTTGGTGCCGCGGGTAGTAGATAGGCAGCCACCCACCCTGCACAGTCTCCTGCCCAGCAACGGATGGGCCGCTGGCAGCGACAGCACCCGGGCCGCCGGGTCCCAGCCTGCCTCGGCGAGAAACTCGACCTCCAGCATCGCGGCCAGGCGCGCGGCCGGGCCGACCAGCCTCACACCGGCGAGCACGTGATCGAAGCCGGCAGGGTCGGGTTCGGTGACTGCGGACACCGCCGCCGCGGACACGCCGCCAGTCACCAGGTCACCCCGGCCTGTCCGAGCGGGCTGGGCACCGAGTCGACCGCGGCCCGTAGCCGGCCGGGGTCCGGATGCAGGTACACCTGCGAGGACGATACCGAGGCGTGTCCGAGCAGCTCAGCGACGACGTCGATCCCACACCCGGCATCAGCGGCGTTACTGCCAAAGGCATGACGCAGCTGGTGAGGACGCACCGCGCGAGCCAGCCCGGCACGCCGCGACGCGGCCGCGAGCAGCTCGCCGATCGCGTCCGGGCGCATCGGGGCACCGACCGGCTCACGGAACAGATTCACCAGCACGAAGTCACCCGCCCCAGCCCGTGGCACGCTCGCCCGCTCCAACACGTACGTGTCGAAGGCCTGCACGCTCAGGAAGTCCAGTGGCACGGCGCGATGCCCCCGGGACTTTGCCCACGCCCCGTTGGGATTGTCCTGGCGGCGCAGCACATGCAGGTGCGCGCGGGCGACCGCACACCCCAAGGCTCGGGAGTCGCTGAGCAGGTGCACGTCGCAGCGGCGTAGCCCGCACAACTCGCCGCGGCGCAGCCCGGCGCGGGCCATCAGCAGCACAATCAGCCGATCACGGGCCGAGCGACACGCACGTAGCACCGCGACGATGTCGACGTCACTGGCCCGATCGACCGGACGCTCGGGCTCGTGCATCCGATGCCGGGCCCGCATCCGCCATGACATCCGCCCGTCACTGTCCCGAGCGGCCTCGGGCAGGTCCCTGTCCTCGGCCACCTCATACAGCAGAGGCAGCAGACGCCCGTCGGCCTCCCCTGCGGCAACGGCGTGCACCACCATCGCCCGCACCGCTGTCAACACTGCGTTGACACGCCTGGCCCCGCGGGCCGGGACACTGCCCGGCCCGGTCAGCACCACCGAAGCACCAGCCCCGTCGCCCGAGGCAGACGGGCCGGCATACGACAGCCACGTCATGAACAAAGCGAGCTGTTCGGCACCCTCCTGCCAACTGCGCCCCGTCCGGGCACACCACCGCAGGAACAACGCGATCGAGTTCGCGTAGCTCTTCGTCGTCGACTCCGCACCATCGCGACCAAAACGCACCTGCCGAAGGAAACCATCCGCGACAGCCACAACGGCCAGGTTCTCATCCAACACCGTCCAGTACCTCGCACCGGACGGCAACCTCACTGGGAAAGCTCGCATCTGGGCTCCTCCTGATCTCGTGACTGGCTGGTGAACAACTACCAGCCACGAGCACCACACCCAGGGAGAAACGCCGCAGAACACCTCCCGCACGACAGTTCACGCAACGTCATGCAACAGGTAGATGACCCAGAGAGAATGACCGC
>JBBRWQ010000126.1:0-7561 GCA_038249115.1 Actinomycetales bacterium
CCGCTGACCGCCGGTGACGAGATCGTGGGCGTGCTGACCGTCGACTCGGTGAGGGAGACCGGCGGGCACGCCATGGTCACCACTCGCAGCGAGCTGTCCACCATCGAGGGTGAGCCGGTGTGCACCGCCACTTCCACCATCGTGATCCGCGGAGGCGAGTGATCAGATGAGAGACACCGTGTTGTCCGTCCACGACGTCGAGGTGGGTCAGGAACTGCCCCCGCTAGCGATCCACATCAGCCGCGAGAGCCTGGTGCAATACACCGGGGCCAGCCTGGACCGCAACCGCATCCACTGGGACGAACGGTTCGCCAGGTCTGTGGGGCTTCCGGATGTCATCGCCCACGGCATGTTCACGATGGGCTCTGCGATCAACGTGGTGAGTGACTGGGTCGGCGATGCCGGACGGATCGTGGAGTACGGCACCCGATTCACCAAACCTGTGGTGGTTCCGTACGAAGCCGGTGCCGACGTCGTGGTGACAGGGGTCGTCACCACGGTCGATGCCGTGAACCGCCGCGCGACGGTCGAGCTCACGGCCATGTGCGGCACGGACAAGGTGCTCGGTCGCGCCACCGCCGTCGTCGCCCTCGGCTGACCGATGCGCGAGGACGATGGCGTCCAGCTATCCGGCTTGACCACGATGCGTGTGGGCGGCCCGGCCGAGCGTCTGGCCATCGTTGACACCACGGACGAGCTGGTTGACGCCGTCCGCGCGGTGGACGACGCCGACGAGCCTTTGCTGGTCCTCGCCGGTGGCTCGAACCTGATCGTCGCTGACGAGGGGTTCGCGGGTTCGGTGGTCCTTATCGCGACCGGTGGCGTCACCGTCGAGTCATCCGGCACTGATGATGGAGTGACGATCCGCGTAGCTGCAGGCGAGGTCTGGGACGACGTGGTGGCCCGTGCGGTCGCGGAGGGATGGTCTGGGATCGAGGCCCTCTCCGGCATACCGGGCTGCGCGGGCGCGACCCCGCTCCAGAACGTCGGTGCCTACGGCCAGGAGGTCGCCCAGACAATCTCACAGGTTCGCGTCTGGGACCGTCGCGAGCAACGGGTCCACTCGTTCGCCAACGCCGACT
Source organism: Actinomycetales bacterium (assembly GCA_038249115.1). Taxonomy (GTDB): domain Bacteria; phylum Actinomycetota; class Actinomycetes; order Actinomycetales; family Dermatophilaceae; genus UBA4719. Next base: position 1,083 of record JBBRWQ010000126.1, read on the forward strand.
GCGGATTCACCTATCGCCACTCGCTGTTCAAGGCGGAGTCTCGCTACGTCGTCCTCGACGTGGTGTTCCAGCTCAGGCTTTCGTCCCTGTCCTCGCCCGTCGTCTATGCGGATCTGGCTCGCGCGCTCGACGTCGAGGCGGGGGAGCGGGTGTCTCTCGAGGATGCACGTGAGGCCGTGCTGGCCCAGCGTCGCCAGCGGGGCATGGTCCTTGACGACGCGGACCACGACACGTGGAGCTGCGGGTCGTTCTTCACTAACCCGATCATGTCCTCACGCGCCTTTGCCGAGCTGCAGGGCCGCGCCGTTGCCCGTTTGAGAGACTTGGACGCGCCCGACGGAGACGTCAAGGTGCCGCGGTTCGACACCACGGACGGACTGGTCAAGACCAGTGCCGCCTGGCTCATCGACAAAGCGGGGTTCGGCAAGGGCTACGGCCTCCCGGGGCCGGCCGCGTTGTCGACGAAACACACGCTCGCGGTGACAAACAGGGGTTCCGCGACAGCAGCCGACGTCGTCGCACTGGCCCGAGAGATCCGCGACGGCGTCCACGATGCCTTCGGAGTCAGCCTGGTGAATGAGCCGGTTCTCGTCGGCATCTCGCTATAGACACCTGCTTCGGGCTCAGACGGCGAACCACTCGTCTATACCCGCGAACATCTGCTTGCGGGCCGACTCGGGGGCCCGCGAAGCCTCGATCGAGCCCTTTGCCAGTGCGGCCAGCTCCATGTCCGAAAGACCGTGTGCCGTGCGAGCGATGTCGTACTGGGCGCTCAGCCGCGAGCCGAACAACAGGGGGTCGTCCGCGCCCAGCGCAATCCGCGCTCCGGCATCCATCAGCTGACGCAGGGGCACGTCTCTGGCTGCCCCGTAGACGCCGAGCGCGACGTTGCTCCCGGGGCAGACTTCGAGTGCGACTCCGCGGCGCACGACCTCGTCCAGAACTCGCGGGTCCTCGACGCTGCGAACCCCGTGCCCCAACCGATCCGGGTCAAGGGCCATGAGCGTTTCGTGCACCGCCTGAGCCCCGAGCAGCTCACCTCCGTGAGGCACGCAGGCCAGCCCGGCACGACGGGCGATATTGAAGGCATGCGCGAATTCGCTTGTGGTTCCGCGGCGTTCGTCGTTGCTCAGTCCGAATCCGACCACCTGTCCCGACCCGTCGCCGGCGTAGCGCGCCGCAAGTCGAGCCAGAACCCGAGCATCCAGTGGGTGCCGGACCCTGCTCGCGGCAACAATGACCGCGACACCGATACCGGTGTCTGCGGAGGCTGACCGCGCCTCGTCCAGAATGATCTCCAGGGCAGGGGTGATGCCGCCGACGAAGGGTGCGTATGAGGTGGGGTCCACCTGGATCTCGAGCCACTGCGAACCCTCAGCGGCGTCGTCCATGGCTGCCTCACGGACGATTCGGCGCATGTCGCTCTCGTCGCGCACGCACGCACGGGCTATGTCATAGAGGCGTTGGAACCGAAACCAGCCACGTTCATCGGCGGCACTCAACGTCGGCGGCCAGGACGTGGTCAGGGCGTCCGGTAGGCGGATGCTGTGCTTGCCCGCGAGTTCGCGGAGCGTGGTGATCCGCATCGAGCCGGTGAAGTGAAGATGCAGATGGGCCTTGGGGAGCAGACCCAGGGGTCGAGACATACGGCTCAGTGTGCCTCGCTGAGCAGCTTCTGGATGCGTGCAACGCCCTCGACCAGGTCGTCGTCGGCGAGGGCGTAGGACAGCCGCAGGTATCCGCTGGGTCCGAATGCCTCACCGGGCACGACGGCCACCTCGACCTCATCCAGGATCAGTGCAGCAAGCTCGGCCGATGTGGTGCACACCCGGCCACGGATGGTCTTTCCGAGAACGCCCTTGACCGATGGGTAGGCATAGAACGCGCCGCTGGGCGTCGGGCATTCGACACCCTCGATGTCGTTGAGCATCCCGACGATGGTGCGCCGGCGTCGGTCGAACGCCACCCGCATCTCCTCGACTGCGTCAAGGGAACCGGTCAGCGCCGCGATCGCGGCCCGTTGCGAGACGTTGGAGACGTTCGAGGTCGAGTGTGACTGCAGGTTGGTGGCCGCCTTGATGACGTCTCGCGGCCCGATCATCCAGCCGACGCGCCATCCCGTCATGGCGTAGGTCTTGGCGACCCCGTTGAGCACGACGCAGGTGTCGGCAAGCTCTGGCACCTCGACCGGCATGGAGACCGAGCGAACGCCGTCATACGTCAGGTGCTCGTAGATCTCGTCGGTGACGACCCAGATCCCCTTGGCCAAGGCCCACTTGCCGATGTTCCGGATCTGCTCGGGGGGGTAGACCGCGCCGGTGGGGTTGGATGGCGAGCAGAAGAGCAGCGCCTTCGTCTGCGGCGTTCGGGCCGCCTCCAGCTGTTTGACGGTCACCAGGTAGTTCTGGTCCTCGCCCGCGAACACCTCGACCGCCGTGCCGCCCGCGAGCTTGATGGCCTCAGGGTAGGTCGTCCAGTAGGGGGCCGGGAGCAGCACCTCGTCGCCCGGGTCGAGCAGCGCGGCGAAGGTGTTGTAGACGGCATGCTTGCCGCCGTTGGTGACCAGCACCTGGTCCGGCGTGACCTGATAGTGGCTGTCGCGGAAAGTCTTGCTGACGATCGCATTCTTCAGGTCGGGAAGCCCCGCTGCCGGTGTGTAACGGTGGTTTGCCGGGTCCTGGGCTGCCGCGACGGCGGCGGCGACAATGTAGTCAGGGGTGGGAAAGTCCGGTTCGCCGGCGCCGAAGCCGATGACTGGACGGCCTTCGGCCTTGAGCGCTTTGGCCTTGGCGTCGACGGCAAGCGTTGCTGACTCGGCGATGGCGCCGATGCGGCGGGAGACACGGGTGCGGGGGCTGGGCTCGGTCACGGGGCAATGTTCTCAGAAGCTGGTATGCCGTGCGGCGGCACGTCCGCAGGCTGGTCATCAGCCCTTGCCTGCGTGCGGCTGGTGACGGGTTCGCATTGGGCCGCTGACCTCGCGTATGCTCACCCACTGGGTGGTTGACGACAACCATGCTCAGGCATGCCCCGAAGCCTCCCGGTACCTAAATGTGCACGTTCAAGCTGTGCGCCAGCTCGCACGACGGCACATGGGCGCCGCATAAAGGGCAGTGGCTCAATTGGTAGAGCACCGGTCTCCAAAACCGGCGGTTGGGGGTTCGAGTCCCTCCTGCCCTGCGCAGCGAGATCTGATCCAACGTTCGATCCGACAGAGACGAAAGGCACGCGAGATGACCGAGACGAGCACGGCAGGCGCCGCAAGCTCAGATCGCGCACGCCGTGACGCGCCCCGCAAGGGCAACCCCGTGGGTCGCTTCTTGGCGGGGATCAGCCTGTTCATCAGCCAGATCCTGGCCGAGCTCCGCAAGGTCGTTCGTCCGACCCGCCATGAGTTGGTCACCTACACGAGCGTTGTCATCGCCTTCGTAACTGTGGTGATGGCATTGATATGGGGCGCCGACCAGCTGATCGTCAAACTCGTCGCGTTCGCGTTCGGCAAGTAACAACCTCATCAGTTCCACAGCCAGGAAGTAGGTCATCAGCGTGTCCGAGAAGTGGACCTCCGAGGTCTCCGTCGACCAGTCGGCCGACAGCGAGCAGGGCGTCGGCGTCGTCGAACAGGCTGACGTCGACGTCAAGAACGACGACGTGGTCGAGCAGACGAGCGACGCCATCGACAGTGATGTCGTCGTCGAGCCGGCCGACGAAGCCGACGAAGCCGACGAGACTGGCGACATTGACGCTGGTGACATTGACGAAGCAGTCGAGGATGAGGCTGCGTTCCGCGCCAAGCTGCGCGTCCAGGAGGGCGACTGGTTCGTCATCCACTCCTACGCCGGCTACGAGAACCGGGTTAAGGCCAATCTTCTGACCCGCGTGACGTCCCTGAACATGGAGCCGTTCATCTTCGACGTGCAGGTCCCCATGGAGACCGTGAGCGAGGTCAAGGGCGGTGTCCGCAAGCTGGTCACCCGGGTGCGGATGCCCGGATACGTCCTGGTCCGCATGGACCTGACCGATGAGAGCTGGGGCGCTGTGCGCCACACCCCCGGTGTCACTGGCTTCGTCGGTCACACCCACCAGCCGGTCCCGCTCTCGCACGACGAGATCTACACCATGCTCAACCCGAGCTTCGAAACCGCTGGCGAAGCCGCGGGTTCGGCCGGGGGAGCCAAGACAGGCGAGACCCACATCGTGGACTTCGAGGTCGGCGAGTCCGTCACCGTCATGGAGGGGCCGTTCGAGACCCTTCCTGCCACCATCTCCGAGATCAACCCCGAGAGCCAGAAGCTCAAGGTGCTGGTCTCGATCTTCGGCCGCGAGACACCGGTCGAGCTTTCGTTCAGCCAGGTCGCCAAGATCTGAGTGAGCAGTACCCGCACCATCCCCGGCAAACAAGGACCTAGACAATGCCTCCCAAGAAGAAAAAGATCGCCGGCTTTATCAAGCTGCAGATCCAGGCCGGCGCAGCGACGCCGGCACCCCCCGTGGGCCCCGCCCTCGGTCAGCACGGCGTCAACATCATGGAGTTCGTCAAGGCGTACAACGCTGCGACGGAGTCACAGCGCGGAAACGTCATCCCGGTGGAGATCACGGTCTACGAGGACCGCTCGTTCACCTTCATCACCAAGACGCCTCCGGCTGCCGAGCTGATCAAGAAGGCTGCCGGTGTGCCCAAGGGCTCCGGCGAGCCGCACAAGACCAAGGTGGCCCACCTCTCGGCCGCCCAGGTCCGTGAGATCGCCGCAACAAAGATGGAAGACCTCAACGCCAACGACATCGAGGCTGCGGCCAAGATCATCGCCGGCACGGCTCGCTCGATGGGCATCACCACCGGCTGACACAGACCGGCTCAAGTGGCAGGGCCAGCGCTGGTCCGTTCGACCACGAACTCCGTAACGAAGCACACCAGAACCCAAAGCACCAGGAGCAGAAGTGAAGCGCAGCAAGGCATACCGCACCGCGGCAGAGAAGATCGACCTCGCCAAGCTCTACGCACCCCTCGAGGCCGTCCGTCTGGCCAAGGTCACCACCAGCACCAAGTACGACTCGACCGTCGAGGTCGCCTTTCGACTGGGCATTGACCCACGCAAGGCCGATCAGATGGTCCGCGGCACCGTCAACCTCCCGCACGGCACCGGCAAGACCGCCAGGGTCCTGGTCTTCGCCACCGGCGAGCGGGCCGAGCAGGCCAAGGCCGCCGGGGCGGACTACGTCGGCTCGGACGAGCTGCTCGAGAAGGTGGCTGGGGGCTGGCTCGACTTCGACTCCGTCGTGGCTACCCCGGACCTGATGGGCAAGGTCGGCCGTCTGGGCAAGGTGCTGGGGCCGCGTGGCCTGATGCCCAACCCCAAGACCGGCACCGTGACGATGGACGTGGCCAAGGCTGTCACCGAGATCAAGGGCGGCAAGATCGAGTTCCGCTCCGACAAGCACGCCAACCTTCACTTCATCATCGGCAAGGTCTCGTTCGACGAGGCCCAGCTGGTGGAGAACTACGGCGCGGCTCTCGCTGAGATCCTGCGGCTCAAGCCGTCTTCGTCCAAGGGCCGGTTCATCGAGCGAGCCACGATGTCCACGACGATGGGCCCCGGCATCCCGCTGGACCAGAACCGCACCCGTAACCTGCTGGTCGAGGACGAGGCAACGCTCTAGTCACCCTCATCGTCTGATCCACCGCACATGTTGCGAGGCCGCACCCGATCATCGGTGCGGCCTCGCTGCGTTGAAACCATGACCTGGAGACCACGACAGACGTGGAGCCGCCGATTTTGACTGCAGACCTCCTGCCCGTACGCTGGGCCTCGACCAAAGACCGCCGGTTGTCAGTCTGCTCCTCGCAGGCTGATCGAAGGTTCCGCAGCATGCGGGCAGCCAGCGCAGGATCGCACGTGACCGGCATACATGATCTTGTATTCCGCTAGCCCCGCGCCCTGCGCCGGGGCTCTTCTTGTTTGTGGCCACCTTCTCCGGCAACTCATTTCGGAAGGAGGCCCAGTGGCACAGCCCGAAAAGCAGGCAGCCATCGCCGAGTTGACGGACAAGTTCCGCAACTCGGGTGCGGCCGTGCTCACGGAGTACCGCGGCTTGACCGTGGCGCAGCTGACCACGCTGCGTAGCACGATCCGCGAGCACGCTACGTACGCCGTCGTGAAGAACACGCTCACCGAGATCGCAGCCAAGAGAGCCGGCGTCACGGCTTTTGATGGTCAGTTCTCGGGTCCGTCCGCGATCGCCTTCATCACCGGTGACCCGGTTGAGGCGGCCAAGGGCCTGCGTGACTTCGCCAAGGCAAATCCCCACCTCGTGATCAAGGCCGGCATCATGGACGGCAAGGCCTTGTCTCCCGCGGACATCTCCAAGCTCGCGGACCTCGAGTCCCGCGAGGTTCTCCTGGCCAAGCTTGCTGGCGCCATGTTGGCGTCGCTGAGCAAGGCTGTCTACCTCTTTGCCGCCCCCTTGTCGCAGACGGCCCG
>JBBRWQ010000127.1:0-7469 GCA_038249115.1 Actinomycetales bacterium
CTTGTTTGACGACCTGTTTGCGGTAGAGGTTGAAGTACGGGAAGTGCAGCAGCAGTGGATATTGCGTGTCGGTGGTGGCGTCGAAGTCCCAGATCTCGTGGCTGGTGAACCCCTGGGCCTGGCTGTGGACTCCCAGCGCCTCGTCGTACGGGATGAGCATTGCCTTCGCGGCGTCGCGCCAGCCGGTGATCTCCTCGGCGGTTATGCCCAGATCTGCGGCCCGGTCGGGGTGGCGTTGCGCGACGTCGGCCGCGCAGAGGAGATTGTGCTGGGCCATCAGGTTCGTGTAGACGTTGTTGTCCGCGATGGCCGAGTACTCATCGGGCCCGGTCACCCCGTCGATGCGAAATCGTCCCGCCGGGTCGTGGTGGCCCAGCGAGCACCACAACCGGGCCGTCTGGGTCAGCAGTTCCACGCCGATGTCGTGTTCGAACGCCTCGTCGCCGGTGACGCTGATATAGCGGACCGCCGCGGCGGCGATATCAGCGCCGACATGGAACGCGGCCGTGCCTGCGGGCCAGTACCCCGAGCACTCGCTCCCGGCGATCGTGCGCCACGGAAAGACGGCCCCCTTCAGCCCCAGCTGCGCGGCGCGGTTGAGTGCTTTCGGCAGGATCGAGTGCCGCCAGCGAAGGGCGTCGGCCGCCGCCTTCGGCGCGGTGTAGGTGAGCAGCGGGAGCACGAACGTCTCGGTGTCCCAGAACGCGTGCCCGTCATAACCCGGCCCGGTCAGCCCCTTCGCCGCAATAGCCCGCCCCTCGGCCCGGGCACCGGCCTGCAGGACGTGGAACAACGCGAACCGCACCGCCTGCTGGATCCGCTCGTCGCCCTCGACCTCGACATCGGCACGCCCCCAAAAGTCGTCCAAATAGGCGCCGTGTTCGGCGACCAACCCCTCCCAGCCGCTCTGAACGGCGGCGGTCAACGCCGCCGCGACCTGATCGGCGACCGCGGGCTGCGAGCGAACCGCAGACCAGCCGTAGGCGACGAACTTCACCAGCCGCAGCCGCTGCCCAGGCTCGAGCGTCGCCGTGATCGTGACCCGACCCAGATCAGGGAAGCTCTCACTGGACACCTGCACCGACGGCGGCGCGTCGAGGTGATGCTCCATCGCCGCCCCGAGCCGCAGACCGCTGACCGCGGTGCGATGCAGCAGCCAGGCTCCCGTCCCGCTGCAGGCGTGCTCCTCGGACACGAGCGGCGCCACCAGCGTGGCGGCTTCGCGCGGGTCACCACCAGAAACCGGCAACGTCTCGTTGGCCACCAGCTCCGACTGCAGTACCACCCGCACCGCGTCGTTCAGCGGTTCGACCTCGTAGCAGATCGCAGCCAGGGAACGCTGCACCAGCGAGACCAACCGGGCCGAGCGCACCCGGATCCCCTGCCCGCCCGGTGAGACCCACTCGACCTGGCGGTGCAGCACTCCGGTGCGGAAGTCCAGCACCCGTTCGTGCGCGAGCAGCTGTCCGTAGCGGACGTCGAAGGGCTGATCATCGACCAGGAGGCGGATCAGTTTGCCGTTGGTGACGTTGATGACCGTCTGCCCGGCCTCGGGGTAGCCGTAGCCGGCCTCGGCGTAGGGCAGCGGACGCGCCTCGAACAGCCCGTTCAAGTACGAGCCGGGCAGGCCGTGCGGCTCGCCCTCATCGAGGTTTCCCCGCCACCCGATATGGCCGTTGGACAGGGCGAACACCGACTCGCTCTGCGCCAGCGTGCCCAGATCGAGGCCAGTCTCGCGCAGACACCACGGCTCGACCGCGTACGCCGGATGCGTGATCACGCCGGGCCGACCCGGTCCAACAACTGCAACGGGTCCAGCAACTGCGCGAGGTCGGTCACGACCCGGTCGGCTCCATGCGCACGCAGTTCATCGGCCTGGCCGACCCGGTCCACACCAACCACGAACCCGAACTCGCCCGCCCGGCCCGCAGCCACTCCGGACAGGGCATCTTCGAACACCGCCGCCTCGCCCGGCTCCACGCCCAGCACCTTCGCCGCGGCCAGGAACGTGTCCGGCGCCGGTTTTCCCGCCAGATGCTGTTCCTTGACGCTGATTCCGTCGATGCGTGTCTCGAACAGCTCCGCGATACCCGCCGCTTTGAGCACCTCAGCGCAGTTGGCGCTGGAGGACACCACCGCCGTGCGCAGACCGGCCGCTCGCACCGCCCGGACGTAGCGCACCGAACCGGGGTAGGGCTCGACCCCGTCATGGCGGATCCTGCGCATCACGATCGCGTTCTTGGCATCACCGAGCCCGGTGATCGTCAGCGCCCCCGCCCGGTCGCCCCGGGCACCTGCCGGCAGATCGATACCGCGGGACTCCAAAAACGAGCGGGTGCCATCAGCCCTGCTCTTGCCATCAACGTAGGTGTCGTAGTCCGCCGCCTCGTCGAAGGCCACGAACCTCGCCCCGGTCTCCTGGGCCCGCGCCTTCAGGTAACCGTCGAACATCTCCTTCCACGCCGCCGCGTGAAACTTGGCCGTATCAGTGAGGACACCGTCCAGATCGAACAGGCACGCCCGCGTCGCCGCCGGCAACCCCACCGACCCAACCGCCCCCACCTCACCCGCAGCTCCCGGCCCCGCGGACGTCATGCCGATCCCGGGCCAGGCAGACCCGCCACCGCGCCGACGGTGGCCCATCCCGCGCCGGCCGCGATCCACGCACTCCAGGCCACTGGGCCGTCCGCGTCGTCAGCGGCCCCAATTGCCTGATCCGAAGTTGCCGTGGTCGGCTGACCGTCACCGCCGAGGTCGCCCTGCGGTTGACCGACCTGCTGACCCTCCCAGCGACTGGGCGGCTGATCGTGCAGCAGGTGGGTGCGCATCGCGAACATGTCGTTCCCCAACTGCCGCCCATAGGCGCACAAGTCCGCTACACACCGTTCCAGCGCCGGAATCAGGTTCTGGCGATCACGGTCCACGAAATCGCCGCGGCTGTTCACGACCTGCCGGTCGGGGTTTCGCAACGTCGGCATCAGAACGCGTGATTGAGGGATCTCAGCCATTTCGGCTCCCCCCACCGGGTGGAAGTGTCGGTGTTCAGTGCTCATTGGTGGCCTCGGCAGATCACCAGGATGCAGCGGAGACGCATGATGCCTCACTCCTGTGCCTGCGGCGGCGATCCAGGATGCATCCCCCACGCACCCACGGGATACAGGTAGCCCCCGCCCCAGAACGGGTTGTACCCGTAATGGCTGTAGATGCTGGAGTGATAGGGCCGGTCATCGACGAGGTCCGGGTCGTAGCCCGGCGCTGCCGCGACCCGCTCGCCGGACTGATCGATGAAAACCTCGGACTCGGTGATCTTGGTGACGGCGTCGACCGGTATCAGGGTCTTCTCTTCGCCGAAGCCGAGGAATCCACCGTGTTCGACGAGTAGGAAACGGACCTTCTCCTCTCGGTCGTCGACGAGGAGGTCGGCCACCTTGCCGATGCCCTCTCCGTCCTTGTCTTTCACCTCGCGGCCGCGGACATCGTCGGTTGATCCGTCGACCGTATGACCGCGGTCGCCCAGCGTGTAGAGGGTGGCGTTCTCGTCGTTGCTTGTCATAGAAAAATCGTCTCCTAGAGTTAGTTGTCGCCGAACTGGTTTACAGATCGCCGTTTGCGGTGCGCAGGCTAGGCGCAGCGAGGTATCAGGTCGCCGCCTGCGGCGGAATGCTCGCGAGGAGTTCACGCGCACGAGCGGCGTGCGTGTGCCCCACGAGCACCTCGTACTCGGTGGCCACGACCTGGCTGACCGAGGCGAAGTCTCGGTTGCCGTGCCGGGTGGCGGTAGTGTAGCCGAGCTGGCTCCACGCCAGCCCGAACAGCGCACTGAGCAGCGGAGTGGTGAGCAGGAAGCCGAGCTGGTTGCGGTCACTGAACAGGCTGAACGCGATCCCGACGAACAGCCCGATCCAGAGCCCGGACAGGGCGCCCGCGACAGCGATCTTGCCTCGGGTCAGGCGCCCAGTGACCCGCTCGATGGAGCGAAGTTCCGTCCCTACGATCTCCACGTTCTGCACCGGAAAACCCTGGTCGGCGAGCTAAGCCGACGGCATGCCGGGTCTTGACGTACTGCTCGTATACACCGAGGGACATGGGGTATTCCAGCTCCATGCCGGCGGCGGTGAACATCTGGCTTCGGGCCATGCGAGTTTTCTATTCGCTGATGGATCGCGAAGCGGAGTTGGTCAGGAGCCGGGTCAACTGGCGGTCATCCAACGCACTCCAAGCCGGCCCGTCCTGGCTGCCGGCATCGATCTGTGCCCCGCTCGGTTCTGCACACACCTGTTGTGGATGAGTCGGGGTAGGCGTGCGGGCGTGCTCAGCACGGAGCACCAGCCTCGTTACCGCGTAGGACGCCCAGAGGATCACAAGCACCACGAAGATGACCACGGGAGTTTGCTCCATTCAGCTTGAGCGCAGGATTGATGCAGGAGTGAGAAGTGCTGTCACCGGCCAGCTCGAGGGGTTCTGTGACATCGCCACCCAGAGTGAGAACAGCACGCTCGTCGAGGCGATCGCGTTATAGCACGCGACACTAGCGCTTTCCGGGTATCGGCGAAGCGCCCCTGGAGCATCAACCTTCTTGGGGATTCCGGCATCCGGGCCCGTAGCACGAGCGCGAGCAGCGCCGGGACCGGCCAAAGTCGAGGATGATCCTCCAGTCGGCCCCGTACGCCGACTTCGGCGCCACCTTGAAAACCAGCAAGGCGACGAGGTAGGAGACGAAGATCCCCAACGTGATCCCGACACGTAGGCGCGAACCAGGCCGAGCTCGTTGGGAGCCAACAACAGTCGACGCAGCCCCCGTTTGCGGTGCGCAGGTCGATCCCGGCGACCCGGGCCGGCTTGGCGCCGATGTCGAATACCGCCTCGACGGCAAGGCCGTCGATGGGCAGGTCATGCTTCCGCAACCACGAGAACTACCGCCTGCGCATGCTCCTGATTGGCGGCGGGCTACCCCTGTGTCCCCATGCTCAACTCGGATGAGCCAGGAAACGGCGGTTCAGGTGGTCGAGATCGCGCCACCGTTCACCCGCACCGCTCTGATGGACGTCAACCTCACCGAGCCGCGCGCGATGCCGCTGGCCCACCCCATCGAGAAGACCATGGCGCTCCTCGAGACCGACCGAGCCGAATTGCTTGTGGAGCGCGCGCGCCCACGCCGTGACGCACAACGCCCCGACGAGATCGCGGTCACCGCCAGGTTCAACGACATGATGAATGACGGCGCCTAAGACGGGGTCGACCTGCGTGCATCACGGCCAGCGGCTGCGTCGCTGCCGCCAACGTCGGCGGATTTTCCGCACGTCACCGCCGCCCCTACGCCGTTCCAAGTTCACTGCGCCCTCTTCCTCGGCGCCTTCGAGAAACCTGGCCGGGTTGCTCCTGACTGTGTGTGCTCGGGGGTGCGTCAGCGACGCGGTCAGATCGTCGGTTCGTCCGCGCCAAGACCCGATTGCCGACCTCATCGCAGCTGCGACCCGGAGTTGAGAATCTCAACCCCATCTGTCCCCCCACCATGACGGCCACCTCCTATCATCAACGTAGGTTCCTCTCAAACACAGGGGCGCTACGTTTGGCCAAGTGTGCCGTCCGATCTGTTTACGGAACAACGAGGAGCAAAACGTGGACACGATGAGCAACGCGGTGCTGGCGTGATCGAGTCCGATGGCGGTCGCAGGCCCGATCATGTTCTGCGTATCGGTCTCGATGCACGGCCGCGTCCGAGTTTGAGTGCGTCAGAACGTCAAGATCTTGGCTGAATCGGGTCTGCTTGTCGCTGGTGTGGATGTTGGTGGCACGAACATCGAGGTGGGTCTGGTCGATGACCAACATAAGGTGCACGCCCGCAAGAAGGCGCCGACGCCCACGGAAGGTCCCGATGCCGTCCTCTCGGCGATCGCCGACCTGATAGGGGCCATCGACGGTGATCCCATCGCGGCGGGGGTTGGGATTCCGGGTGTGGTCCACGAGGGCCGGGTCCTTACTGTTCCCAATCTGAGGAACTGGCACGAGCAGGTCGACGTGGTTAACGACCTCAGTGACCGACTCGGCGTCCCGGTCGCGTTGGGTAATGACACGAACGTAGGCCTGCTTGGCGAATGGCTCGACGGTGCCGCGCGCGGCGCTCGCAATGTTCTCGGTCTCTGGCTCGGCACCGGCGTCGGCGGCGCGCTCATCCTGGACGGCCGGCCGTATGTGGGAGCGCGCGGGGCCGCAGGCGAGATCGGTCACGTCGTGGTCCAGGCGGGCGGTGCGCTGTGTACCTGCGGACGACGCGGATGTGCCGAGGGCTACGCCGGTCGACGTTCCTTGCGCGGTGTGGCATCGGCGATGGTCGAGGCCGGTTGGCACACCACGCTGTTCGACATTCGAGACAAGGAGGGCAAGTCGAGCCTCACCTCCAAGGTATGGGCAGAGGCGCTCGATGACGAGGACCCGCTGGCGACGAAGCTGTTCGACACGGCGATCGAAATGATCGGCGTCGCGGTCGGGTCGGCAGTTAACCTGCTCGATATCGACACGATCGTCGTCGGCGGTGGGCTAGCCGAGAAGCTCGGCCAGGACCTCGCCGACCGCGTAGCCGACAGTGCCTCACCGTGGATGCTTCAGCCGTCGCCCGACCTGCGCTTCGTCGTGTCCAAGCTGGGCGACGACGCCGGCGTCGTCGGCGCCGCATCGCTCGGGCGCTCGGCGACGATCTCTGGTTAAGCCCGCATGCACCGCGGCGCCCTGGCGCATGTTCGCAGTTGATCTTCACGCTGGTCTGCTGTTCTGAGGGCGTGGCCAGGCGGTGACCCAGGGCCACGCTGCGGGCGGCGGTAGCGTCGATCGTCTGGCGGAGCGGGTCACGCGGGCCGCGACGCTGATGATCGTGTACTGGTCCGGGTGGCTGACCGGGTGGAAGCTCTACGTCGTAGTGATGCTGGGGTTCGTGCTGCTGGCCATCTTCAAGGCCTTCGGTGGGGTTCGACAGGGCGCGTTCCACTTCTGGCAGGGCTTCTCCTGGTTGTTCCCTTGGCTGGATGGACTGGCGCTGATCTCCTACCCGGGCAACTTCCCGGAGAAGTCCGCAGGAGCCGGGAACCTGTGCTTGCTCAACTTCGAGTGGTCCGCGCTGATCCTGGCCGTCCTGTCGGTAGTCGTCTATGTCATCGCCAACAGGGTCTGCCTGAGCACCGAGATCGTCCAGGAGCACATCGAGCAGTCCAGGCAAGAGGCCGCGGTCGAGGAGGAGGAGATCGGCGCGGCCCGTGACCCCGGCCTTCGTCGCCCCGGGTTGAACGCCGGGCGGCCGCTGCGCAGACCGCCTCGACACGACTGGAGCCACGAACCAAGGGCTTGAGCCGAAACCTCGACCAGACGTGCGTTGAGCGACCCCAAGGGCCCCCCATACTGCTCGCGTCTATGTGGGCCGGAATGATGCTTCCTTGTCGCGGTTGTGCCACGGACAAACAGCTTCGTGTCAGCCGGCC
>JBBRWQ010000128.1:0-7316 GCA_038249115.1 Actinomycetales bacterium
ACTTTCTTCGGCTCTCGGCCGCCGCCGCGTAACCGGGGTCAAGCGGGTGCTGCATCATCTCGGTGAGCAGCGTCATCGACTGATCAACCCGACCCGTCGGTCCTGCCGGATGATCGCTCACGTGACCAGCCTGCTCGCTCTGGCGGCTCGCACGACGTCGCGTGTCTGAAGGGCATAGAGGATTCCGGCAACCCAGTAGAGAGCCGTGCCCCACCAGACGAAGGCCCACCCGATCGGCAGCGCGATCGTGGAGAACAGGCTGGAACCTTGCCCCAGAAGGATCACCGGAAAGGCCCAGAGCAGGTCGAATGTGGCAGCCTTGCCGATGAAATGCACTGGTAGCGCTCGATATCCATAATGACGCACGACCAGCAGCAGTGCCGTTCCGAAGACCTCACGGCCAACCAGGACCCCGACCAGCCACCACGGGATGATGCCGCGCCAGGCCAGGCCCAGCAAGGTGGAAAGGATGTACAGCCGGTCGGCGAGAGGGTCGAGCAGCTGGCCCACGCTCGAGACCAGGTTGTAGGCTCGGGCGATCTTTCCGTCCAGGTAGTCGCTCACGCCCGAGACCGCGAGGACCACCACCGCCCAGTCGTCATGACGACTCAGAATCAGCCAGAGGAAGATCGGCACTCCCACCAGCCGTAGCATCGACAGGGCGTTGGGCACGGTCCAGACACGGTCGGTGATCAGAGGACTCCCCTGGGCGCTCCCGTGGACCTGTTCCCTCACGCCAGAGAGCCTAGGCGTTGTGTGCCGTCCCGCCGGTCAGGACGTCGCTCGCCGCGCTGCTATGTGACCTTCTCCCAACCGCGACGTGGCGCACGGCTGATAGACACGCCTTCGCCGTAACGTCCAGTCCGTCGCCGGGCGCTCCTGCCCACTGGTCGTTGCTCACACGCGGTCCCGTTGACTGTTGACCTGGGCGCGCAAGATTTCGATGCGCTCCCACTGGCCCGAGTCGAGTGCGGCCAGAGCGGCAGGGAATACCCCGTCCTGCTCTTTGAGGATGTGTTCGCGCAGGAGATGCAGGACTTCAATCAGCCGATCCGGCCAGGTCGGGTCATCAGGAAGGCCGTCAGCCGCCTCACCGAGCACCTTCTCGATCTCGCGATGCTCTGAGCGCAATACCGCAACGTGATCGGGGAACTCGTCGGCCATCTCCGGGAAAAGACCCTCTTCCTCCACAACGGTATGCGGAGCGAGGATGTCGAGAATCTGCTGGCAGCGGGTGGCCACATCCTCGAGGTGTTGTCCTCGCAACGCGGTCTGGATCCGTCCGACCAGCTCAACCGCCGCGTCGTGCTCACGGGTCAGCTCGGCGATAGTGGCGATCTGCTGGCAGCCGCAGTACTCACACATCAAACGACTACCGGTGCTGGCCGCATCTCGGCAGCGGCGGAGCTTCTCATGGTTGGTCCGGGCCCTCGCATGGCACAGGCCGTTGGGTTCCACATGGGCGCAAGTCTGACGTGCTGAGATGGATCGAACAAGGACCAGGTCCGTCTTCGACCGCGGAGAAGAGAGCAGGACAATCCGCCCTCTTCGCGGAGGCCCGCAGTACGCATACGAGCGTAGTGTTGGAAGAGCATGTGGCGCCTGAGCGGTGATTAACGATCCTTGGTATCGGTCCCGCGCTGCGGTGAGTCGCCATCTCGGCGACGCAAGCCGAAGGACGTCCAAGGTGCATGACCAGCCGTTGTTCCTGGAGACATTGTCCCGCTTCGCCAAGGTGCTGCCCGCGCACTACGACGTTGAGACGGCCCTGGCTGAGCTCACCGAGAGCGTGACCGCTGTGCTGGGTCTGTTCGGCAGCGGCGTCACCATGGCAGGGGACGGGCGGCTGCGGTTCGTCACTGCGGTGAGTGAGGCTGCAGGCGAGCTGGAGCAGATCCAGGAGGACCAGCAGTCAGGCCCGTGCCAGGACGCCTTCGACACTGGTGAGCCTGTTCGTGTCACCGACGTACGCCTGGAAACCGCGAGATGGCCAGAGTTCGCTGGTGCCGCCACCCGTCTGGGAGTGGCAGGCGTCGCCGGGATCCCGATGCGGCTGGCCAACCAGATTATCGGCGCGCTCAACCTCTACGCGGCCCAGCCGCGCGAGTGGTCGGAGGAGGACATCACGGTGGCGGCGGTGCTGGCCGATGTGGCCACAAGCTACGTCATCAACGCGTCCAAGATGCGGCAGCAGCAGCAGCTCAGCGAGCAGCTGCAGCACGCGCTGGAGTCCCGGGTCATCATCGAACAGGCCAAGGGAATCACGGCTCAGCTACGTACGGTAACGGTGGATCAGGCCTACCAGCTCATGCGCGGACACGCTCGTAGCAACAACGCCAGCATGCGGGCGGTCGCCGAGGCCATTGTCGTTGTGGGGCTTCAGGTCTGAGCCTCGATCCACCGAGTTCCGACCCGCCGATCGGTTTTGTTTTGGGTGTATTGTTCGAAATGACGCATACCTCTGGAACCACGGTTATGCGTACTTGTCGCCGGTGCTGCTCCAGAATGTTGGTGGCCCGTCCTGCTTCTGTTAGGGCCACCGAAACGAGTACGCCATGGCGCAGCCTCAGCGCAAACCCCTCCTTGTTCCCGCGCGTCTTGTCGACCGCGATGGCGCGCCACTTCCCGCCGACGATACCGACCGCCCCCCTCGCGACCCCTGGCAGATCAAGACACACATCACCCGTCAGGTGGTCGTCGTTGAGGTTGCCGGCGCACTCGGCAATGTCGGCACGAACCTGGACCGTGCGATTCAGATGGGTCTGGCCGAAGTGCCCCGCGGCGTGGCCTGCGACCTTTCAGCAGTCAGCGACGGTCCGCTGCCGGACGCGGTGGAGCTCCTCGCGACGGCAGGCCGGCATATACGAGAATGGCCCGCGATTCCCGTGGCGGTGGCCTGCCCCGACCCGCGAGTTCGCGAGGCACTGAACCTCCATCCCCTGGGTGGGCAGCTGATCGTGACCCACTCGATACTGTCCGCGTTGACCGAGGTGCTGGCAACGCCTGCGCTCGCTGTTGAGCGGCTGCGACTTGCTCCCCACCCCACCGCGCCGCGCGCCTCGCGGGACTTCGTCACCCGTACCCTGATGGACTGGCGGCTGGGCGGGGTCATCGAATCCGCTTCACTTGTTATCAGCGAACTGGTGACCAACTCGACGATGTATGCCGGATCCGACATCGTCCTCTCCATTGCGTGGGACCAAGGGGCACTCCGTCTGACCGTTCAGGACAACAGCCCCCGACCGCCGCATCAGCGACATCCAGCCCTTGACCTGCACGGGCGAGGACTCACGATCGTGGCTGGCCTCTCGCGCGCTTTCGGGGTTCTGCCCACTGCCGACGGGGGCAAGGTGGTGTGGGCCGTGTTGGACGCGCCCAGACGGGCCCCCTCAGCGCGCTCGGGCCGTTCAGGCTCGGTCACCATGGCGCATCCGATGTCAACCGTCCTGGCCAGTCTCCCGCGCCCAGTCCGGCAGGCGGTGGCTCCGCTAGTGCGCGACGCGATGCGTCCAGCACTCGAGCCGAGAGCCAGCCATACGGCGCTGGCGCTGATACCCCGGGCCGCCCGAACGCTTGCTGTGGCACGAGCAGGTGCGGCGCAGCATTCGGAGCTACATCCGTACAACGACTCGTCCAACTACCTTGGATAACCGCGGTCGCAGCTGCGTGTCCTGTCGTTCCCCCCGGTGGCAAGGAGGCCGATCATGAGTTCCATCATAAGCGAGAACACGGCCGTCGACGGCAAGGAATTCGACCGGCTGGTCACCAGCACAGTCCTGGCCATGCGTCGGAGCCTGGGTGTCACCACGGCCGAACTGGCCAAAGCGTCCGGCATTCCGTGTTCGAGCATCGAGGCAATCGAGCGGGGCGGCACGTCAACACGCGCTGAGCGGCACGATATTGCGACTGCCGTGGGCTGGCTCTCGGACCACAACACGGCCCAGAGACTCTCCGGTCAGGCATCGGTCCCTTGATCCCCAGGCACCAGCTAGACGGCGAGTCCTAGGGAGACCGCATCGCGGCTGGGGGAAACATGAGAGGCCGCCTCGGATTCCTCCGAAACGGCCTCTGAGCTGCGGTGTTACCCGGTTGGGATGACAGGATTTGAACCTGCGGCCCCTTGACCCCCAGACCTCGGCGGCACGTTCGTTGCTGTTCGTCAAGGGCCGAATCCTGAGCAACGCCAATGATTCTGACAATGGCGAACGCTCACGGACGGTGGCGAAATCTGCGGCGTTGCTACACGGATCGCCCACATCTCGAGTTCAAACAGACACGCCTTGGATCAGAAGTTGCGTGATAGCTATCTGTCGTGCTGCAGGACGGAGCGCTTGGTTGCCAGTCCACCTGCCCGCTTGCCGAGGGTATGGAGGTCATCCCGGGCGTCACATCGAAGCACGTTGAGGGCCACTGGTTTCTGCCTAGGTGGCTGGTGTTGAACGGGTGTCTACAGGGCCGGTGTGATCGTTCCGGCGCCTGTTAGCCGGGTGTACGGGTGTTCGTGACTCGTGAATCCTTTTGGTGGCAACGGGTTTCGGGGCGGCTGTGAGCTGTTGGTGGCGGTCCACAGGGCCCGGTAGGCGGTGTCCTGGGTCCTGTGGGTGCCCCTTACCCGTTCAGCTGGGGGCTACTACCCACCGTGGCCCTGATGCTCGGGTCAGTCCGAGCACGCCGAACCGGGCCAGGTTGACCGCGGCAGCGAGCAGGGAGAAGTCAGCGGCGACCTTGGTCTGTCCGCGGACGCGGGCTCGCCGCCCACCGTGTCGGCGGCGCATCAGGTGCCCGATCTTGCGTTCCACCTTTGGCCTGGTGGCCCGGTACTCGGCCCGCCACGTCGGGTCGGCCTGGGTGGTGCGGGCCCGGACGAGCTCAGCCTCGTAGGCGCCGATCCGGATGACGCGGCCGGCCTTGGCGGTCGTGCACGCCGCGGCCAGCGGGCACCCGTGGCACGCGCCGGCGAAGGCCGCGGTCCCACCGCCTGCCTTCGCCGGCCGGATAGTCACGACAACCCCGGCTGGGCAGGTCACGGTCCCGGCGCCGGTGTCGATAACGAAGCGGTCCTTGGGGAAGCGGCCCCCCGGTGCGACCGGCGGTTGCACCTTGGTCATGACCTTCGCCCCGGCAGCCTCAAGATCGGCCAGCAGTGCTCCGGCGCCGTACGCGGCATCGCCATAGACCGCCAACGGTGCCTGCCCCGCGCCGGCCGCGACGTCCTGGCCACCATCGGCCTGCTCGGTGTCACCACCTGCGTCATCGGCGGCGCCCTGCTCGGTGTCGTCGGCCACGTCGTCGTCGGTGTGCTCGGTGGTGGGCAGGTCCGCGGCGAGCAGCGTGGCCGCTGCGGCGGCGTCGCCGGTGTTGCCCGCGGTGACCGTGGTCGCGGTGATGACCTCGGCGTCCGGGTCGATCGCAATGTGTCCCTTGTACCCATCGAAGCGGTGGGCGGAGGTCTTGTGCCCGTGCCGGGCCTGGGGGTCCACGGTCGAGATCACCCGGTCCGGGGCAACCCGGCGGGCGATCGTGAACACCCCGCCGGTCCCGATGTCCAGGTCCTGACCGAGCACGGTCGCCAACAACACGCCAGCCTGGGCCAGGACAGGCTTCAGCTGGCGACCATCCAACACGGCCAGGACCGCTGTACCGTCCTTGGCCAGCGCGTCAACAAGCTGTTTGCGGGCGGGGCCGTCGTCGTAGTCACAGACCGGCTTCCCCGCCGTGGCGTAGTCGTCGTCGCGGCCGATCACCGACCGCAACTGCGCGTCCAGGTCGGCTCCGGCAGCCTTGAGTACCCCACGGATGCCCGAGCGGATCAGCGTGACGGTGTCCATCGTGGCCACAGCGTCATACAACGGGGTGGAGTCCAGCACCCGCTTGCGCCCGACCAACCCAGCCGCCTTCGCCGCCGCAAGGGTCACCTCAAAGATCCGGTCCGGACGCTCCGAGGCCGCCAGCCGGGCACGCATATCCACCAGGACCGTGTGCACGAAACCCGGGTAGTCAAAAGCCAGGCCACCCGCGGCGTACTTCCACCGGGCATCGAACGTGAACCGGTCCACGGCCTCCCGGTCGCTGCAGCCCTCGATCCGTTGCAGGACCATGACCACCGCCACGATCATCGGCGGCACACTGCGCCGACCCACATCGGTGAACAAGTCCGCGAACATCTCGTCGGGGAACAGGGTGAAGCACTCCCGGTTCAGTACCGCGTAGATCGAGTCCGACCCGACCCGGCCCTCGCAGTACCCCACCGTCGTGTGCAACAGGTCTCCCTGTTTCGGAGCCAGACCCAGCGTCATCGCGAACTCCCAAGCCAGACAACAAAACCCGCCGCTGTCATTCTCCCAAAATGCTCACACCAGCCGGGTCGGCGACACGCGAAAGACACCAGCGTCCTAGGGCTCGCCCCAAGGGGTGCGGTCTCGAGGTGGAACCTACGCGGGCCTACTACCCATAGGCCGGTGAGGACTTACCGGGACAGGGGCGCTCTACGACACGCCTGCTTCGACCTCTCGACCGTTGTCTCCCCAACTGAAGGGGGAAAAACGCAGGGCGGGGGAGCCGACTGAGCAGCGGATTTGGTGGATCAGCAGCGGGCCTGGATAGTGCAATCCGGCCCGTCTCGACATGGTTAGGCCTCGCGCTAAATCAAGTCAGGGTGTTTCGGGCGTGTCGCCTGTGGGGTGGAGACAGTAGTTCCACTCTCCATGCCAGTCGTCGCGGCTGATGGGGAGCTCGTGCATCTGCCGGTCGGTGATCTTGATGCCGATTGGGTAGCTGCCTTCGTCGAGTTCGGCGATCACGCTCAGACCCGTTGTTGTGGTGGTGGCGCCGATCAGGTTCAGGATCGTCTCGTGGCTGGTCAGGGGTCTGCCCTTCCAGTTCCTGGTGATCTGGGAGAACAAGCGGTGCTCGATCTTGTTCCATTTGCTGGTGCCCGGCGGTAGATGACAGACGCTGATGTCCAGGCCGGTCTCTGCCGCCAGCGCGGCGAGCTCGGTCTTCCAGGTCCGGCGGCGGTTGCCGTTGGCGCCCCCGGAGTCGGCGGTGATCAACAACCGCGCGGCATCGGGGTAGGCCAGGACCCCGACGGTGTTCCACCAGGTGCGCAACGTGTTGACCGCGAACGCCGCGGTATCGTGGTCGACCCCGACGCTCACCCAGCCGGTGTTGGCGCCCGTGTCATAGATGCCGTAGGGGATGGCTTTGCCCTGTTCGCCCATGAAGTCGTGGACGTCGACCCGTTCAGGATCACCCTTGGGCCGCCACACTTGGCCGTTATTCTTATACAGGCCAACGATTTCCTTCTTCTTACAATC
>JBBRWQ010000129.1:0-7243 GCA_038249115.1 Actinomycetales bacterium
GCAACACCCCCCAGCCGAAGGCCCCGCCCGCCCAGACGATCACCATCACCGGCCCCTCAAGGACCGGATACAAGAAACGACGACCCCGCACGCAGCCCCAAGAACAGAACCCAGACCTCGGCGACTAACTAAGTGGTATTGGGCCTAGGACAGAGCAGCGTGTATGGCCATGGCCGTACGGTTGCCTGAGATGAGGGCACCCTGGATTGAGGGAGTGTCACGGTGGTCCCCGCAGACGAAGACCCCCTCGCCCAGGGCCACCGTCGAGCGGGCACGCAGCGGTGGGAGCATCACCGGCAGGGCGAGGGGGATGCGGTGCCGGATGATGGTTCGCCACCCGGGGGTGCCGCAGCCATAGATCTCGCCAATGTGTCGCAGCACCTCGGCTTCGGGCGCGTCGCCATCTGGTCGATCGAGCAGGCAGGTGGCCTCCACGAGGTGGCGCCCTGGTGGGGCGTAGGAAGGGGCGGCAGCACTGACGACCGAGGTGTTCCACACCGGGCCGCGCGGCATGTGGCCAGCTCGGCGCCCGTCCACGGCTACCAGCGGCAGGTTCGAGGGTGCCTGCGGTGCCTCAAACCACCAGGTCACGAGTCCCTTCGTGGCGGGCTCTGGCAGCGGGGTGAGCCGGGCGGCCGTTACCGGGTCCGTCGCCACGACCACAGCGCGGGCGCGCCACGTCGACCCGCCGGCAACCACGGCGACCTCACGGCCACCATCGGCGATCACCGCCTCGACCGGAGTGCCCAGCTGCACCTGAGGCAGCCGTGCCGCCAGCTGTGCGGGGAGGGCGCCCATTCCGTGCTCGGGCAGGCCCGGGCGCCCGAGAGCAAACATCCGCACAAGGAGCTTGGCGAAGTTCGCCGACGACCCGCCGTAGCTGTCGACGAGCACTCCGGCAAGGAAGGGGTCCAGGATCTCCTGCCGGATCCGACCGACCACACCGGCCGCATCAAGGGACTGCGCCAGTGTCATGTCGGGGGCACGCACGACAGCACGCGGGTTGACCAGGACCCGTGCGGCCCAGTGGCCGAGGGCGGTGAGCTCGCCGGGTCGTAGGTAGCCGCTGCGCAGCGTCTGGGGGAGTAGGCGCGGCTCGCGGAACGGGTCAGCGACGACGCGCAGACCGTCGTCTCTTCTGACCATCACTCCCGCGCCGAAGGACTGCAGGGCCAGCGCGTCGAGGTCGACCCAGCGACGGACGGCCGGGTAGGCCGGGTTGAGCACCTGGAAACCGCGGTCGCACTGGAACCCGTTGACGACGTCGGTGCGCACCCTGCCACCGACGACGTCCGCGGCTTCGAGGACGACTACCTCGCGGCCGAGCTCGGTCAGCGCGACGGCGCAGCGCAGCCCGGCCAAGCCGGCGCCGACGACCAGGACGTCAGCGACCATGGCCGATCAGGGGGGTCTTGCGGCCGCAGGATGCCCTCATGGCTGAAGCGTAGTGGCCGCCTCCGGCAGGCACACTCGCCACTTGCAAGACCATCATGAACAGAGCCACCATGGCGAACCTCCTATGACTGGGCCGGTCCGAGCACCGGCTTGGCCATCAGAAAGTCCCCACAGGTGGCCACCTGGACAGTCAGGCGCGCCTACTTGAAAGCGGCCTGGAGCGCCTTGAGCCCGACCTTCGGGTCATGCAGACCCTGGTAGATCGGCGGGATTGGCCGGTCGACGCCGAAGAACGTGGACACCGCGTGCACGGCCCCGTGGATCGAGTACTCCACGGTGAACACGACGTCCCCGGGGAGCTCGGTGAACTGACCGAGGAACGCGAAGTTCTGCGATCCTTCGGGGATCACCTTGGGGCGGTCTTCCGGCACTCGGCGGCTGAACAGGGCCGACGCGTAGGGCATCATCACGGTGGTGACGTCAGTGGGGGCGAGGACCTCGTCCAGGATGTCCTCGAAGCCGAGCTGGTGGACGAGCTCGGTGAGCACCTCCGTGCCGGTCGCCTGCGACATCTTCTTCCTGACGCAGTCACCCTCGTTGTCGAGCTCGAAGCCGTAGCCCCACAACGTGTAGGTGTTCTCGGGCAGATTGGGGAAGTGCGGCTGTGCCGGCACGACCATCGACAGGTGCCAGCCCGACTCGATGAACGTGGTCAGCGCTCCGGTGCCAGGTTCGTTGCCGGTGTATTTGATGATGCGCTTGAGCAGCGTGTCGCTGTGCATCGTCAGCGTGAAGGACTCCCACTTGTTCTCGTCGATGTTGCCGAAGAAGGTGTTGGGCCGTCCGAAGTCCGGCGCCTTCTTGGCGATCTCCTCCCACAGCGACCAGCCGTGGTCGACGCGCCCGCGGACCAGAGGCGGCACGGTGTCGTTGTTCCCATAGGTGCTGTCGGCCGTGATGGACCCGATGGTGATGAAAGTGAAGTCGTTCCTGCCCAGCTCGATGGTCGAGCTGCCTTGCGGGTCATCGACATACAGGCAGGTGGCGCGTCGTCGCTCGCGGGGTCCGGCGAAGTCGACATCGGTCACGCGGGTGCCGAAGCGGACGTCGACGCCCTGGGCCACCAGCCAGCGCTGCAGCGGCACGATCATCGAGTCGTACTGGTTGTACTTCGTCCGGCAGATCCCACCGACCGTGTCGAGGAGGTCGAACTCCTGGACGAAGCGCAGGAAGTAGCGGCGCAGCTCAATGGCCGAGTGCCACTTCTGGAAGGCGAACATGGTCCGCCACATCTGCCAGAAGTTGGTCTCGAAGAAGTGCTCGCCGAAGATCTCGTCGATGCGGCGAGCCCCGAGGAATCTGGACCCTTGTTGGGAGTTGACAGGTTCTCACCCGGTTGGGAGATCACCACTTTGAGGGAGGACCCGGGTCCCGAGGATGCCTACACTGACAAAACGAGGGGCCGTCTCGTGGCGTCAGCCGGTCGCCGCATCCTCGCTGAAAGAGGTGCATCATGCCCACCGTAATCGCCCATCACGACGTGAAGGACACAAAGCACTGGCTTGCCTCGCCGAAGCGCGAAGAGGTCTTCGGGCCCCTCGGCGTCACCAACATCCGGACCTTCATCGACCCACAGAACCCGACCCGAGTGGCAGTGCTTATGGACGTTGCAGACATGGACGTCCTCATGGCCGCGATGCAGAACGAGACGATGGCCGACGCGATGGCATATGACGGCGTGCTGGGCGAAACGTTGGTGATCCTCGTCGAGGCGTAGTTCCCTCTCGGGGGCTTCGCGATCGGCTGATTTTGCCCCGAAGGGCGTCAGCCCGCGTCGCGATTACCGAACCCTGCACGGTGACGACCGACGGTGCGGCAGGGGCCACGACTTGTGCCGTGGGGCGTTCCGCTATCGGGACGGTGGACCTTTCGGACATGACCGCTGTCAAGGCGGGAACCCTGGCAAGTGGCGCGCTCGAACTCCCCACCCCCGACCCCGTCCTGATCGTGCATCCAACGACCTTTCAGTACACAGGGACTGCGGACCCCTCAGCACCTGGGGGAATGTCGGCTATCTATCGGGATCTTGTCGCCGACAACGACCGCACCAGGCAGGTCGTGTCCGACGTTGTGGCGGCACTAGACAGAGGAAGGAACTGCCTGGTTCTGACCCAATGGACGGCCCACGTCGAGCGGCTTGCTGAGGAACTACGCAGCGAAGGTCACGACCCCGTCTTATTGCGAGGTGGGATGGGGGTCAAAGCCGGAGCAGCCGCGCTGCAACTATTGGAGCCCCGCGCCGGTGGCCAGCCGCTTCTGGTAGTGGCGACTGGCCCGTACGTCGGGGAGGGTTTCGACTGCCCGGCGCTCGACACCCTTTTTCTGGCGGCCCCGATCGCCTTCAAGGGCCGACTGGTCCAGTACGCCGGTCGCATTCTGCGAGCCCACCCGGGCAAGATCACTGCCGAGGTCCATCACTATTACGACATCGCCACCGGCGTGCTCGCATCCTCCCTCGCCAAGCGCGCGCCCGGATACACCAGTTTGGGCTTCCCCGACCCTCGTCGATGACGCAGCCATCGTTACGTTTAGCACACCTTTGGCAGGGTTGAACTTTCGTCGGGGCGAAGCAGTATGCGCATAGGCAAGAAGTTAACGTTACGTTCAGCGTAACTTTCTGAGTATCGCTGTGAGGAGTTGAGCGCTGTGGCGACTCGCACGTTGGACCTGCTCGACGACCTGGTCGCCCGTGGCCGTGCCGCGATCACGACTTCAGAAGCCGCAGACTTGCTCGGCATCCCGGAGGACCAGGTACGCGTGCGTATGCACCGCTACGTGCAGCAGGGTCGGGTCATCGCCCCGGCACGCGGCCTTTGGGTTCCGGTTCCACCACAGCACCGGATCTACGGCAGCCTGCCCGGGCTGCAAATAATCGACTTGCTCATGCGTTATCTCGATCGTGACTACTACGTCGGCTGGCTGTCGGCAGCCGAGGTTCATGGCGTGGCTCACCAGGCCCCGCAGGTCCTGCAGGTCGCGGTCAGTGCGGCGGTGCAGGACCGTGCCTTCGGTCGAGTCCGGCTCCAGTTCGCCACCCGCGCCCGGGTCGCCGATGTGCCGCGCGAGCAGCGGACCGCCCCGACCGGCCTTCTGTGGGTTGCCACCCCTGCGACAACCGTTCTGGACCTGGTCGATGACCCCGGTCGCTCGGGTGGGCTGAGCAACGCAGCGACCGTCATCGCAGAGCTCGCCGACGACGGCAGACTCAGCCACGGCGCGTTGGCAGACGCCGCACGGCACTTTCCGATCACCACCGTCCGGCGCCTCGGCTGGCTGCTCGACTTCCTCGAGTTGCCCGTCCTCACACGTGGCCTGCAGCAGCTTGCCGGCGAACACCGCCGCGACCCGATCACTGCATTGGACAGGCACAGCCCGCCAGGGGGCGTCGTCGACCAAGGGTGGCGGGTCGCTGTCAACACCGAGCTGGACCCCGACCTGTGATCCCCACCAACGACATCACAACCTGGGCACACAACGCACCCTGGCCGACCGCGGACCAGGTCGCGCAGGACCTGCTTCTGTCTCAGATGATCTGCCTCATCGCAGGCGACGACTACCTCGGCGAAGAGCTCGTCTTCCGAGGGGGCACCTGCCTACACAAGCTGTATCTGCATCCGGCGCGCCGTTATTCCGAAGACCTCGACTATGTGCGCCGCACCTCCGGTGGCATCGGCAAGGTCACCAGGGCCATCGGCACCATCGGCACCATCGGCCTGAGCCTGGGCTACGACGTGCGCACCAAGATATCGGCCCAGTCCAAGGTGTATCTGCGCTACACCGCCGAATCCGGCACAACCCGCAAGATCAAGATTGAGGTCAACACTCACGAACGATCCCCGGCGACGTCGACCGTCCGCCTGCCGTACGAGGTGACCTCCAACTGGTGGAGTGGGCAGGCCGACGTCCATACATTCGGGCCCGCTGAGCTAATCGCGACCAAGATCCGCGCCCTCTACCAGCGACGCAAAGGCCGCGACCTGTACGACATGTGGCTGGCCCTCACGGGTCCGAGCCTCGCGCTGACCGGCCCGCAGCTGCTCGCGGTGTTCGGTCCCTACCGGCCGGCCGGGCTGACCGCCAAGGTCGCGATCAACACCCTGCACGATCATCTCAGGCACCACGACTTTCGCACTGGCACGAACAACCTCATCGCGGGCGGCCCATCCGGCTACGACATCGACGCGGCGGCACAGTTGGTGATCGACAACGTGCTCAGCCACCTCTGATCTCATCCCTTGGGGCCCACGACTTTGCACAGGTCGGCGGCTGTCTCCGGAGCGCGGCCGCACGACGTCAACGGGGACGAGTTCGAAGCCTCTATCCACATGCGTGCCACATACCGCGACGCCGCCCTACAGCCGCCGGGCGAGGCTCTTGCGCCGCCGAATTCGCAGCGCCGAAAGTACAGCAGTCATGTACAGCAACGCCATCGACTGCCACCGGGCTCCCATGCCTTCGAGCGCACCGATTCGTGCTTAGACAAGCCGGAGCGACCGCCATGCACCGAGTTCGCAACGAGAGGGTCAGGGGTTCGAGTCCCCTCAGCTCCACCGAGAAGAGCGCATAACCGCAGGCCAGAGGCCCTCTCCCGATCCGGGAAGAGGGCCTTTCTAACGTCGCGGGAGAAGTACAGCAGCAAAGTGCAGCAGCAAAGTACAGCAGCTGCTCACTCGAATGGGTGCCGTCAGGACCTGACCACGCCCGTGAGAGCGGTCGGCTCTGCGCAGTTGAGATGTCGGGCACTCCGCGTCGATCTTGGACGTTGCCGTCCTTGTGGCGTCCGCCAAGGGCCTCGCGGGTGAGTCAGGTCGTCGGGGGCAGGTTGAGCGCGACCCAGCCTTCTGTTCTCCCGACCTGGACGTGGTCGGCTGAGCGGTCACTGAGGGAGGTCGCCGTGGTCCCGCGGGTCGTCTGCCCACCTGGCGGTGAAGCGGGCGTCGGCCGCCTGCGTCTCCTCGACCAGCCTGGCGAGCAGCTCCGTGGCGGTCCTCGAGCGCAGCAGCGCGAACTGGTCCAGCGAGCCGAGCGGTGCGATGCCGGCAACCTGCCAGATGCGTTCGGCCGACTCGTCGGACAACGCAATGTCGGCTGGCCAGGGGAGCTCGACGAACTCGCTCGCTCTGGTGATGGTCGCGCGCACCAGAGCCTCAGCCGCG
Source organism: Actinomycetales bacterium (assembly GCA_038249115.1). Lineage (GTDB taxonomy): Bacteria > Actinomycetota > Actinomycetes > Actinomycetales > Dermatophilaceae > UBA4719. The sequence continues at coordinate 6,612 of JBBRWQ010000129.1, forward strand.
GCGAGCGCGGAGACGGTGGGCGCATCGAGCTCCAGCGCGTCGAGCTCGCGCACCTGCGCTCGCGGGAACGGGTCGTCGGCCAGCCAGCGCACTACCTCGAACCGTGCGGCACCAGTCGCGAGCAGCACGATCGACCCCTCGGTGATCTCCACCGAGGCGATCCGCGCCACCGTGCCCACCCCAAACCGCACGTCGCCACCGCCTACCTCGGAGCCGCGCTCGATCAGCACCACCCCGAACTCGCGCTCCGTCTCCCCGACCACCGACGACAGCATCGCGACGTAGCGCGGCTCGAAGACCCGCAGCGGCAACGGCATGCCCGGGAACAGCACGGAGCCGAGCGGGAACATCGCTAGCTCACGCGTGGCGTCGGACATGACTACGATCCTGCCGCGCCCGGGCCGGGAATGCGAGCGCGAACGAGGGATCCACAGGAAACGGCCGCGTCGTCATCAGCTAAGGTGACGAACTCGGCGTGTCGGTCGTTGCGGTCCCCGGCTGAGGTCTCATGCGATCCGTCATCAGTTCTGGACGGTCTTGCGCGCTCAGGGCACGCGATCGGGGCTCGAGTTGTTGTGGCTCCACAGTGTGGGCGGTCCGGCTTCGTGGAGGTCGGCGAGCCAGACCAGCCA